>CAJMQQ010000069.1 GCA_905215625.1 uncultured bacterium
CGGGTGATCCGTCCCGTAATCTGCTGGTGTTACAGTGACAATGACCGCGCTGTTCGCATTGGCTCCGTCTCTCGCGTGGTAGCTCATCCCATTGACTGCCAGGCGGCCTTCTTCTGAAGAAGCATTTACCACATAGCCTCCCGGACACATACAAAAGGTATAAACTCCTCTTCCATTTTGAGCCTGGTGGGTCAGCTTGTAGCTGGCTGCTCCCAGCAGTTTCGCCGCTTCTTTTCCGTACTGGGATTCATCGATCAGTTCCTGGGGATGCTGAATTCGAAGACCCACTGCAAAGGCCTTGGGTTCCATGGGTACCTTTTTCTGATACAGTACTTCAAAGGTATCTCTGGCACTATGGCCTACTGCCAGCACTGCCACGCTGCTGTCCAGCCTTTCCGTACCATTTACCATAACTCCTGTCAGCCTTCTGCCGCCATCCGGCTCTTCCTCTATCAGAAAATCGGTCACACAGGCATGAAACCGGACCTGGCCGCCCAAACGGATAATTTCTTTTCTCATCCGGCTGACTACCTGGCTTAATATATCGGTTCCAATGTGTGGTTTATTGACATAGCAGATCGACGGATCTGCTCCAAATTCTGCAAAAATCCGAAGAACTTCCCCATTTCTGCCGGACACATCTTTTACCAGCGTATTTAATTTTCCATCCGAAAAGGTGCCTGCGCCCCCTTCCCCGAACTGGACGTTGCACTGGGGATCCAGTTTTCCCCCTTTCCAGAATGTCTCTACCGCCTCTTTCCGCTCTTCCACTGAACCGCCCCGCTCCAGCAGGATGGGACGATAACCGGCCTTTGCAAGCATCAGCCCGCAGAACAGTCCTGCAGGACCGGTTCCGATGATCACCGGAGGATTGGCAAGGGGGGCTTTCCCGCATGGCGGAAACTGGTAAGAGTTCTCCTTCTTAATAACGGCGTTACGGTTTTTCGCCCGCTTTACAATGGCCTCTTCCTGGTCTGCCCAGATATCCAGCACATAACTGTATGTAATGTCCTCCCGCTTTCTGGCGTCAATAGACTGTTTAACAATCTCTATCTTCTTTATCTGATGAAGGGGCATTTTCAAAGCTTTTGCCGCTTTTTTTTCCAGTTCTTCCCGACTGTGGCGAATGGGAAGTTTTACCTGAGAAAGACGAATCATCGGCGTCTCTCCTTTCTTTCGGTTCCCTTTTGTCCGGCCATCCGGCCGCCTGCTGCCGATACTCCGGCTACACAGCCGCTGGCCCAGGCCCACTGCAGATTATAGCCGCCGCAGATTCCGTCTACATCCAGCAGCTCCCCTGCAATATACAGATCTTTCTGGATTCTGGATTCCATGGTTTCCGGGTTGATTTCCGTTGTATCCACTCCACCGCAGCATACCTGTGCATTGGCAAATGGATTGACGCTTAAAACCAGCGCCTGATAATGCTTCATGTGACCGGTTAGCGTCTCCAGATGGCCTTTGGTCAGCCTTCTGCAAGGCTCCAAAGGACGGATTCCAGAAAGCTTTAATAAAACGGCTGCCAGTTTTTTATTTAACAGGCCCGTAAGGAAGTCCTCGCACAAACGGTCTGGGAACCGGGCTGCCCGCTCTTCCAGAAGTTTCTTTGTACCTGCTGCAGAAACTTCTGGGAAAAAGTCTACACTGACAGTAACCTTCTTCTTTTCATCCAGGGCCCTGGACGCATACCGACTGATCTGGAAAGTGGGAATCCCGCTTAATCCATAATCCGTAAGCTGCAGCTCGCCCCGTTCCCTGGCCACCGGTTTCCTGTCTACATACAATGTCAGTTCTGCATCTGTTCGAATTCCGGAAAGCTGCTTATAATAATTGCCTTGGCAGCGAAGCTGGACCAAAGCCGGAAGAGGACGGATAATCCGGTGTCCCAGCATCTTTGCCAGTTCATATCCGGAACCGTCAGAACCCGTATTGGGAGCTGCCTTTCCTCCTGCTGCCAGAATGACGGCGTCTCCTTCTATCTGAATCTTCCGTTCCTTTCCGGTATCTGCATTTTTTTCCAGTCCAGCAACCAGCCAGCCGTTTTTGCTTTTCTTAACGGATATAGGCGCAAAGCCGCACAGTACCGTTACCTGATGCTCTTTTAAGCTCATTCTTAAAACATCCAGTACGGCAGAGGCCTGATCCGAAAGAGGATAATAATATCCCTGCCTGTCTTTTACCTCTAACCCCATTTCCGAAAACCAGCGGATGGTATCTTCTGTGCCAAATTTTTTCAGCACCTGGAAGGGAAACTCCGGCTGTTCCGAGCGGTAACATCCTTCTGTCATAAATGCATTGGTCAGATTACATCTTCCATTACCAGTGGATAAAATCTTTTTCCCGACCCGATCGGTATGTTCTAAAATCGTAACGGCCGCTCCGGTTCTGGCTGCCCAGATTGCCGCCGCCATGCCGGAAGCGCCGCCTCCGATTACAATAACGTTTCTTTTCACAATGAAAACCTCTTCTGATAATATTAGGTAATCAGTATAACACAGTTAAACCGGATTTGCCACAAAAATACCAGCCTTAACTGGTATAAGATTCCAAATAGCTGTAAACCTCCATCATGGTTGCAAACCAGATTCCCTCCCGAAGCTTATCCTGCTCTTCCTTAGGAAAATCTGCAATGGGAATGTGGGTATACAAGCACACATCCGTCTGGTTTTTTCGGAATACCAACAAAAATCCGTCTTCGGACACCAAACAGTAAGGCGGATCCTCCGCGGTAGAGATGTGCTCCACTTCTGTCTGATTGACCACCACCCGGTCCGGCGGCGGTGTTTCCTGTTCCATTGCCTTCTGCTGCCTGTCTTCCTTTTCTGATGCTGTCCTGGTTATCCAGACTCCTGCTCCCAGACAGAGGAAGCTGACCCCTGCAAATAAAAATAAGCAGTATACAAACCGTTTCATGGAAATTCCTCCTTTCCACGGTTAGTATCTGCTTATTTTGTCAGATTATCCCTGCTTTTTAACGGAGATGCAGTTTTCTTGCTGCTCCTAAAAGCTTCGTTCCCATAGGCATCTCTTTTAACTCTTTATCGCTGAAGCCTCCAAATCTCAGCAGCAGAACTCCATAGATTAGAACTGCTGCAAAAATGGCCGGACACAATGCAAGGATAATACCAAGACGGCCGGAAGCCATGCGTTCCGGAAGCAGGCTGTAAATCGCCGTGTAAGCGCCAAAGGCTGCAAATCCCATAATAGCAGAGCAGGCAATTGGAACAAGGAACGTTTTTTTATACTCCTGGCGGTAACGAAGGTATTTGCGGATTGCCAGCTGATTTAAGATACAGACTACCAGCGCAAACAATACATTGGAATACACCACGCTATAGATACCAAGTCCCATCACTCTCTGGAAAATTACCAAAGACAACACATGAGGAATCAGAGCAATGGCGGAATGGATAAGGGGTGCACTCATGTGGTTCGTTCCCTGCAAAATGGCATTGGTCATGGTAGACAGGGAGAAAAATACCACTGCTGCAGAACCTGCCACCATCAGTTTAATCAGAAGTTCATTGTCATGACTGGCAAACAAAAGGTTACAGATTGGTTCTGCCAGAACGCTTAATCCAACTGCTGCCGGAATGGCAATAATCATGGAAAAGCGGATTGCGGTTCGGGTTCTCTGGACTGCTGCCTTGCGATCCCGCATAGCGGCTGCATTGGCCAGAGCCGGAATCAGAGAAGACGACAAGGCATTGGCCAGAGCTACTGGAATGTTAAAGAGCAGATGGTATTCCCCAAATACTCCCCAGAGGGCGGCCATCTGATCTTCCTCTCCCAGAGCCCGAAGTCCGGATGCAAACAGATAGTTATCCAACACGGAACTGATGTTATAAACGGTACTGCTTAATACAATGGGCAGAATGGTAATAGTTAACACTACTGCAATTTTTCCAAAGGAATCTTCCCTGCCAGTTTTATCTTTTTTAAGCTGCCGTCTCATAACCGGACGGTATAAAAACAGCAGAAGCAAGAAAAATGCCAGGGCAATGGCAGCTCCGGCTCCGGTTCCCAAAGTTCCCCCCGCTGCTCCAAAAGAGCTGGCATACTCGGTTTCCCCATAAACTAGGTCGGCTTCCAGGCCTTTTTTTACTAGCCAGCTGGCAGCGCCGATGCTGACCACCGCATTGACAATCTGTTCAAACAATTGGGAAACTGCAGTCGGAACCATAGTTCCATGGCCCTGAAAATATCCCCTGAACACTCCTAAATAGGCCATAATCCAGACCGTAGGAGCCAGGGTTTTTAACGCATATCTGCAAAAAGGCATTCCCAGAAGCTTGGCAAACAAATCCGCCCCGAACCACAGCACAAAACACGCAAGCGCTCCCACCACTGTGGCGTAGATCAAGGCGGCCTTTAAAATCTTCTGACTGTTTTTATACTGTCCCACTGCAATCCGTCCAGCAACCATTTTGGAAACCGCGGTCGGAAGACTGTAGGATGATACGATCAGCAAAATCGAATACACGCTGAACGCAGAAGTATAGTAGCCATTTCCCTCTGTCCCGATAATCTCAATCAGGGGAATCCGGTACAGCATACCGATTAACCGCACGATAATACCGGCAATAGCTAAAATACTTCCTTGTACAACAAAATTGTTTCTAGTGTGCATAATGTAAGTCTCTTTCTTTTATCCTTCAATTTTTACCGCCTGGGCTGCATCTTTGGTCGCAATAATGCAGACCCAGGTTTTTCCTGGATTTAACAGAATCTCTTCCTGATTCTGGTCGTAATAATGGGTAACCCCGTATTCCCCGTCTTTTTCCCAGGTAATGGGAATGGCTTTTCCATTGGTAATATAATATCCTCCGGAACCAGTATGTACGTTAATATTTAAATAGTCTGTCGAAGCATAATGGCCCCACTGGCACCACTGAATCAGGACATTTTTTACGGCAATGGGACCTTCATCGCCCGAATGCACGGCTCCATACTGATACCGGTGGTAAAGTCCATCCTCTTTATCATAGACAAATTCCGGCTGGTTTAACGGATAACCCGGCTTTACAGAAGACGCATCCATAACACCCGGACGATCTTTTAGGGTAACTTCCCCCTTTGCAAAACGGTAATGTCCCTGGTAGCTGTCTGGATATTCCCAGGTATATCCTAATTTTTCTCCAGTTTCCAGAATCTTCTTTCCGCTGGTGTAGGCATTGTGAGGCGCCTTCCGGTCCTTTGTCCGGTAAAAAGCAGAGCTTCCCACTCCCTCAATGCCGTTAATATTGGCCACAACCTTGCCCAGATACGGTTTTGCAAAGGTGCTCTGGCCAAAATGGGCATAGATTGCCTCAAACTCTCTGGCAAAGTACGTGTAATAGGTACGGCAGCTCCGGACGGATCCAATCCGCTCCAAATCGTCAAAGTCTTCGATCAGCGCCATATACCGGTTCATAGTTCCTTCGACCGGCGCTTCATAGACCACTCCTGCCCGGTTGATTCCATACTGAGGCAGAGCCTGCTTATCATTGCTCATCATAATGGCCAGGGGACGCCGGTTTCCCTGTTTTGCGTCCACCAGTTCTCCAGTTAAATAGCTGCGGACTTTCCCATTTTCTTCTATCCGTTCTTCCGGACGGTAATAATCCAGCTCTTCCGGCTGGGCCTTTGTCGTCTCCTGGTGAATCTCAATCTCTGCTGTGGTTGGCTCTGCCTTTGTCGTTTCCGCCGTTTCCTGCGGAAGCGTTGCCGAAGCATCCGCTCCTTTTCCGGAACATCCTGTCATCCCCAATACTGCGGCAATGCTTACTGCTGCCGCCCATTTCCATATCTTCCCCCATTGATTCATCTATCTTTTGTACCCCTTCCGCTGTAAAATTTCTTCCTGCTTCTGTTCCATAATCAGACGTTCTCCATCTTCCATATGATCATAGCCGCACAGATGAAGCATACTGTGAGCCACCAGAAATGCCAGTTCCCGTTGTTTTGAATGCCCATAAGCCTTGGCCTGTTCTTCAATCTTATCGACAGATAAAATAATGTCCCCCAACATTAATTCTCCGGTTTCCGGATTGAAACAGTCGCAGAACTCTTCCTCTACTCTGGAAAAATCCGAAGGCGTCTCATACTCCAGCATGGGAAAGGACAGCACGTCTGTCGGACGGTCAATCTGCCTATATTCCCTGTTAATGGTCTGAATCTCATCGTTATCCGTTATCAGAACGCTGATTTCCGTCTCATATGGGCAGCCCTCATAGTCCAGGGCTTCTTCTACTATTTCCTTAATAATCTTCTCATAGTCGATTCCTAACTGCTTTTCCGTTTCATAATCAATGGTAATACTCATGATTTCCTCCTGTATGTTACCTTTACCCTGGATGTTTCTGCCTGTTTATTCTTTGCCTCATAATCGTCATAGGCCTGGACAATCTTCTGTACCAGCGGATGGCGGACCACATCGCTGTTGGTTAAATAACAGAAGCCGATGTCATCAATCTTTTTTAACACCTTTACCGCCGTATCCAGTCCGGATACCGTTCCTGCCGGCAGATCCTTCTGGGTCTGGTCTCCGGTAATGATAACCTTGGATCCAAATCCGATACGGGTTAAAAACATCTTCATCTGGGCCGGAGTGGTATTCTGGGCCTCATCCAGTATAATATAAGCATTGTCCAGAGTACGTCCTCTCATGTAAGCTAAAGGCGCCACTTCGATGAGACCTTTTTCTGCATTGTGAAGATAGGTTTCCGCTCCCATAATCTGATATAGGGCATCGTATAGGGGACGAAGGTAAGGGTCAATCTTGCTCTGCAAATCTCCAGGCAAAAATCCCAGCTTTTCCCCTGCCTCAATGGCCGGACGGGTCAGGATAATCCGTCCCACTTCCCCGTTTTTAAAGGCCTGGATAGCCATGGCCATGGCAAGGTAGGTCTTTCCCGTACCGGCTGGGCCGATTCCAAATACAATCATTTTCTTGCGGATCTGATCCACATACTGTTTCTGTCCTACAGTCTTTGGCTTTACCGGACGGCCGGCAATGGTGCGGCAGATAATGTCCTTGTCGATTTCTAAAAGCTTGCTGCTTCCTTCGGTAAAGGACAGAGCCAAGGCATAGTCTACATTCTGTTCGGTAATCGGATTGCCTCGTTTGGAAAGTTCAATCAAATCGTGAAATACTGCCTTTGCCTGGCCGATAGCCTCCTCCGGCCCGATGATCTTAATGGCGCCGTCTCTGGCTACCATGGTAACATGAAGGGTTTTCTCAATTTTCTTTAAATATGCGTCAAACTGGCCGCATACATTTTTCTCATGTTCTGTAGGGATGTCAATCATTGTGTCTGTTATGCTCATGAAATTCTCCATTACTCCTTTAATTTTCTGCCGGAATCAGGTCTGCCGGCCGGAGCTGTCCTATGGCGCCTTCTCCCACTGCTGAGCCCTCTACATGGCATAGAGATGCATCTTCTAGTATTTTAACATTATTTTCAATAATGTGTACCCCCTTTTCACTTAAATTATTCAAAAAATTCCTGTGAATCTCCGCGCCTTTTTCTTCCATCTCCTTTTTCGTATAAGCCCTGTCATAAGAAACCGTCTCCCTGGAGGTTATAATGCCCCACCAGACCGGAAGGTAAAAATCCCCGAACAGCCTGACCTGATGCTCCTGGATAACCGTTCTCCAGGTCGTATCTGCCCTGGCCGGAGCAAGGATCCGAACGGAATAAGGGCCTATTTTAAGCATCAGTCCTTTTCTTACATTGCCGGTATCGGATAGAACGGTATGAAACACAGGAAAGGTCTTCCGGTAACGGTAACAGCTTCTGGCGGTTATGTCCGCATCTGCGCAGACCAGGTGTTCTTTGGTTGTTTCTCCATTGTCATCCGTAATTGGAACCGCCCCCCTTACCAGAATCTGTCCTTTTTTTACTTCTTCCCCTACTTGTACCTGGGGAATGCCGGACCGGACAATCATGTTTGTAATAATTCCATCGTAATCTGCTGCCAGGTCGCAGGGTGTTTCATTTTTTGGAGGAATTTCTGATAAAACCTCATTTTCCTTTACCTGTACCAGCAGCCTGGTTCCAGAAATTCTGGCGGATACCCAGGTGATTTCCGGAAATGCAGACCGGATTGACGCTTCCAGTCCTTCACAGTCAATCCTCCCTTTCCGGATTCCGCATTCCACGCCGCTCTCTTTCAAAAAAGCGGTCAGCGTGTCCTCTGTATAATGGTAATTACCAAAAAAAGAAATCTCCCAGATAAAAAATGACAGTCCGTAAAGCAGGAAAAAAAAACAGCCAAGTCCTATCCCGTACCAGACCCGCTTCCGGTTTTTCTGCATAAAAAAAGGAAGTCCCATTTTCTCTTCCACAACCAGCCGTACCTTTGCTTTTCCGGCATAGGACCGGATTTTAAAAAAGTCCGGCAGAGTCATGGAAAATCTGCAGACTCCTTTTTGATAAGTAAAGTCCCATAGCTCAATACCTCCTGCGCTGCACAGGTTAAAAAAACGTTCCGGCGAACCGCCAGAAAGCCGTACCCGCACCACTCCCTTAAGGCTGTGAAGGATTTTTAAATACATGGCTTCACCATCCTTTATTTCTATTCAAATTGTACCGATTTGATCTGTCCGGTTATTTTCATCTCTTCCTTGGTATAATATTGGATAGAAAGCCGGCTTCCCGAAACGCACAGCCTGCAGGTCTTTCCCTGAAGCTTTATCAATTCATCGGTATAAAGGACAATGGTCCGATAATTTTCCACCAGCAGCGCCCTGCGGCCTGCAAAGGAAAGCATCATTTCTCCCATTATCACATCTTCCGGGAATTTTAAAGATGTAACCAGCAATTCCTTTGATTGTGCAAACATCTCCCACTTCCACACCGGTTATTTCCTTTTTAATATATGCTTTTGGATAAAGAAAAAGTCCCAGTTATAAACTGGGACTTTAAAATAAGCATTAATTATACTTACGCTTTCTTGCAGCTTCAGACTTTTTCTTACGTCTTACGCTTGGTTTCTCGTAATGCTCTCTTTTACGAATTTCCTGCTGAATACCAGCCTTTGCGCAGTTTCTCTTGAATCTGCGTAAAGCGCTGTCTAAGCTCTCGTTATCTTTAACAATTACGTTTGACATAGCCTCACACCTAACCTCCCTCCAGTTGTGTAATTGTGCGTAATACAACTGTATGGGTATTTTTCACACTGAATTGATTATATCATAAATTTACCATACGTCAAGAACATTTTATTATTTTATCTGTTCTCCGACAACTTTTGCAGCTTCTTTCAGTGCATCCTCTACTCCAGCCGGATTTTTTCCGCCTGCCTGAGCCATATTCGGACGTCCGCCGCCGCCGCCGCCAACCAGTCCGGCAATGGCTTTGATTAAGTTTCCTGCATGAGCGCCCATCTTCTGTGCTCCGTCGGTTACAGTTGCCATTAAGTTTACTTTGCCGTCTGTTACAGATGCAATCACAATGACGCCTTCACCCAGCTTTTCTTTTAACTGGTCGCCTAAGTTTCTCAGGCCGTTCATGTCTACGTCTGCAACCTTAACCGCTAACAGCTTCACGCCCTTAATTTCCTGAACCTGATCCATCACGTCGCCCATTGCTTCGTTGGCCAGCTTGCTCTTTAACTTCTCATTTTCAGAGTGAAGTGCCTTAATCTCTTCTAACATTGCTTCAATCTTGGCATTTAAGGAAGCTGGTGTGGTCTTGGCAGTCTTAGCTGCCTGGTGCAGTTCGTTTTCAGTTTCTTTATAGTAATTCATCAGGCCGTCTGCAGTCAGCGCTTCAATACGGCGCACACCTGCTGCAATACCTGTCTCAGATAAAATCTTAAATGCCTGGATGGAACCGGTATCGGATACGTGGGTACCGCCGCAAAGCTCTGTAGAGAAATCGCCCATCTGAACGACGCGGACTACTTCTCCGTACTTTTCTCCAAACAGCGCCATAGCGCCAGTCTTTTTTGCATCCTCTAAAGACATCTCCTGGGTTACAACCGGTAAGGAGTGCTGAATCTCTTCATTTACAATAGCCTCGACTTTTGCAATCTCTTCTGCAGTCATGGCAGAGAAATGGGTAAAGTCAAAACGGAGACGATCCGCAGAAACCAGAGAGCCTGCCTGTTCTACATGGGTGCCTAAAACAGTACGCAACGCCTTGTGAAGCAGGTGGGTGGCACTGTGGTTCTTTTCGGTTAAACGGCGGTTCTTTTCGCATACCTTTAAAGTAACGGTCTCGCCGGTCTGCAGCATTCCCTTTACCATAACGCCTACATGGCCTATCTTGCCGCCCTGTAAGTGAATGGTATCTTCTACCTTAAATTCGCCGCCTGCGCTGGCAATGGTACCTACGTCGCCCTGCTGGCCGCCCATGGTGCCATAGAATGGAGTCTCTTCTACTAAAACAGTACCTCTCTGGCCGTCGGTAAGGGCTTCTACAATCTCATCCTCAGTCGTAAGCACCGTAATCTTCGAATCGTGTACCAGACGGTCATAGCCGACAAATTTTGTGGTAATGGCAGCGTCGATGGACTGATATACGGTAACATCTGCTCCCATGTAATTTGTCGTCTTTCTTGCTTTTCTGGCTTTTTCTTTCTGTTCCTTCATAGAAACAGCAAAGCCTTCTTCGTCTACTTCCATGCCTTTTTCTTCTAAGATTTCCTTGGTTAAGTCTACCGGGAATCCATAGGTATCGTATAATTTAAACGCATCTGCGCCGGAAAGTACCTTAGTGCCTTCTGCGCTCATCTTTTCTTCCATTTCTGCTAAAATGGCAAGACCCTGGTCGATGGTTTTATTAAACTTGTCCTCTTCCTCGGAAAGGACTTTGAAAATCATAGCCTTCTTTTCTTCCAGCTCCGGATAGCCGTCTTTGGACAGATTAATGACAGTACTGCTCAAATCTGCCAGGAACTTGCCCTCAATGCCAAGCTTTCTGCCATGACGGGCAGCGCGGCGCAGAAGACGGCGGAGTACATAGCCTCTTCCCTCATTAGACGGCATAATTCCGTCAGAAATCATAAAGGTACAGGATTTGATATGGTCGGTAACAATACGAAGGGACACATCGGTCTCGTGATCCTTCTGGTACTCTGCATGAGCCAGCTCGCATACCCGGTCTAACAGAGCCTTATTGGTATCGACGGTAAACAGGGAATCAACATCCTGAACTACAACTGCCAGACGCTCTAAGCCCATACCGGTATCAATGTTTTTCTGTGCCAAATCGCTGTAATTGCCATGGCCGTCATTATCAAACTGAGTAAATACGTTATTCCATACCTCGATATACCGGTCACATTCACAGCCAACGGTACAATCTGGCTTGCCGCAGCCGTATTTTTCGCCTCTGTCATAGTAAATCTCAGAACATGGACCGCATGGACCGGAACCGTGCTCCCAGAAGTTGTCTTCTTTTCCAAAGCGGAAAATCCGCTCTGCCGGAATGCCGATTTCCTTGTTCCAGATCTCAAATGCCTCGTCATCATCTACGTAAATAGACGGATATAACCGGTCTGGATCCAGGCCTACAACCTGGGTTAAAAATTCCCAGGACCAGGCAATTGCTTCATGCTTGAAATAATCGCCAAAGGAAAAGTTGCCCAGCATCTCAAAAAAGGTGCCGTGTCTTGCTGTTTTTCCGATATTTTCAATATCGCCGGTACGGATACACTTCTGACAGGTACATACCCTGGTTCTCGGCGGAATCTCCTGACCGGTAAAATAAGGCTTTAATGGAGCCATACCGGAGTTAATCAGCAATAAACTGTTGTCATTATGCGGAACCAGGGAGAAGCTCTTCATAGCCAGATGTCCCTTGCTCTCAAAGAACTCCAGGAACATTCTCCTTAATTCGTTTACACCATACTTCTGCACGTCTTTAGTCCTCCAAACTTATTGGTTCGTCTTCTGCGAATCCTTTTTATCCCTGAATTTTTTGCCCAATACAATACCTGCCCATGCGACAGCGGCAAATACGGCTGCTTTTCCTGCATATCCAATCAAACTGCTCACAAATCCCATTTGCAATAACCTCCTTGTGAAGCTGCTTATTGCAGCCTTATCCATTCTTTATATCCTATCATAGGAAAAATCATTTATCA
>CAJMQQ010000070.1 GCA_905215625.1 uncultured bacterium
GTTAGTACAAATCTATTATCTATATTAATATAAAAAATAAGTTATATTAATTTTACTTATTTGTAGATTCTGTGTTATGATACAGTCAGGGTTAAAAGAATAAGGAGGATTACCAATGAGCGTAAAACGGATTTTTGTAGAAAAGAAACCGGACTTTGCAGTAAAGGCAAAGGAACTGCGTGAGGAAATCGAGAACTATTTAGGAATTCGGACCGTTACCAATGTGAGGGTGCTGATTCGTTATGATATTGAAAATCTGACCGAAGAGACCTACCAGGCGTCTCTTGGCACTATTTTTTCTGAGCCGCCGGTAGATACGTTATATGAAGAAGAGTTTCCAAAGGAAGCAGGAGACATCTGTTTTTCTGTAGAGTATCTCCCAGGACAGTTTGACCAGAGAGCGGACTCTGCAGAACAGTGCGTAAAACTGTTAAAGGCAACGGAAGAGCCGGTAATCCGCTCTGCTACCACCTATGTGATCTCCGGAACTCTGACTACAGAAGAAGTACAGGCAGTAAAGAATTTCTGCATCAATCCAGTAGATTCCAGAGAGGCGGATGCAGCAAAGCCGGAAACCCTGGTAACTGTATTTGAGACTCCGGAGGATGTAGCAGTATTTGACGGATTCTCTTCTATGGAAGAGGACAAGCTGGAAGAGTTATACCGTTCCTTAAATCTGGCTATGACCTTTAAGGATTTTAAACATATCCAGAATTACTATAAAGGCGAAGAACACCGGGATCCGACAGTTACGGAGATCCGCGTTCTGGACACTTACTGGTCCGATCACTGCCGTCACACCACCTTTTCTACCGAGCTGAAAAATGTGACTTTTACCGACGGCGATTATAAAAAGCCTATCGTAGATACCTATAATCAGTATCTGGCTGACAGGGAAGAGATCTATAAGGGAAGAGACGATAAATTTGTCTGCCTGATGGATCTGGCTCTGATGGCAATGAAAAAGCTGAAAAAAGAGGGCAAGCTTGCAGATCAGGAAGAGTCTGACGAAATCAATGCCTGCTCTATCGTAGTTCCGGTAGAAATCGACGGACAGACCGAAGAGTGGTTAGTGAACTTTAAAAACGAAACTCACAATCATCCTACAGAGATTGAGCCATTTGGCGGCGCTGCAACCTGTCTTGGCGGCGCAATCCGCGATCCGCTGTCCGGACGTACCTATGTATATCAGGCAATGCGTGTAACCGGCGCGGCTGACCCGACCCGTCCATTAGACGAGACGATGAAGGGCAAGCTTCCACAGAGAAAGATTGTAACTGAGGCAGCTCATGGATATAGTTCTTACGGCAACCAGATTGGCCTTGCAACCGGCTATGTAAAAGAGATTTATCACCCAGGCTACGCGGCAAAGAGAATGGAAATCGGCGCGGTTATGGGCGCGGCTCCAAGAAAGGACGTTATCCGCGAAACTTCTGATCCAGGCGATATTATTATTCTCCTTGGCGGACGTACCGGACGCGACGGCATCGGCGGCGCAACTGGTTCTTCCAAGGTTCACACCGAAGCTTCCATCGAAGTCTGCGGCGCTGAGGTACAGAAGGGAAACGCTCCTACAGAGCGTAAGATTCAGAGAATGTTCCGCCGTCCGGAAGTAAGCCGTTTAATTAAGAAATGCAACGACTTTGGCGCAGGCGGTGTGTCTGTAGCTATCGGCGAGCTGGCAGACGGATTGGAAATCAATCTGGATAAGGTGCCGAAAAAATATGCTGGTTTAGACGGAACGGAGCTTTCCATTTCCGAATCCCAGGAGCGTATGGCAGTGGTAGTAGCTCCGGCAGATGTAGAGAAGTTTTTAGGTTATGCGGCAGAGGAAAACTTAGAGGCAGTAACCGTTGCAGTAGTAACCGAAAGTCCAAGACTGGTCATCAACTGGAGAGGCCAGACCATCGTGAACATCAGCCGCGCCTTCTTAGACACCAACGGCGCTCATCAGGAAGCAGACGTTACCTTACAAGTTCCAAACAAAGAAGGCAGTCTTTTTGAACGGAAAGAACCAGGAGACGTAAAGAAGGCATGGTTAAATCTCCTTGCTTCTTTAAATGTCTGCTCCCAGAAGGGTCTGGTCGAGATGTTTGACGGTTCTATCGGAGCCGGTTCTGTGTATATGCCTTACGGCGGAAAATATCAGCTTACCGAAACCCAGGCAATGGTAGCGAAACTTCCGGTATTAAAGGGCAAATGTGATACCGTTACCATGATGTCTTACGGTTTTGACCCATACCTGTCAAGCTGGAGTCCATACCATGGCGCAGTTTACGCAGTCCTGTCTTCTGTAGCAAAAATTGTAGCAGCAGGCGGCGATTACAAGAAGATCCGCTTCACCTTCCAGGAATATTTCCAGAGAATGACCGAAGATCCAACCCGCTGGAGTCAGCCATTTGCAGCTTTACTTGGCGCCTACAGCGCCCAGATGGGATTTGGACTGCCGTCCATCGGAGGAAAGGACAGTATGTCCGGAACCTTTAATGACGAGCAGCATGGCGAAATCAACGTTCCGCCGACCCTGGTTTCCTTTGCAGTCGATGTGGCAGACTCTAAGACGGTTATTACTCCGGAGTTTAAGAAGCCAGGCAGCAAGATTGTGCTGTTTACCATTGAAAAAGACCAGTATGATTTGCCGGATTACGCCCAGATTATGGACGGTTACGGCAAAGTATTTGAAGAGATTCAGGCAGGAAAGATCCTTTCTGCTTATGCAGTAGAAGGACAGGGAATTGCAGAAGCAGTCAGCAAGATGGCATTCGGCAACAAACTGGGTGTAAAGATTGAGCATAACCTGGATCCAAGAGACTTCTTTGCAGCCGGATGGGGCAATCTGGTACTGGAAGTTCCGGCAGAAAAGGTGGGAGAACTGTCTATCCGCTATACCGTAATTGGTGAAGTAACCGATAAAGCTGTCTTTGAATATGGCAATACCCAGATTACCATGGAAGAGGCTCTGGATTCCTGGACGGAAACATTAGAGAGCGTATTCCCGACCAGATCTGGCGTAAAGCAGACTCCAGTTTCGGATGAACTGTACAAGACAGATTCCGTTTACGTATGCAATCATAAGATTGGCCAGCCAAATGTATTTATTCCGGTATTCCCAGGAACCAACTGCGAATACGACAGCACCAAGGCATTTGAGAGAGCCGGCGCCAAGGTTGTGACAAAAGTATTTAAGAACCTGAGTGCAGAAGACATCAGAGAGTCTGTAGAAGTTTACAAAAATGAGATTGCAAAGGCGCAGATCGTTATGTTCCCAGGCGGTTTCTCCGCAGGCGACGAGCCGGAAGGTTCTGCAAAGTTCTTTGCAGCCGTATTTAGAAATGCTGTTATCAAAGAAGAGATTGAAAAGCTGCTGAATGAACGGGACGGTCTGATGCTTGGTATCTGCAACGGTTTCCAGGCATTGATTAAGCTGGGATTGGTTCCGGAAGGCACGATAAAAGAACAGCGTCCGGATTCTCCGACGCTGGCAATGAATACCATTGGCCGCCATATTTCCAAGATGGTTTATACCAAGGTAATGAGCAATAAGTCCCCATGGCTTGCAGGTGCAGAACTGGGCGGCGTATACTGCAATCCGGCTTCTCATGGCGAGGGACGGTTTGTAGCAACCAAAGAGTGGTTAAAGAAACTGTTTGCAAACGGCCAGGTGGCAACCCAGTATGTAGATGACAAGGGCAATCCTACTATGGACGAATTCTGGAATCCAAACGGTTCCTATATGGCAATCGAAGGCATTACCAGCCCGGACGGACGTATCCTGGGCAAGATGGCTCATTCTGAGCGCCGCGGCGATGCAGTTGCCATGAACATCTATGGAGAACAGGATATGAAGATTTTTGAAAGCGGAGTAAAATACTTCCTATAAGTATTTTGACTGCCAGGAATCCGGAAAACCTGCCAGAGGTAGGTTTTTCCGGTAAAGAAAACAGCGTAAAAAAAGACCTTGCAGAGAGGATTGAACTGCTCCCTCTTTGCAGGGGCTTTTTAGATGACTTTTTTCATGCGCAATTCTTTATTTCGTTCCGAAAATCCGGTCGCCTGCATCTCCCAGTCCAGGGCAGATATAAGCAGCGTCGTTTAAGCAGCGGTCTAAATGTCCTACATAAATCTGGATGTCCGGATGGGCGTTTTGAAGCCGTTCCAATCCTTCCGGAGCAGCGATGATGGCCATAAATTTGATTTTCTTTCCACCATGGGCTTTGATAAAATCAACGGCAGAGACAGCAGAGCCGCCGGTTGCCAGCATTGGGTCTGTTACGATAATGGTACGTTCCTCGATTGGATCCGGAAGCTTGCAGTAATATTCGTGAGGCTCATGGGTCACTTCATCCCGGTATAGGCCAATGTGTCCGACTTTGGCAGTAGGGGTAAGAGCCAGGATTCCATTTACCATACCAAGTCCGGCGCGCAGAATGGGAACAACGGCTAATTTACGTCCTGCAATCATGGGAGTCATACAAGTTTCAATGGGAGTCTCTACTTCGACATCTTCTAAAGGAAGATCCCGGAGGGCTTCATAGCCCATCAGCATGGCGATTTCCTCGATCAGGCTGCGGAATTCATTGGTTCCGGTATGCTTATCCCGCAGTCTGGAGATTTTGTGCTGGATTAACGGGTGATCAAAAATAACTACATTTTTCATGACAACAAATCCTTTCTTGGAAATAGTAATGTGATTTTTAGTGTCCTACTTAGTAGAAGGCACAAAACGGACAATGATGTAATCGCCTAATGCGTGGGGAACCGGAAGGGAGAAGAAAATATCGCCCTGCTTTTCATAGCTGAAGGACGGCGGCCATACAACGCCCTGCTGGATAGGAAAATCAGCCTGGTTAAAGGTATCGGTCAGTTCTTCCATGGTTACGCCCTGGCGGTATTCTAAGACGGCTTTCGTCTGTTCGTCATCCAGTCCTAAAAAGGTTACATCAGAACTTAATACATATCCTGCCATGGTATAGGAATCAGTAAAATCGCCCAGTCCCAGATTGGTGTTGTCTTTTAAATCTACGGTATTGCTGTAGAAAAGATTGACTGGATGGGCGGCGCCGTCGGCTGTATAAGTGCCGGTGTAAACAGCAGTAATGCTGCGGCGGTCAACAGAAACTACTTCACAGGTTACGGTCATACTGTCTTTTGTCTCGTCAGCTTCATATCCAGCTATGACAGACAATGCGTTGCTTTTCAGATTTTCGTTGATGGAATCCTGAAGCTTTGAATCGTCAAGGCCGCTTACCTGAGGGTACTGAATGGAAATTTTTCCAGAAGTATAGGTCTCCATGGAAGAGGTAACGCTGGCCGTGCTGGAAGCAGTTGTCTCAGGGGCAGTGGTTTCCGGCGCTGACGTTGTCTCTGGTTCTTTGGCAGACTCGGTAGGGGCCTCAGTCGTATGGGTAGTAGACAAATCAATCTTTTCCGGTGTGGAAGAGGTCATCAGGGCAGCGGCAGCGCCAATTACAACAGCAGCTACAGCAGCGGCGGAAACACCGATAATCAGTTTTTTATTCATAGCAGCTCCTTTTCATAAGTATCAGATTATTAGATGGTAGCATCATTATACCATAGATAGGCAGACGCGTGTAGAAGAAATCATTACGATTTTCTGAACAGTTACTTTTTGAAGAGCAAAATCAGAAAAAAGTGCTATACTGGATTTAGAAAATGGAAAGGAACTGGTTTATGAGAGGATTGAAAGGGAAAGCGTATCGGATTTTATTGGGATTGTTTGCTGCAGCTATTTTATTTGCAGGCGGATATTATGCTGGAAAAAGCAGTGTGAAACCATTGGAAAGCGATACTTTTTATGCAGTCATTGAGGAAATAAGGGATTCTGAGCTAGTGGTTCAGGGACTGGAAATGAATGATATCAATAAGAGGGGGAGATTTCAGTTTCGCATTACAGAAGAGACCGAAGTTTCCTGGAGAGGGATTCCGATTACGTTAAGCGACCTGCAGAAGGGAGATGTGATTTCCATTACCTATACGGGGCTGATTCAGGAGATTTCACCGGCAGTTATTTTAGATGTGACAAAAGTACAGGCGCTGGGAGATGAACTGGAAGAGAGAGACATCAGATAAGGAAAAACGGTTCGATCTTTCCGGGCGGATATGCCTGAAGAAAAAGTGCTTGCAAAATAGAACAACTTATGGTAAAATAACACTCGTTGTTAAGCGAGCCGGCTTGTCGGAATGGCAGACGAGGTGGACTCAAAATCCATTGATGGCGACATCGTGCGGGTTCAAGTCCCGCAGCCGGCACTCCTTGGCAGGGGCACCCGAAGGCTTATTGTGAAATAGGCTTTCGGGTCTTTTTTTTACGCGGGAGCAAAGATGGGCATGAGAAAATGTGTTTTGACGCATTTTGCCTTATGCGGGAGTGGGAAAACGGATAGGGGGTCATACTATGAATTGTCAGGAGGCGGAACGCCTGGTTACCTCGTATATTCATGGGGAATTGGACGAAGATACGCTGGAAGAGTTTCTGGAACACATTGAAATCTGTGAAAACTGTCAGGAAGAACTGGAAATTTATTTTACAGTAGATTCCGGTATCCGGCAGTTGGATTCCGATGCGGATAATTATAACATCAAAGGAGAACTAGATGAGCTTCTGGAAGAGTCTAAGCAGCACGTCCGTCACCGCCGTATGCTGCAGGCGGTACGGTATTCGGTGGATACGCTTATGGTGATGAGCCTTGGGGTTATGATTCTTATGCAGCTTCGGATATTAGGATTATTTTCATAGAATGAGGGATGACATGGAAAAATTAGTATTGATTGACGGACACAGCATTTTAAACAGGGCTTTTTACGGAGTGCCGGAGCTGACCAACTCCGAAGGGCTTCATACCAATGCTGTATACGGCTTTCTCAACATAATGTTTAAGATATTAGAAGAAGAGCAGGCGGATCATCTGGCTGTGGCCTTTGACTTAAAAGAGCCTACCTTCCGTCACAAAATGTTTGCAGAGTACAAAGGAACCAGAAAACCCATGCCGGAAGAGCTTCGGGAACAGGTTCCCCTGATGAAAGAAGTGCTTCAGTCCATGGGGATTCCGATTCTGACCCTGGCTGGCTTTGAAGCGGATGACATTCTGGGAACAGTGGCAAAACGTCTGGCAGGAGAAACCATAGAAGTTTCCGTTGTTTCCGGGGACAGGGATTTGCTTCAGCTTTCTGATGCGCACATTAAGATCCGGATTCCGAAAACGTCCAGAAGCGGAACGGAAATAAAAGATTACTATCCGGAAGATGTCAAGCGGGAATACGGCGTAACGCCCCTTGAATTTATTGACGTAAAAGCTCTGATGGGAGACGCTTCCGATAATATCCCAGGAGTCCCCTCCATTGGGGAAAAGACGGCCACAGCTATTATTTCCTCTTACGGAAGCATTGAAAACGCTTATAATCATCTGGAAGAGATAAAGCCCCCCAGAGCGAAAAAAGCGCTGGAAGAGCATTATGATATGGCGCAGATGAGCAAGACCCTGGCCACAATCTGCATCGACTGCGGCATTGAATTCTCTTATGAGGATGCAGAGATTGGAAATTTGTATACACCGGAAGCGTATCAGTATATGAAGCGTCTGGAGTTCAAGTCAATTCTGGCCAGATTCCAGGATATTCCGGAAAATAAAGAAGAAGCAGATATGCGGAAGCATTTTCAGGTGATAACCGACTTTGCTCAGGCAGAACAGGTATTGGAAAAAGCGGCGAAAGCAGAGACAATCGGCGCCCAGCTGATAATTGGCCAGGAAGGCGGAAAGAAGAAAATTTCCGGCCAAGGAGAGATTGCAGGACTTAGTCTCTGCTTTGGAAAAGAAGATTTGTACTTCCTGCCAGTACAAGGCTTTTTAACTGGCAGTTACCTGGCTGGAAAACTGGAAGGACTGTGCAAGAGAACAACCGGCATGGTGTGGGTGCTGGATTTAAAGAGCCAGCTTCCATTTTTAAACCTGTTATGGGGAGAGAGAGTAAGAGATGCCGGTGTGGCAGGGTATCTGCTGAATCCGTTAAAGGATACCTATGACTATGACGATCTGGCGAGAGATTATGGCGGCATGACCCTGCCTTCCAAGGCTGATCTGCTGGGAAAAACACCGCTTTTTAAGGCGCTTTTGGAAGAAGAGGAAAAGGCCTTTGACTGCGTATGTTTCATGGGATATTCTTTGTGGAAGACGGCTCCGGTATTAGAGGAGAAACTGACGGAAACGGGCATGGCAGATCTGTTTTCGGAGATTGAAATGCCGTTGATTTACAGCCTTTACCGGATGGAGGCAGCAGGCGTAAGGGTAGAACGCCAGGAATTAAAAGATTATGGCAGCCGGTTAAAAATAAACATTGATAAGCTGGAACAGGAAATTTACGAAGCAACCGGAGAAACCTTTAATATTAATTCTCCTAAGCAGTTAGGGGAAGTGCTGTTTGAAAAAATGCAGTTAAAGGGCGGCAAAAAGACGAAAACCGGTTATTCTACAGCGGCGGACGTACTGGAAAAGCTGGCTCCGGAAGTGCCGGCAGTCCGGAAAGTGCTGGATTACCGCCAGCTGACCAAGCTATATTCTACTTATGCAGAAGGTCTGGCAGCTTTTATCGGGGAAGACGAGAGGATTCATGGCAAATTTAACCAGACCATTACGGCGACGGGACGAATCAGCAGTACAGAGCCAAACCTGCAGAACATTCCGGTCCGGATGGAACTGGGAAGGGAAATCCGCAAGGTATTTGTGCCAAAAGAAGGCTGTATCTTTATTGATGCAGACTATTCCCAGATTGAATTGAGGATTCTGGCCCATATGTCAGGAGATGAGCGGCTTATTGAAGCCTACCGGTCTGCCCAGGACATTCATGCCATTACTGCGTCCCAGGTATTCCATATTCCGTTAGAAGAAGTGACTCCGCTAATGCGCCGCAACGCCAAGGCGGTCAATTTCGGCATTGTTTACGGCATCAGCGCCTTTGGATTAAGTGAAGATTTAAGTATTTCCAGAAAAGAAGCCCTGGATTATATTAATACCTATTTTGAGACTTATCCGGGAGTGAAAAAGTTCCTGGATCAGCAGGTAACCGACGGCAAGGAGCAGGGATTTGTCACGACCATGTTTGGAAGACGCCGGCCCATTCCGGAGTTAAAATCCGCGAATTTCATGCAGAGATCCTTTGGGGAACGGGTGGCCATGAATTCCCCTATTCAGGGAACCGCGGCGGACATTATGAAAATTGCCATGATCCAGGTGGACCAGGAACTGGAGCGAAGAGGTCTTCAGTCCCGCATTGTGCTCCAGGTTCACGATGAACTGCTGATTGAGGCGCTGGAAACAGAGGCCCAAGAAGTGAAGGCCATTCTGGAAGACAAGATGAAACACGCGGCAGATCTGTCGGTTGCCTTGGAAGTGGATGCAAAAGAAGGGGCAAGCTGGTTTGACGCCCATTAAAGAATAACGGTCAGGGAGGAAGAAAAAGATGCTGGAACGAAGCGGATTTATGCCGATTCCGTATTTAAAAAAGGCCAAGTTTACGGGAAGTTTTCAGGGAATGCGTTTCCGTATGGAAAAATCCTCCCGCGTGGCCGAAGGAGGAGAAGAAGGCCAGGAAGAGACCGGCCTTTTAACTTCTGCATGGCCGGAGCCTTATAGTTTTGACGCAACAGATCCGGAAAAAATCCGGCAGGCATGGTTCTCTTTTGATGAAGAGGGGATTCAGAAGGGAATTGACTGGCTCAATCAGGTCTACGAAGAGGTAAAAGTCTGAAATCAGGGACTGTTCAAAATGTCCTGGACGAATTACGAAGGAGTTATTATGCTGCAGACAATCGAAGCTGTAAACAGCGCAGTGAATCAATTTATATGGGGAGTTCCGGCCATGATCTGTATACTTGGCGTTGGTTTGTATTTAAGCCTGCGTCTCCATTTTATCCAGATCCGCAGGTTCTCCTATGCAATGAAAACCACCATTGGAAGAGTATTCCGCAAAAGGGAAGCTTCTGACGGGGCTATCACGCCGTTCCAGGCAGTGTGCACGGCCCTGGCGGCTACGGTGGGAACGGGAAATATTGCCGGTGTAGCCGGAGCCATTGCCATCGGAGGTCCGGGAGCCGTATTCTGGATGTGGGTATCCGCCTTGCTGGGAATGTGTACCAAATTTTCTGAGGTCACCCTGGCTGTCCATTTCCGGGAAACCAATGAAAACGGGGAACTGGTAGGCGGCCCTATGTACTATATCAGAAATGGATTAGGAAAAAACTGGCAGTTTCTGGCAGTGTTATTTTCTGTATTTGGAATTTTTACCGTATTCGGGACAGGAAACGCCACCCAGGTCAATACCATTACTGCGGCCATTAATTCTGCCCTTTTAAACTACAACCTGATTACAGAAGATTCCATGAAAACGGGAAATCTCATTATGGGAATCATCCTGGCGCTGATTGTAGGCATGGTTCTGTTAGGGGGAATCAAGCGAATCGGCCAGGTAACCGAAAAATTAGTGCCGTTTATGGCTCTGTTTTACATTGCCCTGGCACTTGGCGTGGTAATTCTCAATTTCGATCAGGTTCCCCAG
>CAJMQQ010000071.1 GCA_905215625.1 uncultured bacterium
GGAGCAGCTGTAGTTGCAGTCTCTGGGGCCTTTAATCCACAGCCAGCCATGGAGCCAGCTACCATCGCTGTACAAAGCAGTGCAGATAACCATCTTTTTTTCATATCTTATTTCCTCCTTTTTTTACGCGTTTTTAATAAAATTTTCATTTTCTTAACGCTATCTTAATTATAATCCTTTCCAAAATGATTTTGAACCGTAATTTTTTGTGAATGCTAGTATTTTTTTAGCTACTTTTGTAATATTTTTGTGCAAAAAGAACAAGAGCCCCAAAAGGAGCTCTTACTCTTCCCGAAAAATTGACGTTCTGTATTCTGTGGGACTCATACCAGTAATTCTACGGAACACTTTTGTAAAGTAATTGGAATCTCCGTATCCCACTGCTTTTCCTACGTCTTTTACATTAACCGTAGGCTGCTGAAGCTGCCTCTTTGCCTCTTCCACCCGGTACTCGGTCAAATAGGTCGTAAAATTTTTCTGGAAACACTGCTTAAACAGCTTGCTGAAATACGTTTCCGAATAATTCATGGCCTTTGCCGCATCCTGCATAGAAATATCATACTGGTAATTGGCCTCAATATATTTCTCCATTAACTGGGCCACTTTATTCTGCCGTCCGTCATTCAGATCCCCGTTTTCTTCCAGACCATCCTGCCAGGATTCTTCCTTATAATGAGATTCCTCTTTTCTCTCTTCCTGCCCGTTCCTGGTCTCTGCAATCCGCAGGGCTTCCTCCATTACCAGAAGCAGTTCCTGTTCATTAAACGGCTTTAGCAGATAATCCAGGACCCGCACTGCAATGGCCTTTTTTGCATACGAAAATTCGTCAAATGCAGTCAGAAAAATAATACAGCACTCCTTATCCTGATTCCGAATCTGCTCTGCAGCTTCGATTCCACTGATTCCCGGCATTTCTATATCCAGAATGGCTATCTGGAACTTTTCCTTTTCATACAATTCCAGTACCTGCCGTCCATTTTCTGCCTCAAACAGCCTGCAACGGTCCCCCAGATTTTTAAACAGCGTCTTTTTTAAGACCGCTCTCTCAATTGCCTCGTCGTCTGCAATTAATACCGAAATCATATCTTCTCCTTTCCCGCTACCACATTCTTGGTCCTTCATCCTGGGGAATCACCATCTGTACAACTGTGCCTCTGCCTTCTGTACTGTAGATCTGGAACTCTCCATGCTGGTACATATTGTGAATCCGTTTGGAAATATTCCCCAACCCGATTCCCACTTTTGCCGTTTTTCCCCCTTTTAGTCCATCCCGCAGCTCCCAGAGTCTCTGGCTGTCCATTCCCAGCCCGTTGTCTGCCACAGAGATGATGACCTGGTTTTCCCGTTCCCAGGTTCTGACTATAATTCTTCCTCCGGCTTCTTTTTTGGAAAGCCCATGGATAATGGCATTTTCTACAATCGGCTGCATGGTAAACGCCGGAATCCGGACGCGCCAGGCGTCTGTCCGGATGTCCGTCTCATAAACAACTCTGCTGCCAAACCGCATTTTCTGGATATAAATATAATTCTGCACCACATCCAACTCCTGCTTTAACGCCACGATCTGTTCCGACGTCTTTAAATTATAGCGGAACAGGCTGCTCATGCTGGTAATCATTTTTTCTGTAGTTTCTGCTTCTTCTAACTTCGCAGTGCACGCAATCATACTCAGGGTATTAAACAAAAAGTGGGGATTGATCTGGCTTTTCAACAGCTCCATTCTGGCGTCTTCCAGACGTTTCTCTGTCTCTATCCGTTCTACTTCCTCCCGGTGAAGGCGGCTGGACATCTCATTTTTCTCCTGGAGGGTGTGGATGTGTTCTTCCATAGCGTGTTTCATCCGGTTAAAATTCCGGACCAGTTGTCCCATCTCATCCTGATTTTTAATTTCCACATCTTCTTCTGAAAAATCGCCGGACTCAATCCGGGCAGAGCTTTCGGAAAGCCTTAAAACCGGATCGACCATTGTGTCAGAAAGCACTTTTGTCAGCCATAAAATCACTCCCAGCATGATGCCGGAAACAATCAAAAGACCATAAGGAAGGGCAGAAAAACGTCCTGCCTTTTCCTGATAGCTGACATTTCCCTGATTCAATGTCTCCTGGATCAGACGTTTTCCATACAGCACCAGATAATCTTGTATGTCGTAAATCCAGTACAGCTGTTCCACATAATCTGGATCCGAGGTTCCCATAGAAACCAGTTGATCCCTGAGGGTGCTGTAAGTTTCATAGGCGTTTTTAATGGACCAGGTTCTGGCATACCGGCGGCTTCCAATGGTCTGATACGAATATGGAAGGGCAGAAATGCTTTTCTTCGTTTCCTGAACCGCTTTCTCGTAAGAGTGCCTGCTTTCTCCGGTACCTTCCCGCATCATGGTCTGAAAGGCATCCCGTTCCTCTTCCATCGCTTCCAGAAAGGCCCCGCACCTGGCGTTGTCATTTAATATGTCGCTGAATCCGTCGATTGAAAATTCCACTAATTTAAAATTAAAGAAAGAAGAAACTACAAGCACCAGCGTCACAATGCTGGCAAAAGCCAGTAGTTTTTGCTGCAGGGAAATCGAATACCAGATTTTCTTAACCAGTTTACACATACAGCACCTCAAAAATAGTCATACAACCAATTCTTTCTGTGCTATTATAGCCCCAAATCCATCCGGATGGCAAGATCGAAAAAACGCTTTCTGGCTTTGTCTGCCAGAAAGCGTCTGCTTTTCTGCCGTCTGATAACGTTTTATACTCCGGAGTAAGCGGAAAAACCGCCGTCAATAGGGATAACAGTTCCGGTAATAAAGCTGGCTGCCTCATTGTTTAACAGGAATAAGGCAGCGCCGTCTAATTCGCTGACTTTGCCGAAGCGATCCATTGGAGTTGCCGCCAGAATCTTTGCAGTTCTTGCGGTAGGGGTTCCATCCTCGTTAAAGAGCAGTCTTTCATTCTGCTTAGTTACGAAAAATCCCGGCGCAATGGCGTTGACACGGATGCCTGCCTTAGAAAAATGAACAGCCAGCCACTGGGTAAAGTTGCTTACTGCTGCTTTCGCGCCGCTGTAAGCTGGAATCTTGGTCAGAGGGGTGTACGCGTTCATAGAGGAAATGTTTAAAATATTGCACCCCTCTCTGCCAATCATGTCTTTTGCAAATACCTGGCTTGGAAGCAGGGTCCCGATAAAGTTTAAGTTAAATACAAATTCTACGCCCTTCTGGTCCAGATCAAAGAAGGATACGGTATCTCCTTCGATGTCGCCGATTTCAAAATATTCTTTTGTGGTATTCGCTCTGGCGTTGTTGCCGCCTGCTCCATTAACCAGAATGTCGCATGGGCCAAACTCTTTTAAAATCTCTGCATGAACCTCTTCCAGGCTTTCTTTTTCCAATACGTTACACTTGTAACCCTTTGCAATGCAGCCGTCTGCGGTAATGGCGTCTGCCTGGGCCTGGGCAGCTTCCAGGTTTAAATCAAGAAGCGCAACCTTTGCTCCTGCTTTTGCCAGTGTGTGTGCCAGAGAACCGCAGATTACTCCGCCCGCTCCGGTAATTACCAATACTTTTCCAGTTAAGTCTGTGCCAAATACTCCCATTGTCATTCTCCCTTCATTTTTTTCGGTCTTATTGATGCCTATTATAGCAGGAATCCGTCTGAATACTATGGGGAACCTTGTGATATACATTGCAAAAGTTGCGGTTCCCCTGTATAATAAAAACATAACTCAGACCAGGAGGCCTTATGAAAAAGCAAATCCCTATGGAGTTTATTACCAGGCAGTACATGGACAGCCGGGAATTTGAATTGTTTTATTACAGTGATTCCGATACTCCTATCGGAAAAGTAGCCCTTCATACTCACGACTTTTATGAACTGTATTTTTTTCTGGAAGGAGACGTTACCTATGAAATCGGCGGAGAGCCTTTTCTTCTGGCCTGCGGCGACTATCTCCTGATTCCCCCAGGACTTCCCCACCGCCCTTTATTTGGGCCTTCCTGCAAAAATTACCGGAGATACGTTTTGTGGTTCAGTCCGGATTTTCTGGAAACCGCCCGTCTCCAAAGCTCAGACTTAACCTATGGCCTGGATTACGCCAGAGACCACCGGATCTACCGGTTTTCCACGGATTTTCTTCTCTGTCAGGAATTAACAGGCCGTCTGACGGAACTTCTAGTAGAATATGGTTCAGACCGTCCGTTCCGGGATACTTCCATCCGGCTGATGCTTTTTTCCTTTCTTTTAAAGCTGAACCGGATCCTTTACGACAGCGTACACCAAAAAACGACCGTTTATGGAAATGGACTCTATATCAATCTCTGCGATTACATTGACCAGCATCTGGACGAGGATTTAAGCCTGGACAGGCTGGCATCCTTTTTCTTTGTTAGCAAATACCACATTTCCCATATTTTTAAAGACAATATGGGGATCTCCCTTCACCAGTACATTTTAAAAAAACGAGTTCAGGCGTGCAAAAATGCCATCCTCTCCGGCCAGCCCGTCCAGCAGGTATGTCAGCAATGCGGTTTTTCTGACTATACCACCTTCTATCGCGCGTTTAAAAAAGAGTATGGCATTTCTCCCAAAGAACTATACCAGCAGTTCCGTCCGGAACATCATCAGACCGGAGCCAGGCTTCCTGTCCAGTAAGCCTGCGCTTGTTCCTTGTCCTTTTCGATCTGTGCTTTCAGTTCTTCCATTGTATCAAATTTCTTTTCCGGACGGATCTGTGAAAATAACCGGACTTCGATATACTGTCCGTAAAGATCGCCTTCATAATCTAAAAGAAAAGTCTCTGCCCCCACCGGATTGTCTCCGGTAATGGTCGGTTTCCTTCCAATATTGGTAACGCCTCCGTAAACCTTGTCTCCTGCAGTGACGCTGGAAATATAGACGCCAAAAGCCGGAAGATATTTTTCCGGAGGCGGCAGAAGATTTGCAGTCGGAAAGCCCAGACGGCTTCCTCCGATTCCGTTGCCGTGGACCACAATTCCATGGATGGAATAAGGTTCTCCCAAAAGCTGGTTGGCTTTTTCAATCTCCCCTTTGTCCAGCATTTCCTTTACATAGGTGCTGCTGATGTCCCTGTGGCAGTCCTGTTCTTTTTCAATAATCTCTGCCTGATAACCGTACTTTGACGCCAGTTTCTTTAAAAGTTCTGCGTTTCCCGCCCGTTTATAGCCAAATCCGCAGTCCGTTCCTGCTACGATTGCTTTCGCATTCATCTGACCTGCCAGAATCCGGCTGACAAATTCTTCCGGCTCCATATGGGAGGACTGGCTGTCAAAGGGGTATTCCACTAAATAGTCAATCCCGCTTTTCTCCAGATTGGTCCGCCGTTCTTCGTTGGTGGTAATGACCTTTAAGGGGCACTCTCCCACTACGGCCGCAGGTGCTGTTGCAAAGGTAAACACCGCTGTTTTCCAATGATTCTGCCCTGCCAGCCGGTGCATGGCAGACATCAGTTTCTGATGTCCCCTGTGTCGGCCGTCAAACTTTCCAATACTGACAACTGTAGGCTCTTCTATCTGAAATTCTTTTCTTCCTATGATGTACTCCATGAAGTGTTCCTGGTCCTTCCTGTCTGGCATCCTTATGCAAAAGCCAGTATCTGCCGTGCTACGCCTCTGGATTTAAAAACATTTTCCAGGGCTTAAAAAACCGTCTTTCTGCTTCATACCGGTAGATTCCCATAAACCGTCCGGTACTGTCGTAAACCCGTATGGTCTCTTCCTTGAGCTCTGCCTGTCTTTCTCCCTGGCAAAGTTCTTCTGGCTTTAACGCATTGCCGTTTTTTACCAAGCTGTCTGCTTCCGGTATGGTTGCTGCCGACGGATAAGCGGAAAACATTTCCTCTACCGGAACGATTTTTTCTGTCAGCGTTCCTTCATCCCTGGCTGTTTCAATTTCATCCAGGGTCATGGCTTCATCTTTGACAAACCGCTCTACCTGGGTACGCACAAGCGCTTCCATACAGCCGCCGCAGCCTAATTGTTCTCCAATATCGCTGCAAAGGGTGCGGATATAGGTTCCCTTGGAGCAGCTTACCTGCATCCAGACTCTTGGAAGCTCTATCCGGGTAACGGTAAGACTTAAAATCTTTACCGGCCTTGCCGCCCGTTCTACCTCTTTACCCGCTCTGGCCAGTTCATACAGCTTTTTACCGTCTACCTTTAAAGCGGAATACATAGGCGGAATCTGGTTGTAGTCCCCGATAAAGCTTTCTGCCGCCTTTTTGACTTCTTCCTCTGAAACAGTAACCGGATGGGTTTCCAGAACCGTTCCTGTGGTGTCCTGGGTATCGGTAATGGTTCCTAAAAGCATGACTGCTTCATAGGTCTTAGACTTGTCTGTCAGCATATCGCACAGACGCGTTGCCTGCCCCAGGCATACAGGCAGCACCCCTTCCGCAGCCGGATCAAGGGTGCCGGTATGACCGATTTTTTTCTGTTTTAAAATGCCTCGCAGCCGGGCTACTACGTCATGGGACGTATAACCCGGCTCTTTGTATACATTGATTACTCCGTGATACATGGGACGCTCTCCAACTGTTTTTCGATGTGCAGGGACAGATTATTGACTACATCATAGAGATTCCCTGACATGGTACAGCCGGCTGCCCTGACATGGCCGCCGCCTCCAAAATACTGGGCAATCCTGCTGACATCCAGACAATGATTGGATCTCATGCTGATCTTAAATTCGTGAATACCGGTTTCGTACATAAAAATAGCGCACTCTACTCCATCGGTAATCCGAAGCTGATCTACAATACCGTCTAAATCTTTACTGGTAACGCCATAAAACTCCATATCCTTTGCCCGAACCACGCTGACGATGCATCTTCCGTCTAAAAACCGGATGCTTTCCATCAGTGCACGGCCCAGAATCTGGTTCTGGACATAGGTCTTTCTGTAAAATGTCCCGTCAATGATACTTCCAAAATCAATTCCTTTGTCCATCAGCTTTCCGGCAACCGCCATGGTTCTGCTGGTGGTGTTGCTGTGTTTAAATACTCCGGTATCATGAATGATTCCGGTATAAAGACATTCTGCGGTCTCCCTGGTGATTTTTTCATCTTCTAACTGGCCGTAGAGGACTTCACAGGTAGCGCTGGCAGATGAATCTACCACATTTTTCTTAGCATAACCCTGATTGGTAATATGGTGATCCAGACAGATACTGTCTGCACTGCTGACCAGATATCCTGCAAAATCCCCAAGCCGTTCCATGTTACTGGCATCCAGACAAATGCACAGGTCATAAACCTTATCCGTCTTTTCTGTCTGAATTTTGTCAAAATGCTTCATGTAAGAAAACTTGTCTACTTTTTCTTCCAAATATAAATCAGTTTCAATCTGGGGATAGACGGTGTCCAGATAATTGTAAAGTCCCAGACACGCGCCAAAACAATCTCCGTCCGGATGAACGTGTCCTAAAATCACCGCTGTTTTTACGCCCTCCAGGGCCTGTTTCAATTCACTCATGGCCTCTCTCCTTTCCCAATATGGCTGATTATAAATCCTTGGTTACCTCATCAATCAGATGGGACATTGCGACGCCATATTCAATGGACTGATCCAGAATAAACTTAATCTCAGGGGTATTGCGCAGATTCACTCTGCGGGCCAGTTCCCTGCGGATATAACCCTCTGCGCTTTTCAAACCCTGAATGGTTGCTTTTGCAGATTCTTCATCTCCAAGAACGCTGATATACGCCTTGCAGTATTTTAAATCCGGAGTTACTTCTACGGAAACTACAGTTGTCATGGGATGGATCCGCGGGTCTTTTACCTCCCCGCGGATAATCTCGCTGAGCTCACGCTGTACTTCCATGTTGATTCTTGTATTTTTAATGCTGTTTTTACGCATATTGCTCCTCGCTTTCTATTTGCTGAAACGGTCTTTGCCTAAGGTTCCGCCCCGCATGAAGCTGGAACCTATCTCGGCACTTCTACCATAGTGTATGCTTCGATCATATCGTCTTCCTGAAGGTCGTTGAACTTGTCGAATACCAGACCGCACTCATAGCCGGTAGCAACTTCCTTTACATCATCCTTGAAACGCTTTAAGGAAGCCAAATCGCCGTCAAAGAGCTGTACTCCGTCTCTGGTAATACGGGCTTTGCATCCTCTAGTAAACTTTCCGTCTAATACGTAGGATCCTGCAATGGTGCCGACGCCGGAAGCCTTGAAAGTCTGGCGGACAACTGCATGGCCGATTACCTTTTCTTCGAAGATCGGGTCTAACATACCCTTCATTGCTGCCTCTACGTCTTCGATTGCCTGGTAAATAACCTTGTACAAGCGGATGTCTACTTTCTCCCGATCCGCGATGGATTTCGCGGTTGCATCCGGTCTTACGTTAAAGCCGATGATGATGGCGTTGGATGCAGATGCCAGGGATACGTCGGACTCGTTGATTGCGCCAACGCCGCCGTGGATAACCTTTACTGCAACTTCTTCGTTGGAAAGTTTTACCAGGCTCTGTTTTACGGCTTCTACGGAACCCTGTACGTCTGCCTTAATAATAATCGGCAGTTCCTTAATATTGCCTGCCTGAATCTGGCTGAACAGATCATCCAGAGACAGTTTTGCTTTGGTATCTTCAATCAGTTTATTCTTGCCTTCGGAAATAAATGTCTCGGCAAAGCTTCTTGCTTCCTTTTCGTTGACGGTATTGACTAAAATCTCACCTGCATTTGGAACGTCGTTTAAGCCTAAGATCTCTACCGGAGTAGATGGGCCTGCTTCTTTTACTCTACGTCCCTTATCATCCATCATAGCTCTGACTTTTCCGTAGCAGGCGCCGCAGGCTACAATGTCGCCTACATGAAGGGTACCCTTCTGTACCAGAACGGTTGCAACCGGTCCTTTGCCCTTATCAAGCTCTGCCTCGATGATGATTCCTCGTGCATTACGGTTTGGATTTGCCTTCAATTCCTTTACTTCTGCAGTAAGAAGGATCATTTCCAGTAATTCCTTAATACCTGCCTGGGTATGTGCGGAAACCGGTACGCATACCGTAGTGCCGCCCCAGTCTTCCGGAATCAGTTCGTATTCAGAAAGTTCCTGCTTTACCCGGTCGATGTTGGCGCTTGGCTTATCAATCTTGTTGATTGCAACAATAATCTCAACGCCTGCTGCCTTTGCATGGTTAATTGCTTCAACCGTCTGAGGCATTACGCCGTCGTCTGCTGCAACTACTAATACCGCAATATCGGTAGACTGGGCGCCTCTCATACGCATAGCGGTAAACGCCTCATGTCCAGGGGTATCTAAGAAGGTAATCTTCTGTCCGTTAATCTCTACGACATAAGCGCCGATGTGCTGGGTAATACCGCCGGCCTCTCTAGAGGTTACGTTGCTCTTGCGGATTGCATCCAGAAGAGAGGTTTTACCATGGTCAACGTGACCCATAACGCAGACAACCGGAGGTCTGGTTACTAAGGTTTCTTCTGCATCTTCTTCCTCTTTCAGAAGTTCTGCAATTACATCAATCTTTTCTTCTTTCTCGCAGAGAACGTCAAATTCCATTGCGATTTCTTCTGCCTGATCGTAATCTACTTCCTGATTTACCGTTACCATCTTGCCCTGAAGGAATAACTTCTTTACAATGGCGGACGGCTGCAGCTTCATCTTATCTGCCAGATCCCGGATGGTAATGGTGTCTGGAAGGGTAATCACTTTTACCGTCTCTACCTTTGCTTCTTCCTTCTTAACCGGCATAATAAATGCGCCCTTCTGCGGCTTTCCGCCCTTTAAGCCGGATTTTGCCTTTCCGTCTTCCACTCTGTCTCTCTTGTCAAAGCGGTCGTTCTTATGGGCATTTTTATTCTGACGGTTGCTGGACGGCTTGGTCTGTACCGGAGTGTCAAAAGAGGACTTACTGGACTGGCTTCTGCCGGATCCTCCTTGACGGTTTCCCTGGCCGTCTCTGCCAAAGCCGCCCTGGCGGTTATCTCTCTGGCCGTCTCTGTTAAAGCCTCCCTGGCGGTTATCTCTCTGGCCGTCTCGGTTAAAGCCTCCCTGACGGTTATCTCTCTGGCCATCACGGTTAAAGCCTCCCTGGCGGTTTCCCTGACCATCACGGTTAAAGCCTCCCTGACGGTTATCTCTCTGGCCGTCTCTGCCAAAGCCTCCCTGACGGTTATCTCTCTGGCCGTCTCTGTTAAAGCCTCCCTGACGGTTATCTCTCTGGCCGTCTCTGTTAAAGCTGCCCTGACGGTTTCCCTGACCATCACGATTAAAGCCTCCCTGACGGTTATCTCTCTGGCCGTCACGGTTAAAGCTGCCCTGACGGTTATCTCTCTGGCCGTCTCTGTTAAAGCTGCCCTGACGGTTTCCCTGACCATCACGATTAAAGCCTCCCTGACGGTTATCTCTCTGGCCGTCACGGTTAAAGCTGCCCTGACGGTTATCTCTCTGGCCGTCTCTGTTAAAGCTGCCCTGACGGTTTCCCT
>CAJMQQ010000072.1 GCA_905215625.1 uncultured bacterium
GCGCAGTGATTGTAACGGTAACGCCGGAAGATTTTGGAGGCGCAGAAGGGGATCCGTTAGCAGGAGTTGCTTTCCAGAGAAGATTAGAAGAACAGGCGTGGAAGTTAGGACAGGGAAAGATACCAGTCCAGCTGTATCACGATTTTAAAGAAAACCAGGAGTCTCAGGAGTTTTGCGGAGTAACGCCGGAGTTTTGTGGAGATTATCAGTTTGCAAACTTACGCCGGCTGATGCCGGAGCCGCTTTCAGAAGCTTTGGTCGAAGGAATTGACCGGTTCGGGCAGATTATCAAAGGATTTGACCGTCCGGACGGGATTTTGGCAGGTATTGAAAGCCGTACCTCATCTCCGGTAAGGATTCCGAGAAACCAGGAGCTGGAAAGCGATGTAAAGGGACTGTATCCCTGCGGAGAGGGAGCCGGATATGCAGGAGGAATTACCTCTGCCGCCATGGACGGCATCCGTATGGCGGAAGTAGTGGCCGGCCGTTTCCGGCCATTTGAAACTTGACAAGGAGCAAAAGTGACATGAATACAGACATTCGTTTGACATTAAAAGATAAAAAAAGAATTATCATTAAAATCGGGTCTTCTTCCTTGACCCATCCGGAGACAGGAGATTTAAACCTGATGAAGATCGAAAAACTGGTGCGGATTATCAGTGATTTAAAAGCACAGGGAAAAGATGTAATCCTGGTATCGTCCGGAGCCATTGCTGCAGGCCGTCAAGCCCTGGGACACAGAGGCAAACCGGATACCCTGGCAGAAAAGCAGGCTTATGCGGCAGTTGGACAGGCCAGGCTGATGATGGTGTACCAGAAGCTGTTTTCTGAGTACAACCAGACGGCGGCCCAGGTTCTCCTTACCAAAAATACCATGGTCAATGACGCGTCCCGCTTTAATGCCCAGAATACCTTTGAAGAGCTGTTAAAGCTTCATGCCATTCCTATTGTAAATGAAAATGACACCGTTTCTACGTCAGAGATTCCTCTGGTAGATAATTTTGGAGATAACGACCGCCTTTCTGCTATTGTAGCCGCGTTAATCGGAGCAGACCTTCTGATCCTGCTTTCCGATATTGACGGCCTTTACTCAGACGATCCGAGAACCAATTCAGATGCCAGGCTGATTCCGCTGGTTCCGGAGATTACGGACGAGCTTTTAGCAATGGGAAAGCCTACTTCCGGAAGCGATGTAGGAACCGGAGGAATGGCGGCTAAGCTGGCGGCGGCCCGGATTGCTACAGACAGCGGCTGCGATATGGTAATTGCCAATGGAGAAGAGGTATCTGCAGTATTAGAGATTACAGAGGGAAAAGAAACCGGCACCCTGTTTCTGGCCCACAGAAATAAAGACTTTGATTTGATGAGCTACATTCATTATGAGTACTGATTTACATAAAAATATTATGAAAACTAAAAACAATACCAGTCTGGAGGATGATTATGAATCAGGAAAAAATTGACCGTATTAACACGCTTTATCACAAATCCCAGGCAGTCGGCCTGACAGAAGAAGAAAAGGAAGAGCAGGCAGCTTTGAGAAAAGAATACATTGAGGCAATTCGGAGAAATATGCGGGGAACCTTAAATAACATTTCCATTAAAGAAGCCGACGGAACCATTACGGATCTGGGGAAAAAGTATGGAAATAAAAAGTGAAACAAAAAATGAGATACGCAAGGAAATAAAAATACTTCGGAATCAGGTGTCCCCGGAAGAAAAAGTACAGTGGGACAGGCAGATAGCAGAGAGGCTTTTTCGTCTTCCGGAGATGGAAGCGCCTTCTGGCGTATTCTGCTACATTGATACCAGGAATGAAGCTGGTACCAGGCTGATTTTAACAGAGTTGTGGAAGGAAAACCGCCTTGTGTCCGTTCCCAGGGTCAATGGAACCGAAATGGACTTCTTTTCGATTCAAAGCCTGGAAGAAACCGCTGCTGGCTCCATGGGGATTTTGGAACCAAAGAAGGGACGGCTGGCTTTTCCACAAGACGGAGCGGTTATTCTGATTCCAGGACTGGCTTTTGGCATAGATGGAAGCCGATTGGGGTATGGCGGAGGCTATTATGACCGGTTTCTTGGCAGACTAGGGGGAAAACAGGAAAAAAGGTGTCTGAAAATTGGAATCGCCTATGATTTCCAGATTTTTGAAACCCTTCCAAAAGAACCCCACGACTGTCTTCTGGATCGGATTCTTACACCGACACAAACAATTGTTTGCAGGAGAAATGAATATGACATTAATTGAAATGGGAAAACGCGCAAAAAAGGCGGCGTCAGTATTAAATACCCTGGGAAGCACAGAGAAGAATGAAGGACTTCTGGCTGCTTCCAGGGCGCTTTTAGACCGGATGGAGGAAATTGAAGCGGCAAATGCAAAAGATATGGAGCTGGCAAAAAGCCGGAATATGAGCCAGGGACTGTTGGATCGTCTGGCCTTAAATCCAGCCAGGATTCAGGCTATGGCAGACGGCTTAAAAGAAGTGGCTGCCCTGGAAGACCCGGTAGGCGAGGTGCTGTCTATGAAGACCAGGCCTAACGGTCTGGTAATCGGGAAAAAGAGAGTTCCCATTGGCGTTGTGGGAATGATTTATGAAGCCAGACCCAATGTGACTGCGGATGCCTTCGGCTTGTGTTTTAAATCCGGAAACGCTGTTATCTTAAAAGGAGGAAGCGACGCCCTATACTCCAATCAGGCCATTGCAGAGGCGTTAAGAGAAGGACTTGCTTCCTGCGGCCTTCCGGAAGATGCCGTCCAGCTGATTTCTGATACCAGCAGGGAGATTACAAAAGAAATGATGCGGCTGAATGATTATATTGACGTTTTGATTCCCAGAGGAGGAGCAGGGTTGATTCAGTCGGTTGTAGAAAACAGTACGGTTCCTGTCATTGAAACCGGAACCGGCAACTGCCACATCTACGTAGATGAGTCTGCGGATTTTGATATGGCGCTGGACATTATTGAAAATGCAAAAACCCAGCGTATCGGGGTATGCAATGCCTGTGAGTCTTTAGTGGTTCATCAGGGGATTGCACCACAGTTTCTTCCGCTTTTAAAGAAGCGGCTGGATCCGTTCCAGGTAGAAATCAGAGGGGATAAGCGGGCCTGCAGTTTGGCAGAGGGTCTGACTCCGGCAGCAGAAGAAGATTGGGGAAGAGAGTACCTAGATTATATTGTATCGTTAAAAATTGTGGATTCCATAGAAGAAGCGATTTTACATATTAATCAGTACAATACTGGTCATTCCGAGAGCATTGTAACTTCCAATTATGCCAATGCCCAGAAGTTTTTAAATGAAATTGACGCGGCGGCAGTCTATGTGAATGCATCCACCCGTTTCACAGACGGGTCAGAGTTCGGATTTGGAGCAGAAATCGGCATCAGCACCCAGAAGCTTCATGCCAGAGGGCCTATGGGACTGACCGAATTGACGACAACCAAATATATTATTTACGGAAATGGACAGGTAAGAAGATAAAAGGAGGAATTTGCTTATGGGAAGAGGAGGCGGCCGATCAGGAGGACGTTCCGGCGGATCCGGAGGCGGAATGAGCAGAGGAGGGAGTCGCGGCTTTTCCAGTCACCGTTCATCGGGAACACATCGCGGGGGTTCGTCCTTTGGAGGAAGTTCTTACCGGCCTTCCAGACCATCAAGGCCACCAAGAAGACCGGCAGGGTCTAGAGGGCCGGTTTTTATCCCGATGACAACGGTATATCGGGATTCGGGGAGAGGCGCTTCCAGTCCTCAGATGGATTCTCAGAAGAGCCGGACAGGTTCTGGACAAAATTCCGGCGGAATGCCGGGATGGTTTAAATGGCTGTCAGGATTTGCTTGTATTGTTATTTTGATGCTTCTGATTTTTGCAGGTTTTACAATGGCAGGGGCAAAGGACAGCAAGGTCAGGGAAAAATTAGGATCTGATGCCTGCATTATTTCAAATCAGCTGATTCAGGATGAACTGGGATGGATTCAGGACAAACGTCTGGTTGAACAGGCAATGGATTATTTTTACGAAAAAACCGGTGTACAGCCATATCTTTTGATTACCGATAATCTGAATGGAATGGGCGGAGAGATCACTGATTCTGAGGCAGAGGCAGCCATGGAAGCCATGTATGCGTCGCTGTATGATGATGAGGGCCACATGATTTTTACCTTTATGGAATATAACAGTTCCCAGTATATTACCTGGATTTATACGGGAGTTTCTGCTGACAGTGTAATAGATGAGGATGCCAGAGAAATTTTCTTAAATAATGCGGATCGGTATTATACAGATTCGTCTTTATCTGACGAGGAATTTTTTGCAAAAGTATTTCGGAATTCCGCAGACACGATTATGAGAGATGCTGGAAAACAGACATCCGTTGCACGAATCTGTGTAATCGTAAGTGCTTTACTGGCAATAGGTCTGGCCGGAGGTTTTATCGCTTTTAAAGTAGCAGAAGAACGACGAAAGGAAACAGAAGAACTGAAAGAAATCTTGGAAACGCCGATTGGCAGCACAACCTCTCCGGAAGAGGAACAACTGCTGAGAAAATATGGGACACCATCAAAGGAGGATAATTAAATGGCAGGAATTTTCGAACGTATTGCAACCATCACAAAGGCAAATGTAAATGAACTTCTGGATCGGTTTGAAGATCCGGAAAAGCTGGTTGACCAGACGATTGCAGATGCAAAGGTGGAACTGGCAAAAACAAAAAAGGACTCTCTTAGCGTATTGGCCAATGAAAAACTGGTAAAGGGACAGATGGACGAAGCGGCTGCAAAGGCAGACGAGTGGCATAAGATTGCTGCAAAGGCGCTGACAGCCGGAAATGAAGAAGATGCCAGAAAAGCCCTTCAGACCGAGGAACGGTACCGCTCCGAAGCCGAAGCTGGAAAAACTACTTATTTGGCGGCAAAAACTTCTGCTGACAAGATTCGTGAAAAATTAAGAGAAATGGAAGATGAGATTCGCGACATGGAGCAGAAGGCTGCTCAGATTAAGGCAAAGGCTGTAACAGCAAAAGCAATCCAGGCAACCGAAAAAATTTCTTCCAGAGGAATTGACCGCGGTGCATTTGATGCATTTGACAGAATGGAAGAAAAAGCAAACAAGAAGCTGGCAGAGGCAGAAGCCCTGGAGGATTTGAATCAGGATGCATCCGGTGAAGAGGAAGAAGATTTAAGAAAGAAATATGCAGGCAGCGGACAAGCTGACACGGATGATGCGCTGGCAAAGCTGAAAGCAGAACTGGGGCTGTAAGCATCAAGGGTATTGAATAACAGATATTGGAAAAGGTGGCCGAGGAATCGACCACCTTTTCATTTACAATTTCCACCCATCTGGCAGATATGCTTTTGTCTGTTCCAGCATATCGTGAACCAGTTCCCGAACTTCTTTTTCGGAAGGCTGTTTGCCCATTACAACGGGGTCATTTAGAAATGCTTCTGCAACCAGTTCCTCATCAAAGGTAAAAGCGGCTTTTAAGATCCTCTGGTGATTTTCAATATGAGGAAGGAGCAGGGCTTTTATTTCTTCACAGACAGGGCCGGAAGCTACGGGATGAATGCTGTTTAAGTCAAAGAGCGCATTGGTTTCTACCAGAGCGTCTGCAGGCAGGTTGGGAATCTGTAAAGCGGTATTGGGAATGTTTACGTTGCTTACAAAACGTTCCAGTCCACACAGCGCTTTAATTAAAAGGATTCCTTCTTCACCAGTAGGTTCCAAGGTTATTTCTTCTTCGGCAGCAGCCAGTCTGCGGCTTCGTTCCAGACGTTTCTTTAAATCTTCTTTTCTCCAGTCAACAGAGGTCAGCCCGAATTTCCAGGAAGCGACGGTTTCCGGATCTTTCAAATATTCATTTCCTGGCATAAACTCAGCCAAATGGCGGTCTCCAGCAGCAGCAATCAGCCCGAAACGCTGAAACAGATCCATTTTTACCCGATGCGCGCATTGGAAAGAAGAATTCATCCAGTTTTCGCCTGTAAGTTCATAGCCCTCTTCAAAGTGTTTGGAAATGTAATTTCTGTATACGGGGAACAGGTCAATCCCTTTATAATTTGCTTCTGTAAACCAGGTAAAATGATTAATTCCTGTCACATTTACATGCACATCATGCCAGTCTTCAATGGTATCTCCGGTTTCTTCCTCATAAATGCCCTTTAAAACCTTTTGTGTGCCGAAAACCTCGTGGCAGCAGCCAAAGGCCTTAATCTGAGGGAATACATGGTAAAGCGTCTTAATACATAAAGACATGGGATTGGTGTAGTTGATAACCCAGCAGTCCGGCGCATACTTTTTAATGGCCTCTGCAATTTCTGCAAACATGGGAATGGTACGCAAAGCCCGAATCATTCCGCCAGGGCCTGCGGTATCGCCTACAGACTGATAGATTCCCAGTCGTTCCGGAAGATGTACGTCAACCGCCATTTCGTCAAAGGTGCCTGGCAGAATAGAAATTACAGTAAAGTCGCAGCCTGTAAGAGCATCCTGCAAGCTGTCTGATACTTCAAATTTCCAATCCCCTTTTGCATCGCTGCGGCTCATCAGGTGATTTCCAATGACTGCATTCTGTTCTGCGGCCTGACGGTCAATATCATAGAGACGGATCGTCCCGCTAATCTGATCGTCCAAAGCCAGATCCGTCATAAAGGTCCACGCCCAGCCTCTGGAGCCGCCTCCAATATAAGCGATCTGAATATCAGATACCTTGTTTTTGCTGTATATCATAATGTCCCTCCTAAAATAAATTCAAACTGATGTAACGAATATTTCTAAGCTGTTTTCTGATTTATATTTTATCGAAAAAGTGTGGTAAATACTAATAAAATCAGCTGTTAATTTAGTATTATTATCGAATCGGATACAAACTTTTTGTAACAGTTCAGACTTGCGAAGATTCAGACAGAAAAAGTGTTGAAAGCTTGTTTTCATAAGAATTTTCTGTCTGAATCTTCGTATGGTGAACGCCCAGCGCTTCTTGTCCGCTGTAAGCGGGCAAGAAGATGCAAGGCTGAACTGTTACAATTCTTTAAAATAGAAAGGGGTTGGATATGGAAAATAAATGCTTACCGGGTTATACTTATAAGGGTTGTAATATCAAAAAAAGGATGGTAACGCTTATGGAAGCAGAAGAAAGAACAGATACCCTCTATCTGGATGCAGTCCAGCTAAAAGAGAAACCAGAAATTCTGTTTCAGGGAGAAATCCCTGGGATTTTTGGAGAGGAAGCTCTTCGGAGTCACAATTTTTCCATGGTAAGACGCCATTTTCATCAAAGCCTGGAACTGTATTTTCTTTTGGAAGGAGAACGGTTTTACTTTGTGGAGCAGGATACATATCACATGAAAAAACAGATGGCGATCCTGGTAGACCAGAATCAGATTCATAAAACCTGTCCAGCAGGAACTCAGACCTGCCACCATCGTTTTTTACTGCAATTAGAAGGCGAAACCTTGAACAGCCTTTTGCGGGTGTGCGGTTTTAAAAGCCTGTTAGAATTTGGAGAACAATACAGGGGAATCACCTGGTTTTCTGACAGAGAGTGGGAAATGGTTTTAAAACAATTGAAAATCATCAAAGGGGAGATGAACAACTCCGGGCGAATTCCAGGGTATTCTGAGACAGAAAGAAAAACCTCTATAGGACTGGTGAATCTATATACCGCCCAGCTTTTGCTTTTACTGACAAGAGCGAGAAGCAGAAATGAGGCAGAGGGCTGGAAAGGGGCAGATCATAGAAATCTGGTTCATACAGGGATGTATCAGAAGGTCCATGAGATTGCGCTATATCTGCAGAATCATTCTGCCCAGAAAATCTGCCTGGATGAGTTATCTGCCCGTTTTTTTATCAGCCGCTCTTATCTGACCCGAATTTTTCGAAAGGTTACCGGATTTACAGTCAATGAATATCAAACTATCTGCCGGATTAAAAAAGCCCAGATACTGCTTAAGGAAACTTCCATGACCATGACGGAGATTGCCATGGAGACCGGCTTTGGAAGTCTTCCTTATTTTGAACGGGTTTTCCGCCAGACAACGGATCAGACGCCTGTACAGTATAAAAAGCTTCATCATTCTCCGTGAAGTCGTGCAATATAAGCGCTGGGAGTCATACCGGTTTTCTTTTTAAACAGCTGGGAGAAATACTGGGGATTATTTCCGCATCCCACCTGTTCCGCTACCGTCAGGATTTTGTCGTTTCCAGCAGAAGCCAGAAGCTTTTTAGCCCGCTCAATCCGGACTTCTGTAAGATAGTTGGAAAATCGGATTCCGGTTTCCTTTTGGAATTTTTTGCTTACATAATCAGTATTCATAAACAGGTGTTGTTCTGCAATCTGCTTTAATGTCAGGTTCGGATCAGAAAGATGCTCGTTTACATAGTCATAAATCTGTCTGGTCATATTGCTGGTAGTGCAGGAATGAGCGCTGACGGATAAAAGGCTTCTGAATTTTTCCGCCAGGGTAAGCTTAAATTGTTCCAAATCTGTTTCTTCCGTTGCATTTAGAAGCCATTCTGTCAGATCTACGGAGGAAAGCCGATTATCGCCTGCAGTAATTTTAAGCAGCAGAGAATTTGACAGCTGTTTGAGAAAGGACAGGTCTGTTACTTCGGACAGCAGTTCAATCAGACTGTCAATGGCTTCTGCCTGTCCATCCTGCAAAGAAACTTTCAGCAGTTTTTCTGCCTCATTCATTATGAAACTATAATTACAGCTGGATAAGATATGAAAATCATTGATGTAGTAAATCATGCTGAACCGTTTTACTTTATCCAGAACTGTTTCCAGCAGGGTCTGAAGATTTTGAAAGGAGCAGTCTTCTGTTTCCAGCGATACGGAGTGTTTTTGAAATTTCATGCTGGTAAAGAAATGGGCCAGATCCTGATAATTTCCTGCAAATTCCTTAAAAAACAGCAGCAGCGTACAGTTGACGTAGATGCCATGTATGGTAACTTCGGGAAAATGGCTGTCAGCATAGGGTTTAAGCTGCTGTAAAAACTCCTCCAGATCCTTCTGTTCCAGAAAATAGATATAGAAAAGATGATAGGATGAAAAATAAAAATCCATATACGGATCATAGGCGCGCATAATTTCATCATAAGGACGGTTTTGGCAGATGGCATTGTTAAGGATTGTAAAAATAACATTGTGCCTTATACTGCTCATAGCGGGATAGGAGCGTTCCAGACTGCTTTTTCGGTAACAGTCCTGAGCAATTTCCTGTATGCTTTCAAGAATCTGCACTTCACTGCAGGGCTTGAGCAGATAATGGCGGACTCCATATTTCATGGCCATTTTCGCATATTCAAATTCTCCGTAACCAGAGAGGATAATGAACTGGGTGTTCAGATCTGTTTCGGAAATCCGACGAATCAGCTCTAGACCGTCCATTCCGGGCATTCTTATATCAGTCAATACAATATCCGGCGTTTCATCCAGGATTGTATCATAGGCTTCCAGACCATTTTTGCAAAGGCCTACCAGTTCAATATCATATTGCTTCCAATTGATAATTGTGGAAATGGTTTCACGTATGATGCGTTCATCATCAGCAATAATAAGTTTTAACATGAGACAGTTTCCTCCGTGCGATATGGAATAGTAATGGATGCTACGGCGCAGTCTTCCTGATTAAACAGGGACAAACCATAGTCTTCACCAAATAACAGTTTAATACGTTTGTCAATATTTAAAAGACCAATTCCGGAACGGCTGGGCTGTTTTTTATGCTGTTTAAGCAGTTCCAGGAGATCTTCATCAAAGCTTGAGCCGCTGTTCGTTACAGAGATGCGGATACAGCGCTCCCCGTTTTTTCCTGTTTTATCTGTTTCTGCAGCTAAAATGGTAATATAGCAGGTTTCAGTCATTTCTTCTAAGGCATAGTGTATGGCGTTTTCTACCAGAGGCTGCAGCGTAAGGGGAGGAATCAAGGCATTTTTCAGTCCATCGGGAACCTGTTCCCGGTAGTCCAGGCGTTCCTCAAAACGGATCTGCTGGATCGTGATATAGGACAGAATCAGATTAAGCTCATAGGACAGTGTAACAAGAGATTTCTTGTTGCTTAAAGTAGCTCTCAGAAGAGAGCCAAGGGATTCTGTCATAAGAGAAATCTCCCGATTGTTGACCGCCTTTGCCCGCCAGTTGATGGATTCCAGCGTATTGTAGAGAAAATGGGGATTGATCTGGGATTCTAAGGCTTTAATCTGTGCCTCTTTTGCAAGGATTTCATTAACATAATTTGTATTTACCAGATTTTGGATTCGTGCGGTCATACGTTCAAAACCCTGATGGAGCCGCCCGATTTCATCCTTGCGGTAGGCATATTCGGAATCGTATTTTGTACTTAAAAGCGCTGCTTCATCCCGGCTGAATTTGCTTATGTGTGATAAAGAAGTAATAGAAGTGTAAAAAATTTTGCCGTTCCT
>CAJMQQ010000073.1 GCA_905215625.1 uncultured bacterium
TTATTATAAAATACAAATGTCTCAGAAATGTCCGAGAAAAGGAACAAAATTCAAGAAATTTCATCCTGAATTGTTACAAATCTCGGACATTTCAAAAAAATTACAAAAGATACCAAATATGATATTCTGCTGTTCTTGATTTTATCTGTGACTATAATTCTATTTAAAATATCACAGCAAACTGCCTTTTAATCCCTTCTTGAAAACCAAGACAACTTTTTCAACTCCCCAAAATGACATAGTTACAAGTTTGTAGCTTTGTTTTTCCATTTCTATAAGTTTAGAATTTATTTTTTCAGTTACATTTTCAGTAGTAATATTTTCTATTAATACGGTTTGATACATCATTCAATTCCCTCCAATTATTTAGTATCCGCTTTTCCATAAAACTTTTTAAAGAAAATTTCTGGTACCAGAATACTGCCTGCAAGTAAAATCATCAGTAGAGCAACCATTTCTTTGATTGGATAAGAAAAAACAAAATAAGATATCTCGGTTTTCATATACCATCCAATCCCGCAAAGCAATATTGTACCAACGGTCAATATCAGAACACTCAGCAACAGCCAGGTAAAAATTCCTTCTGCAAGGAACATCCGCTGCAACTGCTTTCTGGTCATTCCCACACGATTCATAATGGCACATTCTTTTTTTCGAAGTAACATGTCCGTTACCCTTACATTTAAAAAATTCATAATCCCGATAAAAATCAGGCATCCACTGATTACCAGAAGCAACAGTCTGCTGGTCTGAATATACTCCGATTCTTTTAACAAGAGGTCTGACCGACACTCCATCTGAAATAAATTTAATTGCTCTGCATATCCGTTTTCAGACTGAAATTCCATATTTTCTGTTTGGATCATTCCCTTTAATCTGTTTTTACAGCCTGATTCCTGTTCCTTTTCTACAGAAAAACTCATTTCAAATGTCTGTGGGGTAAGATTCTCTGACAGGTTTTCAAAGGTTTCTTCTGTTACAAGAAGAAGGTTGGTATTTCTGCCATCCCAGCACAACTCTAATTCCGGAAATCCTTCCTTTGTAATATCCAGATATCCGCAATTGACCAGTGTCTCTGGAACCAGACCGGACATATCGGTTCCCACCGGTACCAGATCATACACTTCTATTGTATTTCCAAGCTGCTCCAATGCCTGCTCTTCTGCATATTCTGACACTCTGTGGTCATGGAGAAGAAACGTTCCGTTTCCGTGTGCAAATGTTTCCCAGTCTGCTGTCATCTCCTGCTCTCTCAGAAATTCCTGCAGTTTTTCTTTTTCAGAAGAAGAAATTTTTTGAATCACAGTCGGAACTGTTTCCCCGTCATTTAATAACTTGATGCTATCCCGACCATGTTTCCCAACAATGGGATAAAATCCCTGTATTTGTGTTTCATCCTGCAAACTGTTTCCGGCAGTCTGCTTTATGTTCTCCAAGAATTCATTCGGGAAAAAGACCATATTTTCTGTATTCTGGGAAGTTTCCATCAGTGTGCTGCAGGCTTCCTGTGTGATACGGATTTGAAAATCAGGTTCTTTCATAAACTGGTTTTGCAGATCTACTCCCTTTACAATCACAGAAGATCCAAGCGCTAATCCGCATCCTATGGTCAGAGAAATCATGGTGATGAAAAAAGCCTTTTTGTTGCGGAACAGATATCTCCTTGCCAGATAAACTTCCGGAGCGTTTCCCCAACTACTGAAACTGGCATTCTTTTTCTTCGTTTGTTTCTTCTCTGCAATAGTACCCTCTCCATAGTTCATACATTCCAGAGGACTCAGAACTTTGATTTTTTGCCTTACCAGAAGTATCACAACACCCAAAGTCACTGCCACTGGAAGAATGGCTATTAGAAAGAACACAGGCTGGTAGAACGAAATTCCCTCCAGTTCTTCTGCCTGTCCAAGATACAGTTTTCCAATGACAGAGGGCAGGACTCCAAGTACCACCAGACTGCCTATGACAACGCCTGCAAGACTTCCTATCAAGACAACTTCCATCATCTGTCGGAACATCATTTGTATAATCTGATGCTGCTGTACCCCGACTACTTCCATCAGACCATATTGCTGTAAGTCTTTTTCCAATGATAAATTCAAAATATTATAGATGAACAAAAACATACACAACAGAATCAGAAAAGAAAATAAAGCTGCAAATCCATAACTTCCCAGCATTCCTTCTACTGCCCGGTATGTAGCCGAATCCATGCTGACAATCCGCTGTCCTTCTTCCAACCGGATATCTTCCTGCAACTGTTGTTCCATCTGCATACCACTGACAGAATCATTTTCCGGTTTCAGCAGTATCCTGCTGGGATCCCATCCAGCTCCGCTTTCTTTCAGTTTTTTCTCGGATAAAAATGCAATGGAAGAACTTGCTCCCTGATTCTGATATTCTGTAAAATATCCGGAAAGCTGAAACGTCTGCTGTCCGGTTCCTTTTGTTTGAAAAAGGTCATTCCAATAAAAATCCAGATTTAATTCCATTCCCACCTTTGGTTCCGAAATTCCCAGATACTCTAAGGTTTTGGTGGAAAGCATGATTTCGTTTTCTTGTTTGGGATATGTTCCCACGATCTGTGTATAGGCCGGACAGAGCATGGTTTCAAATGCTGTTTCATCTGCCACAACACAGTCGCAATATTTTATCGTTTGATTGCATAGTTTTCCGGCAAATTTTTCTTTTCCCGTCTCTGCTATGTAGGAGAGCGTATGCAACTGCCCTGCCATTTCTTCTGTACCATTTTCAAGATACGTTGACACTGTCATTCCATCTGTCCGGATATGTTTTTGGATGTCCACCTGTATTTTCCCATAGGCAAAGCTTACTATACAGAAAATCACTCCCACGGTAAGTGCAACTGCCAGAAACAAAAGACGGTTTTTGTTTCGGTTCTGTTTTCTGTAAGAATCCAAAAGCACTTTTTCTGCTGGATGGTGATAATCATAGTTTTTCATCTTCCACCACCCTTCCGTCTTTCATGCGGATGATCCGATCTGCCATGGCAGCGATTTTTTCATCATGGGTAACCACAAGCATTGTCTGCTGATATTGCCTGCAGATCTTTTTTAACAGTTCCATAACAGAGGCGCTGGTTCTGGAGTCCAGATTTCCCGTCAACTCATCCCCTAACAGAATGGTAGGATGGGTGTAGACAGCTCTGGCAATGGCAGCTCTTTGTTGTTGTCCTCCAGATAACTCATCCGGCATCTGAAAGAGCTTCTCTTCGATTCCCAGAGTTTTTGCCAAACGGAAAACCTCTTTTTCATCTACTGTCCTCTCCAGTAATTTTGCCGGAAGCACAATATTCTCAAACACATTCATGGCAGGAATCAGATTATATTTTTGAAAAATAACTCCAATATGCCATCTGCGAAAAGAAATCTGTTCTTCTAAAGATAATTGCGTCAAATTTACATCATGCACATAAACACATCCATGGGTGGGCTTTTCCAATCCGCTGATTAAATTTATCAGAGTTGACTTTCCGCTTCCGGAAGCACCAATGACTGCAATAAACTCTCCTTCTTTTATGGAAAATGATACATCATCAACTGCTCTTATATAATTTTCTCCATTTCGATATTCTTTTGTAAGTGAAACCAATTTTACAGCTGCCATAGTATCCTCCATATATTTCTTTATCTCGGCAGAAAAATAGAAAATGCTGATCCCTTTCCCACCTGTGATTCCACAGTAACATAACCGCCCTGCTGTGTTACAATTTCCCTGGTCAGATAAAGACCGATTCCAACACCCGGTTGATTATGAATCTCTTCTTCCCGGTAAAACCTCTTAAAAATAGATGCCTGATTGCTTTCTGAAATTCCTTTTCCTGTATCGGATACTTTTATTTCCACATACATTTCCCATTGCGCTACAGACACATTGATAGTCCCTCCTGCCTGGGTATATTTTACTGCATTGTCCAATAGATTAAAAATAGCTTCTTCTGTCCACTTACTGTCATGGGACACACACACATCCTCTGGACATTCCACTGATACATGGATCTTTTTTTGTTCTGCAGAATATAAGATTCCACTCATAGCTTGCGCTAAAGTATCATATATGAAATGATCTTCTTTTTCTAATTGAATCACCCCGGTTTCCAAACGGGAGGTTTTGACTAATGCCTGTATTAAAAAATCCAGCTTATTGATCTGGCCTCTTACACTTTTAAGAAACTCATTCCGCTCCTGTTCTTCCAGGGATTTTGTCAAAAGTGTATCTACAATCATTTTCATGTTGCTTACCGGAGTCCTGACCTGATGGGAAATATCTGACACCAAGGACTGTAATTCCTGCCTTTCTGCTTCTACCTTCCGGTTACTTTCCTGCAGGATATTATACAGACGCACCAGGCGGTGATGGATACGGGCAAAAATCGTCTCCCTGTCTGATACATTTTCAGGCTCTTGACTACGGTTCATCATGTCGTCAAGGATCTGGCACAATTCAGAAGTAAAATTTGACAATCTCATTCCCAACAGTTGTACCATAAAAAGCATCCACAGTGTTGCACAGACTATTAATGCCAGACCAACCCATAACACTACGATATTTTTTGTCAAAAAGAATGAGACCAATATGATTGCTGTCATTGAAAGTGCCATTCCAGAAGTCAGCCAAAAAAACATCTTTTTTACAGAGATTTTCTTTCCTATCATGCTGGTTCACCTCCGGTCCATTTGTATCCCATGCCATACACCGTTTTGATATATACTGTTCCATTTGTTTCAATCTTTCCCCGGATGCGGCTTAACGTTGTCGTCAACGTATGCTCGTCCACATAATTCTCTGTGCAGTCCCATATTTTTTCCAACAACTGCTTTCTTGTTAATACACGATTGCGGTTCTGGCAGAACAGGTTCAGCATCCGAAATTCCAAAGTAGATAAGGTTAATGGCTTCCCACCCAGCATAGCTGTCTGCTCTGCAAAATTTAAAAACAGCCTGCCATCATCAAAGACATCCTGCATGGACACATGATGCCGCATCATACGCAGTACATTTTCTACTTTCCTCTGCAGGGAATGGATGGAAAAAGGTTTTGTAATATAATCTACTGCTCCAAGTTCATATCCTCGGATCTCATCACTTTCCCTGTCATTTGCGGTCAAAAAGATTACAATGGTATCACTATATTTATCCCGGATTGTTTTTGCAATTTCATATCCATTTCCATCAGGAAGATTAATATCCAATAGTACCAGGTCAAACGGTTGGCTTTTTAATACTTCCATGGCTTCTTTTACCGTTTCCACAGAAACAATCCCATAGGATTCTGACTGTAGGTTGTAAACTAACATTTTATTTAAAAGTTCATCATCTTCTACGATTAAAATCTGTTTCATTCCTTTTCATCCTTTACGACAATTTTGCTATCATTCCAATTCTTATTTTACAACAGAAATGTCCTAGAAATGTTACATATCGAAAAATTTATGATTTTCTTTTTGAAATCTTAAAAATCTTTTGGAACGCAAAAAAGAAGATGCATGTCACCACACACCTTCTCATTGCTTGCTAAAATTACTTTGTACCGCTTACTTAACATTTAAAACCAATTAATTTTTTCTTTTCTGAATTGGGGCGTATCACTCTTTTGGTACGGATTATAGTTATGAAGATTACAACCGAATTCCTTCAAGGATTGGATTTTATTCTCTGCTGACCATTCAATTAATGAAATTCCATCAAATTCTTCAATGTCTCCATTCTCCATCACATTTTTAAAATACCACTCCACAGCTGTCTGATTCCCTTTGTGAAAAAACTGTTTGATATCCCAGGCGATTACACTCCCTCGCATATTCCATTCCTGAAACCAATGCTTTACGGTTTCACGATTGCTATAACATGGTCCCCAACTTTCTGTATAAATCACGTTCTCTGCAAAAATATCATCCATTCCTAAATCTTTCTTTTCCAGCCACATAGAAAACCATAACCGAATCATCTGTTCTCTCTTATCCATAATAAAATACCTCCTATGTCAAATTCGTTACGGAACCTCTAAACTCAATCTTTTTTCCCATCTATCAAATCATAACTCATATCCAAAAAATCTAAGATTTTCGCCTCACTTACACTTCCATCTAACAACATGGTTATCCAGTATTTTTTATTCATATGATACCCCGGAAGAAAACCATAGGTCTGTGTCAAAAGTCCAACCATATCCGGTTCGCACTTCACATTGATGACATCTACCATGCCCTCTTCTTCTAATCCCAACCTAGATTTTTCAACTTGCATCAGCACTGCATACCACTTTCCATTTTTATGTCGAAGAATTGCACTCTCCGGTGATGTTTTCCAAAGATACTCTGGAAGTGTTCCATACTGCTTTTTTACATATTCAAAAATTTCTTCCCGTTTCAATCATTTCACTTCCCAATTACTCTATTTTATCAATCTCCTGATTGTACTTTTCGTATTCATTAACAGGCAGGACATCAGCCCTGCCTTCCTTTACATTATAACATTGTTTCTCTGCTCCCACAATGCAATCCATTTGATTTTTACTTTTTAATAAACTACCAGCCCATATCCCAGAATCGACTGGGAATTCACCGTATAGCTGTTCTGCTTTACCGCATCTCCGCTGTTTCCCTCAATCGTATGTACCGTAGTTCCATCGCAGCTTTCTACGATTCCCACATGATCGCTGGATCCATCATGATTCCAATCAAAAAAGATGATAGTCCCTGGTGTCGGAACATCCCCGCCACTCTGCCATTTTCCTTTCTCCTGAAACCAATCTACGCCTGCAGTACAAAGGGAGAACTTTGGTACTGCTCCTTTCTGAATCACCCCTGCCTGATCAGCACACCAGCTGACAAAGCAGGCACACCATTCCTCCCGGCTGTCAAATCCATACCATGACCAGAACTTCTCTCCGCCTTCATTTCCAAGCTGACTTTTTGCAATGGTGACAAGCTGTCCGTTTCCAAAAAGTCCGGTAAACCAACCTCCGCCGGAATAATACCGCATCACATGAGGCACATACTCCGGATCACCATAACCCGACCAGCCATGGGCGGCTGCCTGCTCCTGGGAAAACTGCAGCGCATTGGCTTCACTATAACCGCCAAATTTTTCCAACGCCCACGAGATATATCCATTCCCATAATTATACCCCTGCCAACTGAGTTTCAGCTTGTCCATATCCTGTGGGCTTTGGCATCCGGATTCCCGGACACAATCTGCATAATACTGTATCCCCACCTTGATGGAATAGTCTGCATCCTGAATCGCACCGGGGGTATTGGGATACTGGGTGTTATAAGGACACTCACTGGCCTGCATGGGATCGGTTCCCCTGCCTCCGCTTTCCTGCATCATAATGGCTTGGATTGCTGGGACATATTCCGGGATTCCAAATTCACTGGCATACTTTTGAATGGCAGGTGTATGTGCCAGCACTTCTGCGCTTAATGCCTCACTGCTCTGGGAATTTCCCAAAAAGGCTGCACCCCCAATGATCCCCACAATCAGAATCAGAACGACAAACACTGCGCCTCCACCTGCCATCAGTGCTGCAAATGCAGCTTTCACTGCATGAGCGGCGGCTTCTGCCATGGCTTTCAATCCTCTTCCGGTTGCCTTTGCAGTCTTTGCACTTTGCTTGGCAGTCTGAACCGAGTGCATGGCGGCCCGTTTCGCTTCCCTGGCTGCTTTCATGGATTTGAGTGCTTGTTTCTTCTGTAAGACTGCCTGGGTTTTCACCTTTTGGGAAGAAACCGGAGAGGCTTTCACCACACGGGGCGCTGTTTTTACCGTCCGATTTCCAGCTTCTTTTATTGTTTTTTCGGCTTCCGGCTTAACCTTAATGCTTCTTTTGGCTTCTGTTCGCCCTTTCTTTGCCTTTGTCTGCCCTGCCTGGGCGGATGTGCCACCTGTTCCTGTTTCTCCGTCCAAAGGGGCTGTCGCAGCTTCTCTCTGCTTTTGTTTCTGCTCCTTTAACTTCTCATAAGTTTTTACCACCAGCTTCTTACCGCCACGATAGGCTGCCGAAGCACTTTCCCTTCCCATGCGCTGTTCCACACGCTGGATGCGGTTTCCGGCATATTCTACCGGGGATTCCTCTCCCGTTTCTCTTCCGAGCTTATCTGTCATGATGCTGGACTTTTCTTTTGCTTCCAGCATCGCAGAACGCACCAGTTCCTTTGGAAGCCGGGAGGCAGGATTACGGATCTTCGGACTTTGATCCCGCACTTTTTCTTTGATCTCTTTCAATCACACACCTCCCATCTTTTGTACTTTCTAACGTTCCCTTCCCCGTTTTTTTGTTTTCTTCTGCTGACTCTCCAGCTGTTCCAGTTCCCTTACCGCTTCCTGCACCAGCGGATGATTGGCATAATAGGGAACATAGGATAATAACTCTTTTCCCTTCTCCCCGGTAACTAATGGATATTCTCCCTCGTTATACAGAGGATCCTCTGCATGGTGCAGGGAAAATTCCAAAGACGGGAGCATCTGAGGGGAACGTTTGCAAAATCTCTGGTAATGCCGGAATGCTTCTTTTAAAGATGTACATTCGATACATTCCCCCATCCCATGGAACTCCCCGCACTCCGCTGCAAGAAACGTAATGGTTGTTTTTTCTTTCATGGATTTCACCTCCCTTTGAAAAACTTCTCTTTATCGAACCGCAGACTTCTGTTTTTCTTCTTTACCAAACTTCAAAGGGTGTGGTTCCTGTCTCAGTTTCTGCAGGGTATCCTTCACAGACGGTTGTTTTCCTTCTCTTGCTTCCAGCTTCCCTATCTGCTGTTGCAATCGCTCCGTTTTCTGTTCCAGATTATGGATACTCCGCATGGATTGGAATAACACCTTCTGGGTTTGAAAGATGATTCCCTGTTCGGGATTGCGTTCTGTGAGCTTTCGCACCTCTTTTCCACCCGCTTCCAGAAATGCATTCCGCAGATGCCCTTTGGCAACATGCAGTTCTTCCGCCATACTTCCCAGACGGTCAATCTTTTGATCCATCGACAGCATCATGCTGTGCAGAGAAGACTGAAGTATTTGTAATCCCTGCGTAAGGTGCATTCCCTTTACCGCAGAGGCAAGGGCATCTTTCCCCTTTTCTTTAAAATCAACAACTGCCTGCTCTGCACGTTTCACAAACTTTGTCTTAAATTCTCCCACCTGAAAACGAAGTGTTTGCACCTGATGTTCCGCCTTCTGGATTGTGTTCACCGCAAAGAGTTTGACCTTGCTTTCCTGCATCACACCCAATTGCTTCTTCACCTCTCCCAATTCCTTTAGGACAGTTCCCAGCTGCATTTCCATAGAATCAATATAGTCTGCCATACGGAGCACATCCCCTTTTTCCTGCTCCATGCCCTGTTGTTCCAAAAGTTCCAGCAATGCCCGGATACTGCCCTGCTCCCGAAGCGGTTCTCTCGTTTCCTGGATTTCTACTGTTTGTCCTTCTTCCATTTACATTCCCTCCTTCCCAAAAGGATGCTGCCGAAGAAATTCCAACAGCACCCTAAAAATATCTTTTCGACTAACACTCTCCCGGTTTCGTTGTCATCAAGCGGTACAGCTTCGTATTCTTCGGGAAGCTGTTCTCAAATGGCACCAGATTTCCGGAACACCGGATCAGTCCCTTTCCTGCGCCTACATTGGTGATATAGGATAACTGGTTCTCGGAAATATTCAAAAGGG
>CAJMQQ010000074.1 GCA_905215625.1 uncultured bacterium
AATATCCCCTTATAGGGGGAGAACATGCCACCCGCTAAGCGGGTGGTCATGACTTGATGGGAGGTTGCATTTTCCATCACAGGGACATTGCAGGGTCTACATTCAAAACGAAAGGATTTCCTTTTATATCAAGATATCAAAAGGAGAGAACGAACATGAGTGAACAGGTATTAAGAAAAATGGATGCAGCACAAAAAAGCAGAAGCAAAGTAAGGACGATTGTCCAGGTGGCAATGCTGGGAGCAATTTCAACAGTTTTGATGCTGTTTGAGTTTCCGCTTCCGTTTCTGGCACCGCCTTTCTATGAATTGGATTTCAGCGAGGTTCCGGTTCTGATTGGTGCATTTGCTATGGGCCCTGTAGCTGGAATTGCCATTGAAGCAGTAAAAGTTTTGCTGAACTTTGTATTAAACGGAACCATTACAGCAGGGGTCGGCGAGGTGGCGAATTTCATAGTTGGATGTGCTTTCCTTCTTCCTGCTTCCTTCCTTTACAGAAGAAAAAAAACAAGGAAAAATGCAGTAATCGGTATGACGACGGGAACCGTGCTGATGACAGTTTTTGCATGTGTGCTTAATGCCTTTATATTGCTTCCAGCATATGGAGCAGCGTTTGGAATGCCGGTACAGGCTTTTGTAGAAATGGGAACTAAGATTAACGGAGCGATTGACAGTTTGTTTATGTTTGCTGTTCTTGCCGTTGGTCCTTTTAATCTTTTGAAAGGTGTTCTTGTTTCTGTTATTGTATTACTGCTTTATAAAAGAATCCGTGTGATTTTAAGAGGAGATATGTAAAAGAAAAGCAAGCTCCATAATCCAGAGCAACAAAATCTGGTTTATGGGGCTTTTAACATGTAAAAAATCGCAATGTTTATCCGTATCTGGTCTAATTAAGTGTCTTGTCTGCAAGCTCATCGATTTCCTGACGGAATTCAGAGGTGGATACGATCAAAAATTTAGCAGAGCTCTTTGTGTGATTTTTCCATCGATGTCCGATCTCATTGGGATAGTACAGGGTATCACCAACTTCTAATACATAGCTGCCAACCTGTTCCAGATAAAAAGTGATACTGCCTTCCAAGACAAAAACAAATTCTTCTCCTCCGTGATAATAATAGTCTCCGGAGTCTGTTCCAGCAGGCATATCAATGATACCTCCCCACATTCGGCTATCACCTTTTGTAATAAGAGATTCAAGGATGGTTTCCTGATTGCTGGTATTTCTTACAAAAGAGGTGCGTTCATTTTTTCGTACAAGTTTTACCCGATCGCTGTCATCTTGAATAAAAAGAGCTGAGATAGGGAAGTTTAGGGATTCGCATAAAGAATAGACGCTCACAAGGTTTGGAGATGTTTTCCCGGTTTCAATCTGACTAATAGTTCCAGCGGCAACCCCAGATTTTACGGAAAGCTCCCGGATAGAAAGATTTAGTTCAATTCTTCTGCTTTTCAATAAAAAGCCAATTCTGGCAAGATTCAGTTTTGACATAGTGTTCCCCTTTGCTTCTTCTTTTGTTCTCTATGATAACACAGAAAAAAAGATTTGTCATGAAAAACAAAATGTAATTGACAAAATAATATATGTTCATTATAATGAATGAGAAATGACGATTACGATGTAGTGAAGGAGAAGAAAATATGAAGAAACTTTTAGCTGCAATGTTATGTGGAGCTTTAGCAACAGGAACTTTGGCCGGATGTGGCAACAAAGCGGAAGAGAAAAAAACAGAAGCAAAAGATGATACACTGAAGGTAGCCCTTTGTGTTACCGGTGCAGTCAATGATATGGGATGGTGCCAGTCAGCATACGAAGGTCTGAAACTGGTGGAAGAAGAACTGGGATGTGAAATTGCTTATACAGAAAATGTACAGGCAGCAGATATGACTTCTGCATTTACAGAATATGCATCTAATGACTACGATGTAGTGATTGGACATGGTTTCCAGTTTGGTGATCCGGCCTTAGAAGTAGGAGAATTGTATCCGGATACAAAATTTATCTGCATTGAATCAGATGCAGCTGCAGAAAATGTTGCATCCTATGTTATGAAATGTGAAGAAACGGGATACCTTCAGGGTATGCTGGCAGCAGGAATGTCACAGACAGGAAATATTGGATTTATTGGACCAGTACAGGGAGCGTCTCTTGTAAAAATCATGAACGGATATGAAGATGGTGCAAAAGAAGTAAATCCAGACATAAAATACCAGACAGCTTGGACCGGTTCTTTTACAGATACCGCATTGGCAAAAGAAGCAGCACAGGCCATGATTGACGGTGGTGCAGATGTCATCGGACATTGTGCAAATGAATCAGGTACAGGAGCATTGAATGCAGCACAGGATGCCGGATTATTTGCTACAGGTGATTCTTATGACCAGAGTGCTCTTGCTGAAAATGCAGTTCTTTCTTCTGCAGTATATCATGTTCCGGAGCTAATCAAAACAGCTGTTACAGATATTAAAGAGGGGAACTTCAAGGGAGAAGTTAAGGAACTTGGAATGGCGGAAGGCATTGTAGAATTAGTTTATAACAAAGCTATGGAAGACAAGATTCCGGCAGAGGTAAAAGAAATGGTAGATGCAAAAGAAGCCGAAATTAAAGATGGAAGCTTCAAGGTTCCATGTGACACAAAAGACAGAGCAGGAAAGTAATCAGGAATAGAATTATATAGAAATCATGCAGGCAGGACAATAGGAGCTGGATTTTATTGGACCTGCCTGTTTTAAAGGAGCCTTCAATATGATGAATATATTAGAGATGAAGCATATCGGAAAGAAATTTTCCGGCGTCTATGCCAATGAAAAAATCGATCTGTCTGTGGCAAAAGGTGAAATTCATGCATTGCTTGGAGAGAATGGTGCTGGGAAAACGACATTGATGAATATTTTGTTCGGGATTTATTCTGCAGATGAAGGAGAAATTTTTTGGAAAGGCAAACAAGTGCATTTCCATTCTCCTAAAGATGCGATTGCAGAAGGAATCGGAATGGTACACCAGCATTTTTCTCTTGTGAATAAGATGACAGTTCTTGACAATGTGATTTTGGGATTGGAAAAGCAAGGGTTTTTTCTGGATCGTAAAAGTGCAAAAAAAAGCCTGGAAGATCTGGCAGAACGATATGGTCTGCAAGTGGATCCGGATGCAAGGATTAGTGATCTTTCTGTTGGGCAGCAGCAGAGAGTAGAGATTTTAAAAGCATTATACAGAAATGTAGAATTATTAATTTTGGATGAACCAACGGGTGTTCTTACGCCAAAAGAAACAGAGAAATTTTTTTCCGTGCTTAGAAAATTGAAGGCAGAAGGATATGCCGTGATCATTATTACCCATCGTATGAGTGAGATTATGAGTATCAGTGATCGTGTAACCATTTTAAGGGACGGAAAGAAAATAAAAGATCTTGTAACAAAAGACACCAATCCCACAGAATTGTCCAATTATATGATTGGAAGACAGTTGGATTATAACTTTGAAGTAAAAGAAACAGAGAAGAAAGAAATAGCATTACAGCTAAAAGATATTACTGTAAAAAAAGGACATAAAAAACCGGTTCTGGATCAGATCAATCTGGAAGTTTACAAAGGGGAAATCTTGGGGATTGCCGGAGTAGACGGAAATGGACAAAAGGAGCTGGCAGAAGTGATTGCCGGTATCCGAAAGATTTCTAAAGGGGAAATCTGCTACATGGGAGAAGAGATTGCTTCCTGGAAGATTAAGGAGCGATTTGAAAAAGGAATTTCTTATATTTCAGACGACCGACATAGAGATGGACTGGTGTTGGATATGAATGTAGAAGAAAATCTGATTTTGCGGCAGTATGATAAAAAGCCGTTTTTAAAGAATGGTATTTTTCAGAAAAAAGCTATTAAAGAAAATGCAGAAAAAGCAATTGAGAAGTATCACATTAAAACATCAGGGAATCAGGAGGGAGAGACTCCTGTAAAATTCATGTCGGGTGGAAATCAGCAGAAAGTAATACTTGCCAGGGAAATTACGGAGCATTCCAAATTAATTATCGCAAATCAGCCTACGAGAGGATTAGATATTGGTGCAACACAGTTTGTTCGTCAGGTCTGGATGGATCAAAGAAATGAAGGGAAAAGTGTAATCCTGATTTCAGCAGATCTAGAAGAAATCATGCAGCTTTCTGACAGAGTGGCAGTTATGTTTGGTGGAAAAATCGTAGGTGTTCAGAAAAAAGAAGAAATTGAAATGGAACAGTTAGGACTTCTGATGGGCGGTATTACGAAGGAGGAAATGAAATAATGGGAAGTAGAAAAAAATATCTGGATATTGTCTGGATCGTGCTGTTAGCCATCCTAATGGGAACCATTTTGATTTTACTCTGTGGTGCGAATCCTCTGGAAGCTTATACTATGTTTTTGGGCGGTGTGTTTGGTAATCTCAATGGTTTTTGTGAGATTTTTGTAAAAGCGACCCCATTGATTCTGACGGGTCTCGGATGTGCAGTGGCATTTCGTACCGGTTTTTTCAATATTGGTGCGGAAGGACAGTTTTATATTGGTGCTATTGCTGCGGCTATGGTTTCCTTGACTTTTACACAGGTTCCCGGGAGTCTTCGCATCGTGCTTTCTATTGTAGCTGGATTTCTCTGTGGAGGAATTTGGGCACTGATTGCAGCAATCATGAAGTCAAAATTTGGTATCTCAGAAATTATTGTAACAATCATGTTAAATTATATTGCCATCAATCTTCTGGGGATTGCGGTTCGTACATTCTTAATGGATCCGGCGGGATCGGTTCCTCAATCTGCGAGAATTGACAGAGAAGCTACGTTTTCCTATTTGATGCCTCCGACTACCCTGCATGGAGGAATTTTTATTGCTGTTGCAGCAGTAGTATTCATCTGGATTCTTATGGAAAAAACAAAGTTCGGTTATGAAATGAAAGTGGTGGGTATGAATAGGCATGGTGCTGCCTGCAATGGAATTTCGGTGATGAAAAACATTGTACTGTCTGCCTTTTTAAGCGGTGGACTTGCCGGAATTGCAGGTGTGATTGAAGTTATTGCCGTGCAGAAAAAACTGATAGAAGGAATCTCTTCCGAGTGTGGTTATACAGCAGTTTTGATTGCTTTGATTGCTGGAAATCGTCCATGGGGTGTGCTTGCTGCTGCGTTAGCATTTGCAGCAATGCAGGTCGGAGCAAATTCTATGCAGAGACAACTTGGCGTTCCGTCTGCACTTGTCAGCATTTTGATCGGATTTGTGGTACTCCTTATCCTGGGAAGAAAGGCGTTCCATCTATCACTATTAAAGAGAAAAAACAAGGAGGTATAAGGATGCTGGAACAAATTTTTACACTTACGTTTTTTACTGCATTTTTGGCAGCAGCCGTACGAATGGCAGTTCCGCTTATCTATGCTGCCCTTGGAGAAGTGTTTCTGGAAAAAACAGGAATTTTGAACATAGGGCTGGAAGGCGTTATGTTGGGCGGTGCATTCGGTTCTTTTGCAGGGGCGTTTTACAGTAATAGTCTGTTGGTGGGATTTCTCTGCGGTATGCTGGGGGGATGTCTTGTCAGCGTGATTCATGGATTTTTATGTATTAAGCTGTTTCAGGATCAGTCCGTCAGCGGCATTGCCCTTAATATTTTTATGTTGGGTGTTACCAGTTTTGGATATAAGTTGATGTCTGCGGGAGAATCTTATCAGCAGATCGAAACACTGAAACGTATTAGAATCCCTGTACTCAGTAGAATTCCTCTCATTGGAGATGCATTTTTCAATCAGGATATTATGACCTATCTTGTGTTTGTTCTTGTGATTCTTGCATCTGTATTTTATAGGAAAACCTCATCCGGGCTTGCGTTTTCCTCTATTGGTGAAAATCCTCAGTCTGCGGATGCAGCAGGTATCTCTGTATATGGACATCAGTGGGCTGCGATTGTGGTAAACGGTGTATTGGGCGGTATCGGAGGTGCAGTTCTGGTACTGGTACAGCTTGGTAAGTTTTCAGAGAATATGATTTCCGGACGAGGATATATTGCACTTGCTGCGGTAATTCTTGGAAGATATACACCGCTTGGGGCTATGGGTGCAGCTTTCGTGTTTGGCGGTGCCAATGCACTTCAGATTCGCTTACAGGCCATGGGAGTTCCGCTTCCTACTCAGGCACTTGCAATGCTTCCGTACGTGATAACGTTGCTGACATTGTTACTTTCTATTGGAAAAAGTAACCAGCCTGAGAAATTAGGCAAACCGTATATCCGTGGTTCCAGATAAGATATTTTAAAGTTTGGAGGTAAAGACATGAGTAAAATTTTAATAAAAAATGCAAAAGCAATTGTAACATGTAATGCAAAAGATGACGTGTTTTATGATTCGGATTTATTGATTGATGGAGCAAAAATCTCTGCAATCGGAAAGAATCTTCCGGCAGAGGATGCAGAGGTGATTGATGGAACAGGGAAATTTGTATATCCCGGAATGGTAAATACGCATCATCATTTTTTTCAGACCTTTGTAAGAAATCTGATTACCATTGATTATCCACATCTGACAGTTATGGATTGGATTGATAAAATTTATCGCATTTTCCAGAACATTGATGATCAGATTATTTATTATTCTTCTTTGACTGCCATGGCTGACCTGTTAAAACACGGATGTACTACAGCATTTGATCATCAGTATTGTTATACAACAACAACCGGAAAAAGACCGGTTGATCGTCAGATGGAAGCAGCAGCCCAGTTGGGAATCCGTTATCATGCAGGGCGTGGAGGAAACACACTGCCGAGAGAAGAGGGAAGTTCTATTCCGGCAGCTATGGTGGAAACGACAGATGAGTTTATTCGGGATTGTGAGCGATTGATCGATCAATATCATGATGCATCTCCATATTCTATGAGTCAGATCGTAGTGTCTCCATGTCAGCCGATCAACTGTTATAGAGATACGTTTGTAGAATCTGTAAAACTGGCAAGAGATAAAGGTGTCCGTTTGCATACACATCTTGGAGAAGGAGAAAGTGAAGGAATCCGGGAACGTTATGGGATGCGTACATTGGATTGGTGTGAGAAAATTGGATTTATTGGAGATGATGTTTTTTATGCACATGCATGGGAATTAACGCAGGCAGAATACGAAAAAATTGCGAAAACAGGAACAGGAATCTCCCATTGTCCGGCACCTGCAGTTCTTGGTGGTTTCCCTATTCTGGATATCAAAAAACTTCAGGAAATGGGAGTTCTTGTTAGTCTTGGGTGTGATGGTTCTGCTACGAATGACAGTTCAAATGAGTTGGATGCACTGCGTATGGCGTATCTGATGCAGGCATATCATACAAAAGAAAGAGGAGGAAGTGTTTCTGCTTATGACATGTTAAAAGTAGCAACCATCAATGGTGCAAAAACACTTGGAAGAATGGATCTTGGTTCTCTGGAACCGGAAAAAGGAGCAGACATGTTTTTGGTTGATACACGTAGTCTGGAATTTACAGGAGCAGTACATGATCCGAAAAACCTTCTTGCAAGAGTCGGTGTAACAGGGCCGGTGTGGATGACCATAGTGAATGGAAAAATTGTATATGCAGACGGACATTTAACCGGTGTGGATGAAGAGAAACTTGCTCAGGAGGGGGAAGAGGTCTGCACAAAAGTATTGAGAAATCAGTTTCCGAATTACTGGAAGTAAGATAAAACAGAAAGGAAAGACCGCGAGGCTGCCACAGAATGTCAATAAAAAGTGGTATGCCTGAGCGGTCTGTTTTTTAAACTAATTCGGCAATTCTGGTGACGCCTACGTAAATTTCCTGAATTTCATACCAGGTAGAGTAATCCACCACACCGGTTACAGGGAGACCAAATACTTTTTGGAATTCCCGGATTGCATTCTGGGTAGCTTCTCCATAGATTCCATCTGCTGTTATCTTAGGAAGTGCAGGATAGGAATTGGCAATGACATTCAGCTGTTCCTGTATCTGTCGCACTTTAGGTCCGGAGGAACCGATGTCCAGGGGATTTCCTGGCCATGAAGCAGGAATACCGGAAATTTCTTCTGCGCTGTTGATATACATATTATCTCCATAAAAATTGCGAAGAATTTCAATAGCAGAGTAGCCCTGGTCACCCAAATACTTCGACCCCCACTGTGTCATCCAATTTGGACACTGGACCCGTTCTCCGTCACAGTATTGGGTGAGAATGGGCTGCCGTACGCCAGGGCGAGACAGATAGTTGTCGAAAAGTTCGTCTACGATTTGGGAAATGCTTTCAAAAATATTGCGCCCGTACATCCATTTGTGGTCAAAGGCAGTGGAAGAAGTGATGGTGAAATCGTAGCCTTTGTTCCGGTACCACTCTGTATACACGCGATTTAGTGTAAAAGACATAATAGCCAGAACATTGGCTCGGATAGTATCCGCCGGCCAAGTGGCGTAGATTTCACTGCTGGCCACATTCTTGATATAATCCCGGTAGCGCACATAATAATCTTTGGCGGAGGGATTGGTAGGGACTCCATCATGAACTACCACATATTCAGGAATGACTACCCGGTTTAAGACGATTTCGCCGGAGGTATCCATAGGTTTGATTTCGTCTTCCGGGATTTTGGGCGGGTATTCCCCGTAGAGTGTATGCGCAGGAATGACAATGTCTTCAAAGGTATTTTGAGGCGTAGAAGGATTCATGACGGCTCTTTGAATGGCCGTGGCATCCGGCAGGATTTCCGCGCCGGATATGTCCAAATCTTCAAATCCTTCTCTGGAAATGCGAAAGGTATATTCCGCATAGGGCTGGTATTCGGAGGGAGCCATACTGTATTCCAGAGGGGGTGCGGGCAGCGTGATTTCCGGAATCATGCCGCTTGCATCTGTTTTTACTTCTTCAATGACGGAATCCGGCTCTCCGGAGTAGGAAATGGTAACGGTAGCATCCTCGACAGGCTGATTTTTCAGAGCGGATATTACATAGAGGCGAAGCTTGCCTTCATCGGTCTGCTGGGTCTGTGCTGTTTTCAGGGGAGGTAAATACATAGGAAAACCTCGGATTTTTTCATTGGTTTAGTATATGCAGCAGGCCCCAAAGGGTGTGAAAAGTCAAATTAAAAAGACATTTTAAACCAAACCATTCGCATAAAATAAATAAAAAGCAGGCGCAGTCATGGAGGCATAGGTGTGAATCAGATTATGGATTATGTAAAACCCGAACTTCTGGTGATAGCAATTGTTCTTTATTTCATTGGCATGTGGTTAAAACAAGCACAGACAGTAAAGGATAAGTACATTCCATTATTGCTTGGGGGGATGGGAATTATAATCAGTGCGGTTTATATTTTCGCTACATGCCAATGCAATAGCAGCCAGAAAATTGCATTGGCAGTATTTACCGCAGTTACGCAAGGCGTTCTCGTTGCCGGTTTAAGTACATATGTGAACCAAATCATAAAACAGCTGAATAAAAATAAATGATGTAAATACAAAGATAGCTGAAACCCTGCATAAATACTGGATTTCAGCTATCTTTTCCGCTAAGCTGAAAATGGGACTCGAACCCACGACCCCTTCATTACGAGTGAAGTGCTCT
>CAJMQQ010000075.1 GCA_905215625.1 uncultured bacterium
TTCTATTTTAATTCTGGACGAGGCCACATCTGCTCTGGACAATGAAAGCGAGCACCTGGTTTCCCAGTCTTTAGACAAGCTGGCAGAGGGAAGGACAACCCTGACCATTGCCCACAGGCTTTCAACTATCCGGAATGCAGACCGGATTTTAGTACTGTCCGGCAATCACATTGTAGAAGAAGGAAGCCATGACCAGTTAATGCAGGAAAAAGGAATGTATTATCAGCTTTATACATCAGCCAATGGAATTCATGGATCATGAAAATAAGGAGAAAAGAGATATGAAAATAGCAATTGTTACAGACAGCAACAGCGGCATTACGCAGGAACAGGCAAAAGAACTGGGAGTTGCTGTACTTCCTATGCCGTTTATGATTAATGACGAGACTTATTATGAAGATATTACCCTGACTCAGGAGCAGTTCTATGAGGAACTGAAAAATGACGCCAATATTTCTACCTCCCAGCCTTCTCCGGAAGATGTAATGAATTTGTGGAGTGAACTTCTGAAAGAATACGACGAAATCGTCCACATTCCCATGTCCAGCTCTCTTTCTGGATCCTGCCAGACTGCTATGATGCTTGCAGAGGAGTTTGACGGAAAGGTTCAGGTAGTGGACAATCAGAGAATTTCTGTTACCCAGCGCCAGTCTGTTTTAGACGCTCAGAAAATGGCGGAAAAAGGGTATAGCGCAAAACAAATTAAAGAAAAGCTGGAAGAGACAAAAGGAGATAGTATTATCTTTATTACGGTCGATACTTTAAAGTATTTAAAGAAAGGCGGAAGAATCACTCCGGCAGCCGCAGCGTTGGGAACCCTTCTGCGTATCAAGCCGGTTCTGATTATTGAGGGAGGAAAACTGGATGCATTTTCCAAGGCCAGAACCGTAAAGCAGGCAAAATCTACCATGCTGTCTGCTCTGGCAAAAGAGATGGAAGTGCGTCTGGGAGACAAGGAAGCAAAACATATGCACCTTCAGGTTGCCCATACGTGTAATCCGGAGCTGGCAGAAGAACTGAAAGCAGAACTGGAGGCTTTGTATCCGGGCAATACCGTACACATCGATCCGCTGTCCTTAAGCGTAGCCTGCCACATCGGACCTGGGGCATTTGCAGTTACTGCTACAAAAATGCTGGACATATAAGCGGAGAAAGCAGAAAGGACAGCAAGGATGGAATGGATAAAAAAGCAGAGAAATTCCTGGCCCCCTACGTTTAGCGTAGCAGTACCTTTTGTACTGATTATTCTGGCAGTGGGAATTTTCCCCATTCTTTTGCAGGGAAGCTTTTTATCGGGAACGGTTCGTCAGGGTCAGATTGACAACCGGCGGGCAGAGGTGCTGAACCAGTGCAAGATTATCAGCAGCAAAATGACCAGATCCGGCTATTTTCTGCCGGAGTATCAGGACACTGGTTTAAATACAGAAATGGAGATTACGGCCGATATTTTTAATGGCCGTATTGTCATTGTAGACAAAAGTTACCGGATTGTAAAAGACACCTTTGGTCTGGTGGAAGGCCGTTTAAATATTGCAGAAGAGATCATTCTCTGTTTTCAAGGAGAGATGAGCAATGTTTATAACGAAAACAAAAACTATTTTGTCCAGACGGTTCCCATCTATCACGATATGTCAGAAAAGCAGATCGACGGAGTAATGATGGTGGCCGCTTCCACAGAAAGCTTAAATTCTGTAAAAGATTCGATAAAAGAGCAGTCCAGGTTTTTTGACCTCATTGCCATCCTGATTCTGGCAGTGACTGCAATTGCCCTGGCAAGACTGCTGCTGCAGCCTTTCAGCCGTCTGATTGAGATGCTGGAAAAGGCGGCGGAAGGGGATTTGGATACAAAGATTGAAGAAACCACTTACCGGGAAACCAGAAAAATATCCGAAGCCGTTAGTCAGGCAATCCGGAAGTTAAAGGCAGTGGATAAATCCAGACAGGAATTTGTGTCGAATGTGTCTCATGAGCTGAAAACCCCCATTACCTCTATACGGGTTCTGGCCGATTCCCTTATGAGCATGGAAGACGTGCCTGTAGAGCTGTATCAGGAGTTTATGCAGGACATTTCCGACGAAATTGACAGGGAAAGCAAGATTATTGATGACTTGCTGTCTCTGGTCAAAATGAATAAATCTGCAGCAGAGATGAATATCGCCCAGGTCAGCATCAACGATTTGTTAGGTCTGATTTTAAAGCGAATCCGCCCCATTGCCCAGAAACGGAATATCGAGCTGATTTTAGAAAGCATCCGGGAGGTAACGGCGGAAGTGGATGAAGTAAAATTGTCGCTGGCCTTAAATAATCTGGTGGAAAATGCAGTGAAATATAACATCGAAGACGGCTGGGTACGGGTTACTCTGGATGCGGATCACAAGTATTTTTATATTAAGGTTTCCGATTCCGGTATTGGAATTCCGGAAGAATTTCAGGAACACATATTCGAACGTTTCTACCGGGTAGATAAAGCTCGTTCCCGTGAGACCGGAGGAACCGGCCTGGGACTTGCCATTACGAAAAATGTAATCCTGATGCATCATGGAATTATTAAAGTAGACAGCAAAGAAGGAGAGGGAACCACATTTTCTGTCCGGATTCCTTTAACCTACATCAAATGAAAGACAGGAGGGGTATGATGAAAAAGGTATGGATACTGGCTGCCTGCATGACCCTTCTGCTTTTGTTAGGCGGATGCAGGAAGGGGCAGGAGATGGAGCCCATAGAAGAAGGCGTATATGAGATATACTACCTCAATACTGCTGGAACCAGGCTGATTCCAATGGAATACCAGCCTGCGGCAGGCGAAGAAGATAAGGGCGCATTAATCGAAGAACTGATGCGGCAGCTTGTACAGGTACCGGCGGATTTTGACGGACAGACGGCTTTAGGGGAGAAAATACAGCTTCAGAGGTATATGCTGGATGGCACTGTGCTCTACCTTTACTTTGATCCCAACTATATGCTGATGAATCCCACCAGGGAGATTTTAGGAAGGGCGGCGCTGACAAAGGTATTTACCCAGGTTCCGGGGATTGAATACATTAATATTTACAGCGGGGATCAGCCTATTGTGGATGCCAGGGGAAATCCAGTGGGGATGATATGCGCGGCAGATTTTGTAGAAAGCATCAGCGATGTCAATGGATTTGAAGAATCAGAACTGATTCTGTATTTTACAGATGAAAATGGAGAGGTGCTGAAAGCAGAAAAACGTCAGGTAATTCACAGCATTAACACTTCTTTAGAGCGGCTGGTAATTGAAGAACTGATTTCCGGCCCGTCCCAGGAAGGTCTGATGCCTACGCTGCCAGCAGAGACCAGATTGTTAAACGTCTCCACAACGGAAAACATCTGCTACATCAATTTTGACAGTGGATTTTTGCAGAATACGCTGAATGTAAAAGAATATATTCCAGTGTACTCCATTGTCAACAGTCTGGTGGAAAATACGGATGTTAACCGGGTGCAGATTTCCATCAATGGAGCAAACGACGGTCTGTTAAAGGATATTTTTCCATTAAACCGTCTGTTTGAACAGAACCAGGACTATATTGCGGCAGAAGAGTAGCAGGGAGGCAGTATGCAGACACTGAATGCAGATTTAAAATCAGGAGAGTTTAAGCGGGTTTATCTGCTGTTCGGGGATGAAGGTTTTTTGAAAAAGAGCTATAAAAACCGGCTGAAAGACAAAATTACCGGCGGCGATACCATGAACTATAATTATTATGAAGGAAAAGGTCTGGATGTCAATGAAATCATTGGACTGGCAGAGACCATGCCTTTTTTTGCAGAAAAGAGGCTGATTCTGATTGAGGACAGCGGATTTTTTAAGAGCGCGTCTGAGGAACTGGCAACCTATCTTCCTTCCGTGCCGGAAACAACCTGCCTGTTGTTTGTAGAGTCTGAAGTAGACAAACGGAGCAAGATGTACAAGGCGGTGAAAAAGGCGGGGTATGCGGCGGAGTTAAATCACCAGGACGCCTCCCAGCTTGCAAAGTGGGCGGCTGGAATCCTGGCCAGGGAAGGCCGGAAAATTACTGGAAGAACCATGGATTTGTTTTTAAGCAAGGCCGGAGACGATATGGATAATATCCGGATGGAGCTGGAAAAACTGATCAGTTACACCATGGGAAGAGAGGTCATTACCGACCAGGATGTAGAAGAGATTTGCACCACCCAGGCGGCCAACCAGATTTTTGACATGATTTCTGCGCTGGCGGCTGGACAGACCAGAAGAGCCATGGATTTGTATGAGGATCTTCTGACGCTGAAAGAGCCGCCGATGCGGATTTTGTTCCTGATTGCCAGACAATTTAACCAGATTTTACAGGTAAAAGAGCTGGCGGCAAAAGGAATGGACAAAGGATCCATTGCTGCAAAAATGAAAATCCAGCCCTTTGTTGTGGGCAAAGTCCTTCCGCAGACCAGGGCATTTTCCAGGGAGCAGATTCTTTCTTACGTAGAATTGTGCGTTCAGATGGAAGAAGAGGTAAAAACCGGACGGCTTTCAGACCGTCTGGCAGTCGAATTGTTATTGACAAAGGAGTATCGGAAAAAATAAATATGAAACGACCATTTTTCACACTTGCAGTGGGGTTCGTACTTGGAGAGGTATTAGCTCTGCAGGGAAAGATGGCGGGAATGACAGCGCTGATAAAGGAATTTGCAGCGTTTACAGCCGTTTGTGCGGCGGTATATTTCCTGATAATGTTAAAAGGCAGAGGCTTAAAACGGCTTCTGCCTTTTTGCGCTGCTGTTATCTGCGGCCTGCTGGGTTTTTGGAGAGCGGAACGAAACTTATGCCTTCTGGACCGTCAGGAACAATGGGTACTGGAACGGACAGGGTCAGTTACGGTTTCCGGCTTTTTGGATAAGATGGAAACCAGTGAAAACGGCTGGGAACTCTGGATTACCAAGGTAAGAGATGAAAGAGGAACGAAAGGCCCTGACTGTCTTCTAGTGCGCATGAAAAGCCTGGAACAAGAAGGAAATGGACTTCGGATTGGAAGAAGGGTGAAGGTCTCCGGTTATCTGGAAACATTTGAAAAAACAGGAAATCCAGGAGAATTTGACGCCCGTCTTTATTATTTTTCCCAGAAGATTACTGGCCAGATAAAAGGAAAAGCCTGCCAGGCAGACGATGAGGGGGAAACGCCTTTCCGGAATTTTCTCCTGGGCCTGAGGCAAAAATGGAGCAGTCTTTTGGGGACTTTGTGTCCGCCCAAAGAAGCCGGATTATTTCAATCTGCATTACTGGGAGAAAAAAAGCGTTTGGATCCGGATATCAGAACTTTGTACCAGAAAAGTGGAATTGCCCATTTGCTGGCAATCAGCGGACTTCACCTTTCGATTCTGGGAATGGGGTTGTACAAAGGACTGAGAAAGGCGGGAGCATCCATCGAAACCGGAGCAGCTATTTCCGCAGTTCTGGTGCTTAGTTACGGGGAACTGATAGGAGCTTCCGGTTCCACAAAACGGGCTGTTTTTATGATGCTCTGCGCATTTTTGGCAGACGTATGCAGAAGGACGTATGACCCTTTGACGGCTTTGGGACTGGCAGCAGTTTGGATTACCTGGAACCATCCTTACCAGATTTTACAAAGCGGATTCCAGTTGTCCTTTGGAGCAGTGCTTGGAATCTGCCTTTTGAGGCTGCCGGAAGATTCGGAAAAAAAGAGGGGAAAGACTGAAAAGAAAGGGAAGGCAGGCTGGTATGGAATTAAAACCAGCATCAAAAAAGGACTGGCAGTCAGTCTGGCAGTCCAGGCGGCGACGCTTCCGGTTGTGGCGTTTCATTTTTTCCGGATTCCGGTGTATGGTATTTTGTTAAATCTGATTGTGATTCCGCTGATGACCTATGTGCTGTATTCTGGAATTGCGGGAATCGGAGCGGGAAGTCTGCGGAGTGAAGCGGGAGCAGCGGTTCTCTGGCTGGGGTGCCGGATTTTCTGGCTGTATGAACAGTTGAGCCAATGGGTATTAAGCCTGCCTGGAAACTCATTTCTGACAGGCAGACCGGACTGGAAGGAGATAGGGGTGTATTACGGCTGCCTGCTGACAGGATGGTATGCTGCGAAACAAAGTTCCGGAAGGCGTTTGATGGTACTGGCGGCGGCAGCGGTAATTGGGCCGTTTTTTCTCCAGTATCAGCCGCCTCAGGGACTGACCGTTACATTTTTAGATGTAGGCCAGGGAGACGGCATTGTGCTTCAGACAGAAAATGCGGTGGTGCTGATAGATGGAGGAAGTACAGACGAAAAATTATTGGGAAACCGGACGCTGACGCCATTTCTCGAAAGCCGGGCAGCAGACATCATAGATTATGCCATTGTCAGCCATGGAGACGCGGATCACATCAGCGGATTAAAATATCTTCTGGAAGAACAAACCATCCATGTTTCGAATTTGCTGCTTCCAGCTCATGGAAGGGGACAGGAGATTTATGCAGAACTGGAAGATCTGGCAAAGGCGCAGAAAGGACAGGTCTGTTATATCGGTCAGGGGGATACCATAAGCGGAGAACAAACTGGAAAGGGACTGAGGCTTACCTGTTTGTATCCGCCGCTGCCGGGACAGAGCCATGCGCAGATAGAAGAAAAAAATGAACATTCTCTGGTGATTGCTGCAGAATATCAGGATTTTTCTATGATTCTTACAGGAGATTTGGGGAGTATAGGAGAAGAAGCCATGCTTTCCCAGACAACGGTTCCGGAAGCAGAAGTGCTAAAAGCAGGCCACCATGGATCAAAAGAAAGCAGCAGCCAGTTGTTTTTAGAAGCCGTTCATCCGGAAATTGCCATTATTTCTTGCGGAAGAGACAATTCCTACGGACATCCTCATAAAGAAACCATAGAGCGGCTGGAAAAAATAGGAGCAAAGATATGGATAACGGCAGAATCAGGAGCTTTTGAACTGCAGACAGACGGAGAGCGGCTGGAAATGGATCCATTCCCCTCAGAGTCTGCCGTTCAAAAACAATGATTATGCATAAATAGAAGTATGGAATACGATTTTTCTGTAAATCTTCCATATAATAACGGCTGGAATGCCGATGACCATGGCAAGGGTAGAAACCCCTCCGATAATTGCATAAAGAATCATAATCAAAACTGCAGCGGCTGCCATAATGAACGTCCTCCTTTGATAAGTGTATTGATAGAAATGCTTATTTTTGACTGGATACATTGTAAAATGAAATAAAAAGGAAGAAAAGGGTTTGACCAGTTTCTTAACGACATTGATATGAGACATTAACAGAGTTTTAGCAGAAAAAATTCATAAAAATATTATTGACCACTTGGTCTATTTGTGTTATATTTTTATAGAAAAATAGACTAGATGGTCGATAATATGGAGGTGATGGAATGAAACGGGAAGAAAAGAACCAGCAGATGCGGCGAAGGATTATGGACAGCGCATTAACAGAATTTTCAAAAAAAGGTTATGGAGCCAGTTCGGTAAATACCATCTGCAGCGCCCAAGAGATTTCCAAAGGAATCCTGTACCATTATTTTGATACAAAAGACGGGTTGTTCCTAGCCTGTGTAACGGAGTGTTTTACCCTTTTAACGGAATTTATTAAAGAGAAAATACAAGTTATGGAGGGAAGTCCCCAGGAACAGCTGGAAGCCTATTTTAAAGCCAGAATGGCATTTTTTGAGGAATATCCGGTTTACCGCCGTATCTTTTGTGAAGCGGTCGTTACGCCTCCGGAACATCTTGGGATAAAGATCCAGGAGTGCAGACAGGATTTTGATAAGCTGAATATCCAGACTCTGGAAGGGTTGTTAGAGCCGATTGAATTGCGTCCGGATGTGACAAAGGCGGAGGCGATTGAAATATTCCGGAGGTTTCAGGATTCTTTTCATGCAAACTATACGATTGCGGAGTTTTCTAGTCAGGAATTTCAAAATCATGAAGAAAGCTGCCGGAAGATCGTGGACATTTTATTATACGGAATTGTTGACAGAAAGAAGGAATGACGACTATGAAAAGTGCAGAAAACACAACATCAGTTTTAGGAGGCATGGCGCCTTCTAAGGCAATTATTAAGCTGGCTGTTCCGGCTACCCTGGCTCTGCTTGCCAAGGCAGTTTACAATCTGGTTGATACGGCCTACATCGGAATGCTGAACTCCGATATTGCCCTGACTGCAGTAGGCGTTACAGTGCCGCTGCTGCTGATTATGGTATCGATTGAAAATATTTTTGCCGCTGGTGCGGCAGTTCTGGCAGGACGCCAGTTGGGAAGCGGGGACAATGAGGAAGCCAGCCGGACGGTTACAACCATTATTGGAATTTCAGTAGGAATTGGTATCCTGCTGTGCGTTGGCGGTATTGTATTTATTGAACCGTTGATGAGAGCATTTGGCGCGTCCGACGCGTCCCTTCCTCTGGCAAAGGATTATGCATTCTGGATGTTCGTAGCAGCCCTTGCAAATCTTCCGGCTCAGAGTATGAACTGTGCGGCAAGAGCAGAATCTTCGGTTAAGATTTCTTCTATCGCCGTGATTACCGGCGCGCTGCTGAACGTGGTTTTGGATCCGATTTTCATGTTTGAATGGGGTCTGGATATGGGAGTAGAAGGCGCATCTTTAGCAACAACCGTTTCCCAGTTTGTTACCTTCTTTATCTTAGTATGGTTCTATGCAAGCGGCAAATCTATTATCAAGATAAAGAGAAAATCCTTTAAGCCAAGCTGGAAGATGATCAGAACGGTTGCAGCCATCGGTATTCCAACTGCAATTATCCAGATTTGTCTGTCTGTAGCAGCGTCTCTTACCAATATTGCAGCAGCATCCTTACCACAGTCTGATGAAATTATTGCAGCTTACGGCGTGGTACAGCGTCTGATTTTAATTGGCAGCTACGTTGTAATGGGATTTATGCAGGGTTATCAGCCGGTAGCGGCGTTTGCATTTGGAGCAAAGGATGAGGACCGGTTCCATCAGTCTGTCCGTTTTGCCTTAAAGGGTTCTTTGATATTAACGGTTCTGGTAGCAGCCGTATATATTCTGATGGCAAAACCGCTGATCTTAATGTTTAACCGCAATCCGGTTATTGTAGATTACGGAAGATGGCTGCTGATTTCCCAGGTTATTTTATACCCTGCCTTTGGTTTGTGCTACATGATGACCATTACCTACCAGACAATCGGGGCTTCCGGATACGGAATATTTTTATCTTTAATCCGTCAGGGACTGTTTTACGTCCCATTTATCCTGACTCTTCCGAAATTCCTTGGCGTTATGGGAATTTACTGTTCCCAGCCGGCTGCAGATGTGCTGACCTTGCTGGTTTGTATATTCTCAGTGAAAAAAATGAAAAAAATCGCATCGGAACAGATGGGAAAATAAAATGAATGTTATGCCGGATACCAATCTGATATGTACCCAGAATCCTGGACACATATTTATATGAACTAGGCTGAACACAT
>CAJMQQ010000076.1 GCA_905215625.1 uncultured bacterium
TGGATGACAATGGAAATCCGACAAAAACTCCTTACGATAATGCCAGCTACATGGACATCGCTCCCGAAGACAAGGGTGAAAATATCCGCCGCGAAGTCTGCCTGACGCTGGAGCAGATGGGTATTTTGCCGGAAAGTTCACACCATGAGGAGGGACCAGGACAGAATGAAATCGATTTTCGTTATTCGGATCCCCTGACTGCTGCTGACAATTCCATGACCTTCCAGACAGTGGTAAAAACCATTGCCGGGTTAAACGGTATTTTTGCAGATTTCAGTCCCAAACCACTGGAAAATAAAGCTGGAAACGGATTCCACATCAATATGTCTGTGATATCGCCTGATGGTACAGATAATATGGACTCTATGATTGCCGGTATTCTGGATAAGATTCCGGATATGACGGTATTTTTAAATCCAACCCCGGATTCTTACAAACGTTTTGGCAGCAATAAAGCTCCCAGATATATTTCCTGGTCCAGCGAGAACCGTTCCCAGCTTATCCGGGTTCCTGCGGCAATTGGTGCATACCGGCGCATCGAACTCCGTTCCCCAGATCCGTCTGCAAATGCCTACCTGGCTTTTGCCCTTATGATCTATGCAGTTTTGGAAGGACTGCAAAATAAGCTGGTACTGCCTCCCCCTGCAGATTTTAACTTATATAAAGCGGATGCGGATGCTCTTGCAGCCTTCAAACAGCTTCCAAAAGATTTTGAATCTGCCTGTGCCTTTGCGTCAGACAGTGCTTTTATCCAAAAATATATACCAGATACCATCTTAACTATCTACTGCCAGCAGTAGCTTTCATTCATAAAATGATCTTGTCAAAAGGAGGGGTGAAGTATGAGTTTAAAAGAACGTGCCTACAGTATCCTCATTGTATCTGCAACAGATGCTTTCACCTCTGCCCTTGCCGACCTGTTTTCTGCAGCAAAGTATTCCCCCATTCATACGGTCTCAAGTGTCAGTGCCGCCAGACGTGAACTTACAGAAAAAACTTATGATTTCGTTATCATTAACTCCCCTTTGCGTGATGATGCTGGCATCCGTTTTGCCATTGATACCTGCAGCAATAAACAGTCCGTTGTTCTTCTCCTGGTAAAAAGCGATATCCATAACGGAGTTCATGATCAGGTTACGGAATATGGCGTATTTACCTTGTCAAAGCCTATCTCAAAAGTAACGATGTCCTATGCCCTTAACTGGCTGGAAAGCGCCAGGGAACGGCTGAGGCAGTTTGAAAAGAAATCGTTATCCATTGAGGAGAAAATGGCTGAAATCCGCCTTGTCAATAAAGCAAAGTGGATTTTAATCAGCCAGCTTTCCATGAGCGAATCTGAAGCCCACCGCTACATAGAAAAACAGGCAATGGATCGCTGTGTTACCAAACGAACCATTGCCGAAGAGATCATTAAGACTTATTCTTAAATCCCTGCTGGACGAAATCCCGAATCCCCTTTATAATGAAAGGTATAAACAAATACCTATGATGTTAAAGGAGAATTCACTATGCCTTACTGCCCCAAATGCGACATGGAATTTATAGAAGGGATTACAGTCTGCAGCGATTGCGGCGGCCCCTTATATGAATCTGAGGAAGCCTACCGATCTGTCGAAAAAGAAGAAACTGCGAAAAGACTGGCCGAACAAGCCGCCCAGATGGAAGCGTTCCAGGCTCTTATGGAAGCCGAATCAGAAGAAGGTTCTGTTCCGGATGACCAGGAGGATCACACCCGTAAAACAGAAGATATGGCAAAAAAATCCTATGTGCATCCTGGCGTCTATATCGATGCTGCCCAGAAATATGATGACCTGAAATCTTCTGCCTCTGCCTTCTATCTGGTAGGTGGTCTTTCCGCTGCAGGCGCAGTGCTTTGCTGGCTGAATATCTTTCCGCTTCCTATTATGGCAAAATCAGCTTTGACCTTAATCGCTGCAGGCTCTCTGATTATAGCAGTAAAAACGACCCGTTCTGCAAAGGCCTTTCTTCCAGAAGTTGCAAAAGAAAAGGAGAAAACCCAGTCCATTATCCAGTGGTTCACCGATACTTATACTGCAGAAGCATTAGACAATGCCATCGGAGCAGACGCTGCCTCCTTATCTTCTGAAGAACTAAGCTTAAAACGCTATGAGCTGATTCAAGATTATCTGATTACCAATCATGACCTTCCGGATCAGACCTATGTAGATGCGCTGTCTGAAGAAATTTACGGAAAATTATATGAATAACTCCATCTTTAAGAAGCAATAAAAACGGGGCCGTCGCACTAATTTTTATTTAGTGCGACAGCCCCTAACTTTTCCGGCAAGCGCTCAGTTTTTTCTTGATAACTCTTGATATTGATCTAGAATTTTCATAATATTACTTGCTCCTATCTGATACTGATCTGCCAAAAGCCTGTTTGTGTCAACCTTCATAATTGACTTTTTTTCTTTAAATGCTGCAGCTATCTCTTTCTTCTTCGTATTGTAGTTTCCCTTCCCATCCAGATATACAACACTCAGCTTAACTTGTGTCCGTTCGTATAAATAAAAATGCTCAATGGTATCTTTAATATATATCCAGTCTGAATTACAGTTTTTATTTGTTTCCACAGCAAAAATCAACTGGACACCCATTATTCATCCTCCCTGCCCGCTCCAAACGCATTTATAAAATCAATGGAATCAACATTAAATGGAGAGCCTTCTATCATTCCATTCCGGTAAAGCTTAGATGGAGAATAATTTCCGCTTGTTGTCCAGGAATAAATCTTATGATCTTCCGATAAAAAATCAATTGATTTCTTACGTTTCTTTAAAACATCCATCGGCCCCACATTATGGGTAGTAAAACAAAGCTGCCCCTTTCCATATTCCATTAAATATTCCAGCAATGCACATAAATAGACATCATGGAGATTAGAGTCAAACTCATCAATAAATATGATTCCGCCTTCTATCATTTCCTTTAGGTATGCAAATAACCGGATGAGTTTTTTTATTCCCGTACTTTCGTATTCTGCATGAATCTTGTACGTCTCATAAACCATGACTAAATCACAAATCCAGACATCGTGATCCTCTTTTTTATCAATCTCAATATTCTTCAGTTCATTCTTAAAAATGTGTAAAAATTCATATAACTTCTGAACCTCATTTTCAAAAGAATGATATTTTGCCTTCGATACAAAGTTCTCTGTAATGGAAATCACATTGAGACAATCGCTGTCCATTTCCGCAAAATTCTTTATCAAAGAATTGATTTCTATTTTATATTTCTCATTGTCATCATAACATCTCAGAGAATTTCGTGTCACATATTCCCGATGGTCATCGGATTGATCCAAATATACATGTAACCTTGTTCCAAAAAGGAAAAGCATCGCCATTCCAGCCCAAAAGAGCGTTTTTTTTTCGCCTTTCTCCTTATTCTTCCATTCTGGAAACAGTACTTTTTCATAAAACAGGGCGCTCATAGATGCAGTGGATAGTAAATTCATCGTCTTATTTACAATAGACGCGGCATACTCATCTGCTTCTTTTCCGTAGACGCATACAATTTCTCCATTGGACACTTCAAAAATCGTTTCCATCGCATCTTTTTTGGAAAACGCATTTTTAGAAGCAAGGCTTTCCTTGGAAATTATATACTTTCCAGTAACATCCCTCGACAAAGTCACGCTATATCGAAAAAGCAACACAGGGCCTTCTGCCCTTACCAGATACTCTGCCTGAATCTCAAGTTCTCCTGTTCCCTTATGAATCATTGCATCTAAGTTTTTCTGGGCAATCGGGTTATTCAAATATCCCTGATTAATAAGAATATTTCTCAATATTTCAACAGAAGCTATGATTCCTGACTTACCGGAACCATTCATACCATAAATTCCCTTGATGTTATACTCCTGCGTATTCAGATCCTTTGAAAGAGTTTTCTTATAAAAAGAAAGGGACACTCTTTGAGCCAGCGCCTTTATCCCCTTAACCGAATAGTTAACCAAGTATATATCTTTCACCGTTCCATACCTCCTGTTCTTCCCCTAATATATCATATGTGATTAGGAAAATAAATACAAAATGTATTTTTTATTTCAACAGATTAACTACTTCGCCCTGCATTGTTATTATGCTCTCATATAGGGATACTATCATAAAAAATAAGAATTTTCTTCTCTACTCCATTCTCTCTTTCATCAGTCTGACCACTTCTTCCCGCTCCGGCATCACCCGCAAAGCCCCTTTTCTGGTAGTAATCAGGGAAGCGGCAGCATTGGCAAAAGTCAGCATTTCTTTCAGGTTCTCTACGCTTAAATTTTCCAGTCCATGTTCCAGAATGTAATTTAATACGCAGGCACAAAAGGTATCTCCTGCTCCGGTTGTTTCAATGGTATGTTCCTGGAGAAACGGAGGTGCCTCTACAATCATGCCTGTTTCGCCTTCCTCCTCGTCTTTCTGATAGTAGGCGCGGCTTCCGTCTCTTCCCATTGACACCAAAATCAATGGAATAGAAAATTCCCGGCGAATCTTTTCAACTCCTTTTGTATAACTTTCCTCTCCGGTCAGCCACTGGATCTCATTATCCGAAATCTTCAAAATATCGCACTGTCCCAGTCCCCAGCGAACCTGTTCTTTGGCGTCATCCAGGCTTTCCCAGAGGGGCGGACGAAGATTGGGATCAAAGCTTATGAAAGCGCCTTTCTGTTTTGCCTCTGCAACTGCAGCCATCGTAGCGGCGCGGACGCCTTGATGGGTCATGGACAGCGTTCCAAAATGGAAAATCTTTGTATCTGCCGCCAGTTCCATATCCACTTCTTCCTCCCGAAGCATCATATCTGCTCCCGGATTGCGGTAAAAGGAAAAATCTCTGTCCCCATCAGCAAACGTATGTACCAATGCCAGCGTGGTATGAACTTTATCATCATAAACCAGATTTCTGTCATCAATTCCCACTTCCCGAATGGTTTCCGACAGCATCCGTCCAAAAAAATCATCTCCCACTTTGCCGATAAAAGCAGTCTTTTTTCCCAATTTTGCAAGCATGGCCAGCACATTACAGGGCGCTCCCCCTGGATTTGCCTCAAACAGACCGTTTCCCTGCTCACTTAATCCATTCTGGGTAAAATCGATTAACAGTTCCCCCAAAGCTACTACATCAAACATATCCTTCTCCTCCTTATTTTTTCTGGCAATCCGCCTGTCAGCCGCCTGTTGTAGAAAAATGCTGGTAATCCTTACAGGTTGTCCAGTCACCGCCCCATTGAAATCCCTGTTTTTCAAATGCCTTTACGCAGTCGTCTCCTGCCCCGATTTTATATAAAAACTCTGCCTCCCTGTCCATATACGGCTGGCTTCCTTCCGGAGAGCAAAGTACCTGGCCTTCTTTATTGACCCTGACATAAGGATTGTAAAACGGGTTAATATCCACTGCAATTCCCAAACTGTGATGGGAAAGCTTATTCTTTCCCGGTACTCTCCGGAAATTAAAGCAGCTGGAATTGTTGGCTGCCATAGAAGTCTCGTCATCTGCATCAAAATCATCAATGAGCTGCATTCTCTCGATTGGGTACTTCTTGTCATAAAGTTCCTTAAAAATCTGCAGCAGTGCCTGGCTGATACTTTTGTCGCAGACCATTTCCCCTACCGTAGGTCCTTGTTTTCCCCAGTGGAGCACCCTGATATAACGCAGCGCCTCTCTGGGAATTGTACAATCTTCCTTAAAGGATTTTCCCTTCATCCGTTCAAACAGTCCATCCCAAATCTCTGTTTCAAAAAAGAATGCATTTCTTTGTTCCTCTGTCTGAAGCTCTGCCGGGTCAATGGTCGTTCCGGCCTGGTATTCGGTTAAAAATCTCTGATTTATTGTGTGATTCATTATCGTTTCCATCCTGTCCAACGTAATTTGTAGTATTTAAAATTGTGAATAAATAAAAGCCGAAGCGTCATACCCTCTTCCGTAGCATCCAAAAATAAGAACCGCTGACATCAGAGTCAAAATGGCAGTCAGTTTCTGTTCACGGCTCCATTTCTTTTCCCCATCATGTTCCTTCTGATAAGAAACTATCCACAAAAGCGCCATGGAAACTGCCAGCACCATCCAGTCTGCCCCCAGAAGTCCCAGGCTTAACAGCCCTTCTGCTGAAAACAGCCCCATATTGCAAGATGCCATATTGGTAAAAATCCCCCATGCCATCTCAAGGGAATCCGATCGGAACAAAACAAATCCGGCTGCTACTAAAACAAAGGTCCGCATTCTCTGGAAAAGTACCCACAAAGGAGTTTCTCCACGAAGTCCTGTTTTCTGATAAAACTTTTTGATTAGCGGTTCTGCTAACAGGGCCAGGCTCATTAAAACTGCGTGATATAAACCTGATCCGATAATAAACGTCCATTTTCCCCCATGCCACAGTCCCAGCAGGAACCAAACAACCAGCAGAGCTGCAATGGCCGGAACTTTTTTTCCCTGTTTCTTTCCAAAGGTTTTCCGTCCCCATTTTCCCAGCTTCTGAAAAGCAGACGTTTTCTGTAAGGGGTACATTACAAAGTCTTTAAACCAGCCGCCCAGGGTAATATGCCACCGTCTCCAGAATTCTGCCACTGTTTTGGAATAAAAAGGCTGACAGAAATTTTCTTCCAGCTTTACGCCAAACATCTGGGCAGCTCCCAGGGCAATGTCAATGGCTCCGGCAAAATCTGTATAAAGCTGAAAGGCAAAGCAGACTGCCGCAAATATCAGGAAACTTCCCGTATACGTCTCATAATCCCCATAAATCGTATTCACTGCTGATGCCAGGCGCTGGCAGATGACCAGTTTCTGAAAAAATCCCCAGGTCATACGCAAAAGGCCGGACAAAAAGCAATCCAAATCCCATTTATTTTCTGCAAACAGCGTAACCGAAAGCCGGTCATATCTGGCAATCGGCCCCATGGCCATCTGCGGGAAAAATCCTCCGAACAGCGCCAGACGCACCAGGCTTTTTTCCGCTTTTATGCTTTCCCAGTATACTTCCGTCAGGTAGCCAATTAAAGTCAATGTGTAAAACGAGATCGCGACTGGAGCTGCGACAGAAACCGGCGTCCACTCTGACTCCGTGCCAGTCAGCCAGTGGATTTCTTCCATCGTATATCCGAAAAAGTTCCGGTACTGGAATGCCGCCAGCAGTCCCAGATTTAAAATAAGAACTGCAAAATAGACCGCTTTTGCCCTGCCGCTTCCATTTGCAGACCCATCTGACCTGAATTTTTCGATTCCAATGGCTCCTGCCCAGACGATTCCCGCTGAAATCCCATAGATAATCAGGCTTTTTGCACCTCCGCAAAGCCACAGAAACACTGCGCTGACCACAAATAAAACGGCAGTTTTTCCTTTCTTCCAGCACCCGTAGTACAATGCCAGGGATACCGTTAAAAATGCAAGAAATTCATACGATATAAATGTCATAACTTAGCCCAGCTTCTCTAAAATAATATCCGCCATTTCGCCTACATTTTTCATTTTGGTAACCTGGCCCATGCTGAATTTTATCTGGAATGCGTGTTCTACTGCCACAATCAGATTGATGTGCTCTAAGCTGTCCCAATCCTCAATATCATCTGCTGTGGTAGTCTCTCCCACATGGATTTCCTCGTCGTCAAATACGTCCTGGAATACTTCATCTAATTTTTCAAAAACCTCTTGCCTTGTCATATGTCTTTCCCTTCCTTATTGTAGTTCTCGTTTTATTCTATTTCTTTATTCTATTTCTCTCTTTTTCACCTGGATTACCGTATTTTGCGGAACATAAGAATCCAGATCCAATTTCCAGACTGTCCCGCCATCCGGCAGTTCTCCGGTCAGAGTAAATTCCATCTGGCCGTAAAACTCTTTTACCATTCTATTTTTTGCAGTTGGATAATAGTAACCGGTCAAGGTTCTGGCGCCTCTTTTTACCGCCTCTGTAACCGCCTGATCCAGCATAGCCTTTTCCATGTCCCGCTTCAGTACCCTGCAGGACATCAGCCACAGCCTGAGATGGATGGTTTCTCCATCTTGCTCGCCTAAAATGACAGAAACCACGCCGTTATCCCCAAACTTATCCGTTAATTTTCCGTATAGGGTCAGATAACGGGGATCTTCTGCAAAACGTTCCATATCTGCCTGGCTGCACCGCAGGGTGGTCAGGTTAAACTGATTGGATTTATTGGTCAGCTGGGCAATCCGCTGCATATATTCCGGCGCATATGGTCCAATCTCTGCCGTCATATCCAGGGATTTCAGATATTCCTGGTAATCTCCAATGGAATGTTCCAGCTTTTTTCTCTGCTCATTGGCCTGATACATAGCGCTTCTCTTTAAATCATCTCCGGAAATCCCTACCGGCTCAAAGAAACCGGATCGATCCAGAATCCGGATATAACGTTCCGGCTCTGGCTCCGGCCCGCTGGTCATCTGGGGCACTGCTGCGTCCGGAACGCCCATTTCTGCTTTCTGGCGTTCTGCCGGATTGTCATCTACAAATACCAGGGCGTCTTCTCCCAGATTTAATTCTGATGCAATCTCATGGAGATTCTGGTCTTTTGGATCCCAGTTGGCCTTAATGACAATAAAATCTTCCGGCTTCAGTACACTGTCCGGCCGGTTTAAACCTGCCAGGGCATTTTCTTCTTCATTTTTTGAATCAATATTCAGAAGAATCCCCATATCTTTCCAGGATTTTAAATAAGACTGAAACTCAGAATAAATCTGGGCCATCCCTGTTTCCTGGCCGATTTCAATATTTTCCGGGCCATCGTCTCCCACAATTCCGCCCCAAAGGGTATTGTCCAGATCCAGCACCAGGGCTTTCTTGTTTTTTCCGTAAATAGCTTTTATCATATTCGCCAGATTAAAGGACAATTCCGGAATCGCTCCCACTGCCGGACTGTATTTATACATATGCCAGTAAACCGGATCGTTCCATCTGCTTCCCCCATATTCGGCGGCCAGCCATTCAATATCCTGGATATAAAACTTGTCATGCTCCTGGGCATACTGGTAAAACTTCTGGTTTAACTGCCCCAGAAACCACTCTCTTCCCCTATAATCCCAGGCATCCATATTGCCCATACGGCGATAAGGCGGCTTTTCAAAATTATTCTGGATAATGGGGCAATGATAGGTTTCTTCCAGACGCTCCCAAATCTGGACAAAGCGGCCATACTCCTGTTCCAGTTTTTCTTCCACCTGTTGTCTGGTATCTGAAAGGGCTGGAAACACAACATCCGGCACATTCCGGCTGGTGGTATGGATATAAAAAATGTCCGGCTGGAACTCCATAAGGATTTCATTTCCAAATACTGCGTCCTCATAATATTGATTGTATTCCGACTCATAAAACTCCGGTTCAATCCCCATATCCAGCAAAAACAATTCCAGGATCTGGATAATATCATGGGTCGTCGA
>CAJMQQ010000077.1 GCA_905215625.1 uncultured bacterium
CAAGCGGAAGTGCCGCTCAATCATCCGTTATGGATGATTTTGCGACACTCCCTTTCCTTTTATTTCGTCGTATTTTCTTGTATTGAAAGGCTTTTTACAGCTTTAAATTCATTCAATAGAAATATATTTCTTCTGCTCAACAGCAGGTTTGGCTTCCTTCTTCGGGATAAACAACTTCAAGATACCATGTTTAAACTCGCCTTTAATATCTTCTTCGGTTATATCCTCGCCTACATAGAAGGTACGTTCACAGGCGCCGGCATAACGCTCTCTGCGGATGTATTTTCCGCTTTCTTTCTCCTGTTCATCCTTGTCCAGGCCTTTTGCAGCGCTGATAGTCAGATAGCCGTTTTCCAGGGATGCCTGTACTTCTTCTTTGGCAAATCCAGGAAGATCCATCTCCAGCACATAACCGTCATTTGTTTCCTTAATATCCGTTTTCATCATGTTTTTTGCATGATGGCCATACAGCTTTTTCTCTGTGTTTCTCATGGCGCTGTCATCAAAGAATGGGAAATCTCTCATAAAATCATCAAACAAATTTTCTCCAAAAATACTAGGCATCAACATAAATCATCTCTCCTTTTTCTATGTGTTTTTACCTTGTTTCTTTGGAACCGGGATGTTTCGGGGAACTCACAAAATTCTTTCTTTTCTCTTGTTTTTGTTTCCTTTCCTTTGTTCTGACTACGTTATACCACTTGTTGTTAGCACTGTCAATAGGTGAGTGCTAATTTTTTTGTGAAAAATTTGTGAACTTTGGTGACAACATCACTGAACTTTTTTCTTCTCTATGATATCCTAAAACCATCAAATTCGGGAGGTTCTATTGTGGAAAAGAAACTTGGAAAAAAAAGACGGGCATTTGTTAATGCCGATGAATGTGTAGCCTGCGGCTGTTGTGTAAAGGTGTGTCCCAGAGCTGCTATTACCATCTGGAAAGGCATCCGTGCATCTGTGGATTTTGAAAAATGCGTTGGATGCAGGAAATGTGAAGCCGAATGTCCGGCATCTGTTATTGAAATCCGGGAGGTATTGGCATGAAAAAGCACTGGTATGATTATCTTTGGATTTTATCCCTCACTTATCTGATGCTGGGATTTTTTAATATTCTCTTTGCATGGCTTGGCCTGTTGTGTTTCTTCATTCCATTAATCATTTCCATCACAACAGGAAGCAAAGGTTACTGCAACCGCTACTGCGGAAGAGGTCAGTTATTGGGACTGTTAGGCGGACGGTTTGGACTTTCCCGGAAAAAAGATATTCCAAAATGGATGAAGCAGTCCTGGTTCCGCTACGGATTTCTGGTTTTCTTTTTTATCATGTTTTTTCAGATGCTGTGGAATACCTATCTGGTATTTTCCGGAGTCCAGGATTTAAAACAGGCAGTCACTCTGCTCTGGACATTTAAACTTCCCTGGAGATGGGCCTATCATGGAACTCTTTTTCACCCAGGCGTTGCTCAGTTTGCCTTTGGATTTTATAGTGTCATGCTGACTTCCACAATACTTGGACTGATTACCATGATTTTATATAAACCTCGCAGTTGGTGTGTATACTGTCCTATGGGGACTATGACCCAGCTCATCTGTAAAGCAAAACAGCATTAAACAGGAGGAATTTTCATGAGATTACAGAATAAAGTTGCAATTATAACCGGAGGAAGCCGCGGCATCGGATTTGCCACGGCCGACAAATTTTTACAAGAGGGAGCCACGGTCATCCTGACTGCCAGCTCCCAGGAATCTGCAGATAAGGCTGTCGCACAGTTAAAGGAAAAATATCCAGACAAAACTGTTGCCGGCATCAGTCCGAATCTGGCCAGCCTGACGGCTGTACGGGAGTCTTTTGAAACCGCTGCCAGACAATACGGCTGTATTGATATTCTGGTCAACAATGCGGGAATTTCCGAAAGTACCCCATTTACGGAATATACAGAAGAAATGTATGACAAAGTAATGGATTTAAATGTAAAAGGCGTTTTTAATGCCACCCGCGCTGCCAGTGAATGTATGATTGCCAGGGGAAAAGGCGTAATTCTTTCCACTTCTTCTATGGTCAGCATTTCCGGACAGCCAACTGGTTTTGCCTACCCTGCATCGAAATTTGCAGTCAATGGTCTTACCGTTTCTCTAGCCAGGGAATTAGGGCCAAAAGGAATCCGCGTCAATGCGGTCGCTCCCGGCATTACTGCTACTGATATGATGAAAGCGGTGCCAAAAGAAGTGATTGAGCCGCTTATCCGTCAGATTCCCCTGCGCCGCCTCGGTCAGCCGGAAGATATTGCCAATGCTTTTGTTTTTCTTGCATCCGATGAAGCGTCTTACATTACAGGCGTTGTATTAAGCGTAGACGGCATGGCCAGAACCTGATGCTAATATTTTTTTAATTATAAGGAGGTATTATTATGTCAGCAATTACCATTCGCAAAGATAATTTTCAGGAAGAAGTGTTACATTCCGACAGACCGGTTTTATTGGATTTCTGGGCAAGCTGGTGCGGTCCCTGCCGTATGGTCAGTCCGGTTATTGAAGAAATCGCCAACGAACGTACCGATATTAAAGTAGGAAAAATCAACGTAGATGAACAGGAAGAACTGGCCGTCCAGTTCCAGATTATGAGCATTCCGACTCTGATGGTTATTAAAGACGGCAAAATCGTCAATCATTCTGCCGGAGCAAAATCAAAATCCCAGATTTTAGCAATGTTATAATGCTGAAACAGCCAGAAACTGGATAAAAAACGGCAGGGCCTCTAAGCCCTGCCAAACTTCTTTTCCTTAATACAAGTTTTTAACTTTAAACTCCCGTTCCAGTTCCCGTCTCTGATCTTTTTTGGCAATATCCTCCCGCTTATCGTAGAGTTTTTTACCTCTGGCCAGACCGATTTCCACCTTTACCAGGCTGCCTTTAAAATACACTTGTAACGGCACTAAGGTAAAGCCTTTTTCTGCAATTTTTCCAGTCAGCTTATTAATTTCTGCTTTGTGCATCAAAAGTTTTCTTGGGCGCAGGGGATCTTTATTAAAAATATTTCCTTTTTCATAAGGGTTGACGTGCATTCCATAAATATAAACCTCGCCGTTCTGAATCCGGACAAACGCCTCTTTAATGCTGCACTTTCCCATACGGATAGACTTTACCTCCGTACCGTAAAGTTCGATTCCAGTCTCATATTTATCATCAATAAAATAATCGTGATACGCCTTTTTGTTATTGGCTATTAATTTAATTGCGTCTTTCAAATCCGTATTCCTCCGTTTCTTCATCTTTTGCAGGAATAAAATCAATGGTTTTTAACAGCCTGTCAGTAGAAAGCACCTGAACCCGGATAGGCTGTCCCAGCTTAAAGGTCTTTTTGGTCATTTCTCCAACCAATTCGTAGCGCTGCTCATCGAAAATATAGTAGTCGTCGTCCAGGGTATTCATCCGAATCATGCCTTCTACCGTATTTGGAAGCTCCACATAAAGTCCCCAGTTGGTCACTCCGGAAATGACTCCATCAAACGTTTCTCCTATATGGCGGGACATATATTCGCATTTTTTCAGCTTTTCCGTCTCCCGCTCAGCCTCGTCCGCCCTTCTTTCCAGTGCAGACGTCTTTACCGCTACTTCCGGCAAAATCCGGTCGTAGTGGGCAATTCGTTTTTCTCCCAGTCCGGCTCTTAAATTTTCCTTGATAATCCGGTGAATCTGAAGATCCGGATACCGTCTGATTGGAGAAGTAAAGTGGGTGTAATACTTGGCGGCCAGGCCAAAATGCCCGGTACACTCTGTAGTATATTTTGCCTGCTTCATGGAGCGCAGGGTCAGACGGCTAATCAAAGCCTCTTCCGGCGTTCCCTCTGTCTTTTCTAACAGTTTCTGAATCTCTTTCGGGTGGATTTCCCCCTGGGAAGTACGGAGAAAAAGTCCGAAATTGTGGATGAACGTAGAAAGCTGCTTCATCTTTTCTGGATCCGGATTGTCATGGGTCCGGTACAAAAATGGAAGCTGCTGCCAGAAGAAATCTTCTGCTACCGTTTCATTGGCTGCCAACATAAAATCTTCAATAATCTTTGTGGCTGTGTTCCGCTCATAAGGCTTGATTTCCAATGGTTTTCCCCTGTCATCCAGGATAATTTTGCTCTCTGGAAATTCAAAGTCAATGGCGCCTCTCTTTCCTCTTTTTTTCCGTAAAATACCAGACAATTCTTTCATAAGCCCCAACATAGGCACCAGTTCTCCACAGGCTTTTTTCTCTTCTTCATCCTCTTCCGATACGATTTTATTGACCGATGTATAGGTCATACGTTTATCTACCCGAATCAGGGTTTCCGCAATACGGTGTCCTAAAACAGTTCCCTTTTCATCAATGTCCATCAGGCAGCTTAATGCCAGACGATCGCAGCCTTCATTTAGGGAGCAGATGCCGTTGCTCAATTTATGAGGCAGCATGGGGATAACCCGATCCACCAGATACACACTGGTTCCCCGCTTGAACGCTTCCTGATCCAGGGGACTGTATTCTTTTACATAATGGCTGACATCAGCGATATGAACCCCCAGATGGTAGATTCCATCTTCTTTGCTGAGACTGACCGCATCGTCCAAATCTTTTGCATCTTCCCCGTCAATGGTAACCATCTGTAAATCCCGCAGATCCAGACGGCCTTTTTTATCTGCTTCGTCTACTTCATCCGGAATATAAGATACTTCTTCCATTACCTCATCCGGAAATTCTTCCGGCAGTCCATAGGCGCGGACAATGGATAAAATATCGGTTCCAGGGTCATTGACGTGGCCGATAATCTCCACAATTTCCCCTTCCGGACTTCTTCTTGTTCCGCCGAAATCCGTAATCGACGCCACTACTTTATGTCCGGTTACTGCGCCCATATCCTTTCCCTGAGGGATAAAAATGTCCTGGGAAATTTTCTGATTATCCGGTATTACAAAGCCAAAATTTTTATTTTTTTGGTAATAACCAATGACACAGGTATTAGCGTGTTCCAAAATCCGGATAACCGCTCCCTCTGCCCGCTTTCCGGAACGCTCCTGTTCGATGACAATCTGCACCTTGTCTCCATGAAGGGCGCCGCCTGTTTTTTCCTCTGGAATAAAGACGTCCTGATCCCTTCCCTCTATTGTCACAAAGCCAAATCCTCTGGGATGTCCGGAAAATATTCCCTGGACAGAAAACGTCTCCGGCTTTCCGTATTTTCCTTTTTTCGATAATCCCGCTTTTCCCTCTGCCACCAGAATATCCAGAACTTCCTGAAGCTCTCCCCTCTGACTTTTGGGAATGTTTAATAACATTGCCAATTCTTTTGCCTTCATCGGCACATATGCCTTATCCTCAAATAAGGCGGTCAACATCTCTTTTCTATCTTTTAATTTTGTCTCGTCCATGCTTCCTCTCTTCTTAAAACCTTCCATCTGTTTCATGCTTAGCATACCCAGATAAAGCAAAAACACCCTTGTCTCCAAGAGTGTTTATCATTGGCCTTTTCTCGATTAGTGCAGGATATTTAAAACCACTGCAAGAATTAAAAACAGGATGCATCCCCATTTGGTAAACTTTTCTAAGTTTCCTTCCATGGAACGTCCTTTATTTTTACCCCAATAACTCTCGGCAACGCCGGAAATAGCGCCTAAACCTGCAGACTTGCCTTCCTGCATCAGGATAATTGCAGAAATTGCAACACCTAACAGAACAAAAATAACAGTTAAAATAATCTTCAAAGTTGCCATTACATCCACCTCCTACGGTTAAACATAGCTATCTTACCACAGTTTTTAAGGAAAGGCAACTATTTTCATCGCAGAAGCTGTCTCTTTTCCATCCGCTTCAGCACAGCCAGAAATCCTGCAAAAAATACGATGCCTTTGATAATGCTGGTAACGGCAAAGGCCCACCAGACGCCGTTGATTCCCAGGGCGGTAGAAGAAAGCGCCATTGCAATCGGAAGTCTTGCAGATGTAAATACAACGCTTAAAATAGAGGATGGAAGGGTTTTTCCCAGTCCGCAGAATGCGCCTACCGTACACAATTCAATGCACATAAACAACTGGGAACAGCCGATGATTCTCAGGTAATCAATTCCCAGCGGCACTACGTCCGGTTCGTAAATAAACAGGCGGAAAATCGGTCCTGGAGCAAGTACCAGCAAAGCAGTACAGAATGCGCCCCAAGCTGTCATCGTCTTGACTGCAGTCAGATAACCTTTTTTTACCCGGTCATATCTCTGCGCCCCGTAATTCTGTCCGATAAAGGAATTCACTGCCGCTCCAAAGCCTTCTGCCGTCATCCAGGAAATGGATTCAATCTGGCTTCCAACCCTCTGGACAGCTACTCCGGTATCCCCCCATCTGACTACCAATTTGGTCATTCCCATAGAAATGAGGCAGTAAATCAACTCCTGGATTGCTGCTGGGAATCCGATTTTTGCCATGGTTTTAAAGTATCTCATCGGCGTTCTGGCAAAGATAGTTACTTTGTCAAAAATGACCTGATCCTTGCGGATTACGATTAAAAAGACCAGGGTTACAATCCCCTGTGCAGTTACGGTTGCAATCGCGGCCCCAGCGGCTCCCATAGCCGGAACCGGCCCAATACCAAAAATCAGCAGCGGATCTAAGACTATATTGGCAGCTAGTCCTATTACATTTGCCTGGAACGATGTTTTGCTGTCTCCGGCCGCTGTCAGAATTGCCGTAAAAATCACATTCAGATACATGAAAATGATACATCCGCAGGTAATTCTCATATACAAAACTGCTTCTTCTGCGGTATGCTGGTTTTCCAGTCCAAAAAATCCAATCAGCGGAGCTGCAAATATTACGGATACTGCTGCATAGCAGAGAGCCAAAAAAATTCCAAGCTGCAGCGCGCCGCTGGCATATCTGGCTGCCTCTTCCTTATTCCCTTCTCCCAGGGAATGGGCCACTTTTACCTGTCCTCCCATTCTGGCAAACATCACAACACCCTGGGACAGCCAGGTATACATTCCCGCGGTTCCAACTGCTGTTACCGCTTCCGATCCCACTCTTCCAATCCAGGCCATATCCGTCAGGTTATAAGCCATCTGTACCAGCGCTGTTGCCATAATCGGCATGGCAAGACTGGTTAAAGAAGAAAAAATCGGGCCGTTTAATAAATCAATGTTTCTTTTTTTCGTTTTTGTCTGATTCATGTTTTTATTCCTATGTCCATTCTGTCTGCAGTTCTTATGAACTGCTATATTTCCTCTTTATATTAAGGTCTTTTTCTATCTGCGTCAACCTATTTGCGGGATTCCCTATACGGTTTCCAAAAACTTTCGGATTTTATCTCCGGCAGCACCTGCATTCTCCTTATTTACTTCATGGCCCGCATGGGGAATCCGTTCTATTTTTGCGTGGGAAATTGCCTTTTCCAGACGCTTGGAAGCCGGCCAATTTATCCAGTCCTTTTCTCCGCAAAGGATAAGCGTCGAACAGGTTATCTGTTTCAGATTTCTTGTAAGGTCCAGATCCATCATGGACTTTGACAACTGGATAAATTGTTTTTTTCCAAATCCCATATTTTGAAATCCGCTGTCCGGAAGCAGCCGGAAGATTCCGTTCTGCAGCCGAAGCAGAACTTTTGGCATCTTATACTGGGTTCCGATTACAATCAAGGACTTTACCCGTTCCGGATGGGCTATGCTGTACTGCAAAGCCAAAATTCCTCCCAGAGAAAGACCGCATAAATGAAATGTCCCTTTTATTTGTCCGCAGTATGTTTCCAGTCCTGCATATAAGCTGTCATAGCATGGCTGGCTGTTTTCAATCCACTCTGTCATATCCGGGCAAAAAACCGTATCGCTGCTGTTTCTCTTTTCTAATTGTTCCCTTACTGTTTTCCAGTCTTCTGGTGTCTGACCCAGCCCATGAAGAATTATGGTATTCATTTTTTCCTCCTATCGAGATGCCGTTTCTTCCAGACAGGCAATCCATCTTTCCAGGGCGGCGCTGGAAAAATTGTGGAGCGCATCCTGTCTTTTCGCCCGCAGTGCCATTTTTTTGCACCACTCTACTTCTGCAAAGACTTCTTTTTTCCCTTTGACAGGCAGATGTTCCACGTAATCCGTCACCTGTTTTTTCAGATTTTCTCCGATATTTTTTGTATCCAGTACAATCCTGCTATGGTAAATCTGAATCAGCTTCTCACAGTCTGGCGGCTCTTTCAAACTGGTTTCCGGATATATAAACACGTCCAGCTGCACTCCATTTACAACCGCCATATCGTGAAAACAATCCTGGAAAAATTCGTCGCTTTCCGTAACTACTAATGCGTCAAAATCGCTATGTTCGTTGTTGGAACCGTCTGCGTAAGAACCGTATACCAGGATTGCAGCAGGGTCATATTTTCCAGTTAAATAGGAAAGAATTTCGTCCATTTTGCTCCCCTTCTATCTTTTTTTGCCTTTACTAATAACATCATGGGACGGCGCAGTTCATCCTTCATTCCCGGAAGATCCATCATATGTTCCGGCGGCCCTGCTTCTTCTACAGCTTCTATCTGAAATCCTGTCTGAAGCAATCCATTTAAAATCTGAGTAAGGGTGTGATGCTGCTTGACTACTTTTTCTCCTAAAAACCAAGTTTCTCGCTGTCCTGGCTCATAGTACCGATCCACTGGCCAATACAAAGGAGTTTTGTCTTCCCCATAGATCCAGTCCTGACGAATCCCCGCTGTAAAAACCGGATGTTCCATATTAAATAAAAACGTTCCGCCTGGTTTCAGCGTCTGGTACACGTTCTGATACACCTCATTTAAGTCTTCTATATAGTGAAGAACCAGGTTGGAAATCACAAAATCATAGGCAGAAACCGGATAGTCAAATTCTTCGATTCCGCAGACTTTGTACTGGATTTTTTCATCTGGGTTTTTCTCTTTTGCCGTATCAATCATTCTTCTGGAACCATCGATTCCCACTGCCTGGTCTGCTCCCATCTGAACCGCATACTTACAGTGCCAGCCATATCCGCAGCCTAAATCCAGTACCGTTTTTCCCTTTAACTCCGGAAATAACGGCTTTAACTGATGCCATTCTCCGGCTGCTTCTAATCCGCCTTTGCTTCTTTCCATATTGCCATAAGCCTCAAAAAAACGCTTGTCATCATATATGTTTGATATGTACCCAGAATCCTGGACACATATTTATATGAACTAGGCTGAACACAT
>CAJMQQ010000078.1 GCA_905215625.1 uncultured bacterium
CTTCTGCGGATACGAATTTGTGGCTGGTGCCGTGGAAGCCGTATCTGCGCAGGCCGTATTTTTCTAAGTATTCGTGAGGAATAGCATAGGTATATGCTTTCTCAGGCATAGCCATACCGAATGCAGTATCGAAAACTGCTACGTTTGGCTTGCCAGGCATCGCTGCTTCACACGCCTCGATACCGATTAAGTTTGCCGGGTTGTGTAAAGGTCCTAAGTCGAAGCACTCGCGAATCACTTTCTTTACATCCTCGTTTACTACGATAGAATCGCTGTAAACAGTACCGCCATGCAGAACGCGGTGACCGATTGCAGAAATCTCGTCGGTGCTGGTAATTACGCCATGATCCTTGTCCATTAATGCGTCCATTACTAACTGAACTGCTACCTTATGGTCTGGCATCGGGCTTTCTACTACGTATTCGTCTTTGCCTGCCGGCTTGTGGGTCAATTTGGAACCGTCAATACTGATTCTCTCGCATAAACCTTTTGCCAGTACGCTCTCGTTTTCCATGTCGATTAACTGATATTTTAAGGAAGAGCTTCCGCAGTTAATAACTAAGATTTTCATTGTATGTTCTCCTTTAAGCTTGATTTGGTCTGATTATTTTACGATCTCGCCGTATACTTCCCTGCCGCAGCCTGCTGCGTTGGACTCGTCAGTATCAATGTGCATAGCCAGAGCAAACTTCGGGCTTACGCGGACTACTACGTCGCCAAATACCAGGCTTCTGCCGTCGGTATCAATCTTAACGGAAACAACGTCTTTATCCTTTACGCCTAATTTTTCAGCATCTTCCGGAGTTGCATGGATGTGACGCTTTGCAGCGATAACGCCCTCGGTCAGCTCAACTTCGCCGCAAGGACCAACTAATTTACATGGAGCGCTTCCTGCAACGTCGCCGGACTCTCTGATAGGAGCTGCTACGCCGATAGAACGTGCATCAGATAAGGAAAGCTCTACCTGATCTGCATTTCTCACTGGTCCTAAAATGGAAACTCTCTCTAAAGACTTCTTAGGTCCAACTACCGTAACTCTCTCTTCGCAGGCAAACTGGCCTGGCTGGGATAAGTCTTTCTTATGGGTCAGCTCATGTCCCTTGCCGAACAGAATCTCTAAAGTTTCCTGAGTTACGTGTACGTGACGTGCGGATGTTTCAACAATAAATTTCATAGTACTGTCTTCTCCTTATTTTTCGTATAATTTTAATCAACAGCATAGTTGTGTGATTCTACCTTCTATTTTAGGTGGTTTGTCACTATTTTTCAAGTACCAGTGTGATATACTTTGCATTTTTTGCAAAACAACTGTTAAATTTTCTCAAACCGATCCACATCCGTTACAAAAATCGTTGCTCCGCCAATCTCTACATTCATTGGCATGGTACCGTAATTGACCATGGAGGTTCCGGACATATATGGTACATTGACGGTAATCTTCTGGCGCTTGCCGCATTCTTTTTTTATAATATCAATTACTTTATCCACCTGTGCATCCTCAGTACCGATTAACAAAGTGGTATTTCCCTTTTTTAAGAAACCGCCGGTTGTAGAAAGCCTGGTAATACTGAAATGATTTTTGGTCAGTTCATTTACTACATCATCTTCATTATCATTTCTTACAATTGCGTATACTAATTTCATAGCCAATTCCTCCTAACATAAAATGATGGTTCTAGTATATGTCATTTGTCTGAAAATCACAAGTAAAAAAGCAAGCAGAGGTACTCTTGAAATTTCCCCAAAAATTGGCTATTATGAAAACACTGAATTGTAAGACTGGAAATAAGGAGATTTTCCCATGAACGTTACCGGAATTATTGCAGAGTACAACCCGTTCCACTCAGGCCACGCCTACCATATCGGGGAAGCAAGAAGACGCACCGGCGCTGACTTCGTTGTAGTGGCCATGAGCGGCGATTTTGTCCAGAGAGGCGGCCCTGCCCTATTTGATAAATATACCAGGGCCCATATGGCGCTCCTTGGCGGAGCAGACCTGGTGTTAGAACTTCCCGCTGCCTTTGCCTGCAGCTCTGCCGAAGAGTTTGCGGCCTGTGGAGTGGCCCTTTTCGACCGGATTGGAATCACAGATTGTCTGTGTTTTGGAAGCGAACATGGCGATACGTCCGCGCTCTTAAAGGGGGCTGCGGCAATGGAACAGGAATCCAGTGTTTTTTCCGGACTTCTCCAGAACGAATTGAAAAACGGCGCTACCTTTCCAGCAGCCAGACAGACTGCTTTAAAAGCCATCTACAGCGGCATCCAAGACGCAGAATTTTTAGATCTGTTATCTGCTCCCAACAACATCCTCGGACTGGAATACTGCAAAGCCATTCTCAGGCAAAAAACTAGTCTGCAGCCATTTGCCATTTTAAGAAAAGGAGACGGTTATCACGACACTATTTCCAAAATCCCTGATGCGTCCAGCCAGAATTCCCTTAAATTTGCCTCTGCCACCGGCATCCGGACTGCCCTTTTCCAGCAGTTTCCCTATGGTCTTTCGGATCTTTCCGACGCAGATGCTTCTAGCCGGTTTTCTGCCCTTTCCTTTCTTCCAGAAACGGTAAGAGACGTATTCTGTCAAGCAAAACCGTTGTGGCCAGAGGACTTTTCTTCTCTTCTCAACGGAAAAATCCTGGATATGTCCCAGGCAGAAGACCGGGGCGCTTCTGAATTTTGCAGACTGTCTGACGTTTCTTCTGACCTGGCTCTGCGCCTTTCCAGGCTGGCCCTGGATATAACCGGCTGGGAAGGGCGAAACGCCCAGCTAAAGACCAGACAGTATACCTATACCCGTATTAACCGGACTTTAACAAAAATCTTATTGGGAATTACCCAGGAACAAATCACATCCTGGAAAGACCTTGGCTATGCTCCTTACGCCAGAATTCTGGGATTTAAGAAGGAATCGTCCCCTCTGTTTGCAGAACTAAAAAAAAGCAGCCGGATTCCGCTTATTACAAAACCCGCTGCTGCTTTTTCCCTTTTATCCGGACCGGCCCTGGAAGAATTCCAGAAGGATTTATATGCCAGTCACTTATATCAATGCGCATTCTGCCAGCGGTATCCGTCTGCCCCTTCTGATGCTCCGGATACCGGACACGCTGTTTTAAAAAATGAATTTAACCGGAAACTGCTGGTATTAGAGTAACGGCGCTACCAGACGGAGAATGCAGTCAAATCCCCTTACTACCGCATACCGTTCGCCCTGATACTGGCTGGTTACTTCGCAGGACACCTGGAAAGTCTGATGAAAATCTTCCACCATATCGGAAACTGCCGGACAGTCATACAATAACACGCCGTTTTCAAAATGGTGATACAAGCTCCGGTAGTCTAAGTTAATGGTTCCCACCACACCGTACTCTCCGTCTGCTGTCATCTGCTTGGAATGGATAAAGCCGGGAGTGTACTCGTAAATCCGCACTCCCCCTTTAACCAGTCCTGCATAGTAGGACCGGGTTACCCGGAATACCATCTTTTTGTCCGGGATTCCAGGAGTCACAATCCGCACATCTACGCCCCGTTCTGCCGCCAGGGTCAGTTCTCTGCGCATCTCGTCGCTGATAATCAGGTAAGGCGTGGTAATGTATAAAAACCGTTTTGCCCCTTTTATCATGTTTAAGTATACGTTTTCTCCCACCTGACGGTCATCTAAAGGACTGTCTGCATAAGGCTGGACAAATCCTTTTTCCAGGCTCTGCCCCTTGTCTTTTACAAAATAGGCATCTGTGGAATCCTTGGCGCTGTTTCCAAAGCCATTCCACATTTCCAGAAACATGGTCAGAAGACTGTCTACCGCGTCTCCTTCCAGCCGTACTCCCGTATCTTTCCAGTTTCCATACGGATGGGTCAGGTTAAAGTATTCGTCCGCCAGATTGTAGCCGCCGGTAAATCCAACCTTTCCATCAATAATGGTAATCTTTCTGTGATCCCGGTTGTTCATAAAAATTTTCAATACCGGAAATACCGGATTAAACACCCGGCACTGGATGTTCTTTTCTTTCATCCGCTTAATAAAGTCCAGATTTAAAAATCCAACGCTTCCAACGTCGTCATACAGAATCCGGACTTCTACGCCCTGGCTGGCCTTTCGCTCCAGAATTTCCATAATCCGGCCAAAGGACTGGCCTTCTTCTATGGCGTGGTATTCCATGAAAATATAGGTTTCTGCCTGTTCCAGCGCTGCCAGCTGATCCTCAATCCCTTTTTCTGCAAAATCATAAAATTTCACACTGGTATTCTGGAACACCGGATAACCTTCCTGTCTGGAAAGGTAACGGAACTGGTTGGCTGCATAAAGATCCTGGTGCTCCAGGGACGTCATTATCTGTGGATCCTGACTGACGCACTCCATCCACCGTTTATGTTCTGCTCCAAACCGTTCTCTGTCCCGCTTTGTTGCGCCTCTCCGCCCAAACAGGAAAAAGATACAGATGCCGAACACCGGAAATACCAGCATCAGAATAATCCAGGGCATTTTAAAGGCGGCATTTTCACTTCCGCTGTTAATCCGCAGAGCCAGGATTAAGGCCAAAAGGCCGGTAATTCCTGCGATTGCAGTCGAATACCGGTTTAACCGGATGGCCACCAGCACAATCCAGTAGACCTGCAGGGCAAATAGAAGTCCTGCAAAAAAAACTCTGGTAATGCTGTTTCTTACATTCGTTTTTTCTTCTGCTCTCATAATTGATTATCACTTACTTTTCCGTTTCCATCAGTTCCCGATATAGGGTCGGGGTTACGTGAAGAAACTCTAAAATCTCATTTATCTCGTGTTCATTGTCTTTTTTGCTTCCCTGGTACACAGCCCGTATCAGAATATTCTTCGGGGTATGCTCCATATCAATAAACTCCAGAAGCTGGGTTCGGTATCCCTGGTTTTCCAGGATTTCCGCCCTCAGTCCGTCGGTATATAACGCCGCCATGGGTCACAACGGCCACCCGCTCATATCCACTGTTTACCAGTTCTTCAAAAACCGGAAGTGCCCTGCGCACTACATCTGCTGCGCACTCCCCTCCCGGATAAGGAAGGTCTTCTTCCATCTTTGCCATTTGAAGTTTAAAGTCCTGGTATTTTACCGCAATCTCTCCATCAGACATTCCTTCCATGTCTCCAAAGGAGATTTCCCTTAGGCCCGGCCTTACAATATGCTCCACGTTCCAATAGAGGTTGGCCGCCTGTGCCGTCTGAACGGCCCGAATCAAATCGCTGGAATAGACAGCTTGGATTTTTTCCGAAAACAGACGCTCTCCCACCAGGGCTGCCTGGCGGAAACCTTCTTCTGACAAATCCACATTGACGTTGCACAGTTTACTGCTCTGACGCCCGTGGCGAATCAAATAGATCTTCATCGAACGATACTCCTAGTTTTTAAAGCTGTGAATCGGAGCCGGAATCCGTCCGCCTCTGGTAACGAATTTCTCACAGGAATACTGGTTGACCGGCATAACCGGCGCATAGCCTAAAAGACCGCCAAATTCTACAGTATCGCCCACGGTCTTCCCTATAACTGGAATCACGCGGACTGCGGTTGTCTTCTGGTTGATCATGCCAATGGCTGCCTCGTCTGCAATAATACCTGCAATGGTGGTATCGGGAGTATCTCCAGGAATGGCAATCATATCCAGGCCAACGGAGCAGACACAAGTCATAGCTTCCAGTTTTTCTAAGGTCAGGGCGCCCATGGAAACAGCGTCAATCATTCCCTGGTCTTCGCTGACCGGAATAAATGCGCCGGAAAGTCCTCCTACATAAGAAGAAGCCATAATTCCGCCCTTCTTTACCTGGTCATTTAACATGGCAAGCGCTGCAGTTGTGCCAGGAGCACCTACCCGCTCTAATCCCATTTCCTCTAAAATCTCTGCAACGCTGTCGCCGACTGCAGGAGTAGGAGCTAAGGATAAGTCAATGATGCCAAACGGCACATTTAAGCGGCTGGCCGCTTCCTGGGCCACTAACTGGCCTACCCTGGTGATCTTAAAGGCAATCTTTTTGATGGTTTCGCACAGCACTTCAAAGTTTTCGCCCCTTGCCTGTTCCAGAGCGGTTTTTACAACGCCTGGGCCGCTGACGCCTACGTTAATAATCGCGTCTGCTTCGGTTACGCCATGGAACGCGCCTGCCATAAATGGGTTATCATCCGGCGCATTGCAGAATACGACCAGCTTGGCGCAGCCTAACGAATCATTTTCCTTTGTGGCTTCTGCCGTCTTTTTTACAATCTGGCCCATAAGCTGTACCGCATCCATATCCAGTCCGGTCTTGGTAGAACCTACATTGACGGAACTGCATACCCGCTCTGTCTCTGCCAGCGCCTGAGGGATGGACATCATCAGGTTCTTGTCCGCCGTTGTCATGCCTTTATTTACCAGGGCAGAATAGCCGCCGATAAAGTTAACGCCTACCTCTTTTGCTGCCCTGTCCAGGGTCTTTGCAATGGTTACAAAGTCTTCCGGGGTTTTGCAGGAAGAAGCACCTACCAGGGCAATGGGAGTAACGGAAATCCGCTTATTGACAATGGGAATCCCAAAATCCCTGGAAATCGCCTCACCGGTTTCTACCAGGTCTTTTGCCAGGGTAGTAATTTTCTGATAAATCTTCTCATTGACGGTATCCAGATTGCCGTCTGCACAGTCTAACAGGCTGATACCCATGGTAATGGTACGAACATCCAGGTTCTCCTGTTCAATCATTTTATTGGTTTCATTTACTTCGTAAATATTAATCATCGGTCTTCCGCCTTTCGCCTTATTTAGATTCTGTGCATCTTTGTGAAGATTTCTTCTCTCTGGCACTTAATGGTAACTCCCATTTCCTCTCCGACAGCGTCTAAGCCTGCCGCCACTTCTTCAAAGGATGCAGTGGCATTCTGCATATCCACAATCATCATCATGTTAAAAAATTCCTGTACAATGGTCTGAGAAATATCCAGGATGTTTACATGATTTTCTGCCAGGTAGGTACATACCCTTGCAATAATTCCTACAGTGTCTTTTCCTACTACGGTAATAATTACTTTGCTCATATGCTCTCTCCTTCTAAGCCATAGTCCTGCGCTTATATATAAATAATTTTAAATACTGATAATTTCGGACATTCTGTCCCTTCCCGCCACGCTGATGGAAAAGTCCATGGCGTTATAAGGAGTTTCTCCTTCTGTAATTTCTAAACGGACGGTCTCATAGGCCAGTTCTTCATAGTTGTTTTCCTTGCTTAAATGGCCGAGGAAAATGTGCTTTAATCCGTCATGGAGGATCTGGCACAACAGCCGTCCTGCATTTTCATTGGATAAATGGCCATGATCGCCTAAAATTCTCCGTTTCAGATAATAGGGGTAAGGCCCTGTTTCCAGCATCCGCACATCATGGTTGGACTCCAGCAGAAGGGCGTCTAAATTCTGCAGATTATCGATGATATACTGGTCGTAGTGCCCCATATCCGTAGCCACTGCCACAGACTTTCTGCCCTGCTTAATCCGGTAAGCCACCGGATTTGCCGCATCGTGATCCACCCGGAAAGGCCGGATGGTCAAATCTCCTGTTTCCGTCTCTGTATCCGGCAAAACAGGCGTCAAAAGACTGGTATCAAATTTTCCCAGTGAAGTGGCCTGCTCTATCTCTTCCAGTGTTTCCCTGGTTCCGTAAATCGGCTTTTCAAACTTTCTTGCCAGCACTCCCAGGCCTCTGATGTGATCAGAGTGTTCATGAGTCACAAAAATCCCGTCCAGGTCGCTTCCCTTAATCCCAATCTCATTTAATCCCTGTTCAATCCGCCTGGCGCTGATTCCTGCATCAATTAAAATATGGCTGTTTTCGGAACCTACATAGATACAGTTTCCGCTGCTTCCGCTTGCTATACTTACAAATCTCATGGCTTTTCGTTCATTCCTTTTTTATCCCTGTAAAGACAGAATGGCTTCAATCTGCCTTTTCGTATCTTCAAATGGGCCGCTATTGTCAATGACCCGGTCGCTGATGGCCCGGAATTCTTCTTCCTTTTTCTGGCTGGCAATCACATCCAGGCATTTTTCCCTGGAATATCCCCTGCTCTCCATCAGCCGCTGTATCCGTATTTCCGGTTCTGTAAAAACGTACCAGATTTCTCCGTATTCGGCTCTTTGTTCCTCTCCCATAAGAGCTGACTCTACAATCACCAGAGTTTCCCTGGCCGAAGCCGCCATCTTGCGGATGGCCGCCCAGGTCATGGGATGGATAATCTGGTTCATGGTCTGTAAGGCATTCTGGTCGTGGAAAATCAGATCTGCCAGCCTCGTCCTGTCAATCTGGCCGTCTGGTTTTAAAAATCCGGTTCCCAGGGCTTTCACAACCTGCTGATATCCTTCTTTTCCTGGCTCCATCAAATCGTGGGCCACCTGGTCAGCCAGAATTACCTTTGCATGAAATTCCTGTTCCAGCAGTTCTAAAACCCGGCTTTTCCCAGATCCGACTCCGCCGGTAATTCCAATGATCCGCCTCATGTCCTGACTCCCTTCTGAAACAGCAAACATCTATTTACCGTTCTTCTACTGACTTGTAAGCCACATTTTCTCCTACATATCTGGTTGCCGGACGCATAATCTTACCATCGTAAAGCTTATTTTCGATGTTGTGGGCAATCCAGCCGACCAGACGGCTGGTTACAAATAACGGCGTATACAGTTCTCTTGGAATCCGGAGCATATCATAAGCAAATCCGCTGTAATAATCCACATTGGTAGGGATGACCTTATGCTTGTCTTCCATAATCACTTCTTTTACACACTGTTCAAACAGGCGGTAGAAGTAAAACTCTTTCATCTTGCCCTGCTCTTTTGCCACTTCCTCGCAGACGCCCCGTAAAAGCTCTGCTCTTGGATCAGAAATCGTATAAACCGCATGGCCAAATCCGTAAACCAGACCGCTTCTGTCATACAGCTCTTTTCCGGTAATTTTCCGGATGACAGATTTTATCGCCGCTTTGTCTGTGGTATAACCGGTCAGGGCAATGACTTCATCCATCATCTCGGAAACCTTTAAATTGGCTCCGCCATGTCGGGGTCCCTTTAACGAT
>CAJMQQ010000079.1 GCA_905215625.1 uncultured bacterium
GCAGATGGTCGAATAGATATCCGTATTGGTAGAGGAAATTACCACATTGGTAAAGGTAGAGTTATTTCCTCCGCCGTGATCGGCATGAATCATCAGCAGCACATCCAGCAGATTGGCTTCCTGCCTGGTAAAAGTCTTGTCTTCCCGAAGCATATATAAAAAGTTTTCCGCAATAGAATACTCCTTTATCGGGTAATGAAGCACCAGACTCTTCCGGTTAAAGTAGTGCTCTTTGCTCATATATTCGTAGCAGATAATAGACGGCATCTTGGCGATTAAATTGACGCCTTTGATCAGGGTCTTGTACTCATCAATATCATCTGGCTCATCGTCGTAATTGTATAATGCCAGAACTGCCTGCTGGATTTTATTCATCAGATTTTTAGCCGGCGTCCTGAGAATATTGGTCTCTAAAAATTCATAAGGAAGCTCGTACATCTCTTTTAATGCTTCGCAGAACCGAGCCAGTTCTTCCTTTTTCGGAAGGTAGCCGAACAGCAGCAAAAAGCAGACTTCTTCATATCCATGAGTTGGACGTTTATTGGCCACCAGATCCCTTATGCTGTATCCTCTGTAATACAAATCGCCGGGAGCGTCTGCCTTTTTGCCTTCTTCCTGTGTGTAACCTACTACGTCGGAAATCTTGGTAAGACCGATGCAGACGCCGGTTCCGTCTTCATTCCGAAGTCCTTTTTTTACGTTGTACTCCGTAAAAAGCTGGTTGGGAATATCCGTATAGTTCTGGGATTTTCCAAAAAATTGCGCGAGATAGTTGTTTTTCATACAAGTCCCTCCTTTTGATGTTAATCGCCAAGCATATTCCGGATGGTCTTGGGCTTGCGGTAATTCCAGGTGGAAATCTTAATGCCGCTTCGCCTGCTGGCCGCATGGACAATCTGTCCATTTCCAATATACATTGCTACATGGTTGACTTTTCCTCTGCTGTCTGTATAGAAAATCAAATCTGCCGGCCGCATTTCACTGGAGCTTACCGCTTTGCCCATCTGGGCCTGGGAGCCGGAATAATGCGGCAGGGAAATTCCAAAGTGTTCATAGACCTTCATCGTGAATCCGGAGCAGTCCGCACCCCTTGTCAGGCTGGTACCTCCCCATACATATGGGTTGCCGACAAACTGAAGGGCATAGTTGACAATCTGGTTGCGCAGGGATGCAGACGCGTTGGCCGCTTCCTCTAACGGTGAGAACTTAATCGCCTCATTCAGTGCGTAACGTACTTCTACATTATTGTCTCTTGTAGAGACGTACGCTTTATCCACGCTTTCTTCTTCGTCTCCGGCATCCAGCTCAATCTCCACCCAGCCGTCTAACTGGTTCAGTACCGGATACCTCTCTTCTTTTGAAATCTGGGTCCAAATAGAAGCGTCTGTAGACGGTTCGGTTCGGACGTTTAACATATCGGTATTTACGATTGCCATTAATGTGGCCGTACCGGTGGCAATATCCTTTGCTTCCTGTCCCGTTGCCGTATACTGGGGATCGGAAGAAATGTAACCGGTAATCTTGCCGGATTTAATCTTATACCATCCTTCCACCGAATCATCCAAAATCTCGCCGGCTGCCTTACTGGTCATCTTACCGATGATCTTGCCGTTTTGACTAGGTTCTTCCCGGACGTTTAAATAGGTATCTACCTTGGAAATCACCAGGTTGTTGTACTGGTTAATAGCCATAGCCTGAAGATCCAGCTTCTGAGCCTCATTTAACATATACTGAACCTGGGCATAATCTGATGAAATATATCCTTCCGGAACTTTCACCCAGCCGTCCAGTTCTTCTTCTACCAGATAACGCTCATCTTTAATTGCCGCTCCCACTACATTAGCTGGATCAATGACCGGATCCTGACGGATATTAACGCTGTCTCCAGTAATCAGAGCCATTTTTTTCACCAGTCCCAAAGCCTTTTCCTTTGCTTCCTCTCCAGTCAGCACATAGGCGCTGCTAATATAACCGGTCAGACCGCCGGAACTAATCTGGTACCAATCTCCTTCTGTCGCCAAAATCTCGCAGGCACTGTCTCCTTCCAGCTTTCCGATAATCTTACCATCCTGTCCAGGGGTTTCTCTGATGTTTAAATAACCGGATACCTGGACAATTCCCAGATTCTGGTAAGCGCCAACTACCTTTTCTGCTTCTTCCAGCCGCTTGGCTTCTGCAGCTTCTTCCGGAGAAATGGTAATCTCTTCCGCGGAACTTTCTTCTGCTGCCTGCTCTTCCTGCATGGCCTTCGGGCTGTCAGAAGAAGCAGGTTCTCTCTTTTGGGCAATAAAAAGACCGGCTCCAACAAGAAGCGCAATCACAGCAAGCACAATCAGTCCAATGATCAGATGGGAAACATCAAATCTCCGGTTGCGCCGCCGTCTTGCCTTATTGAGCCGGCTGATATAATCTCTATTATCTAACATATCCTCATTCCTTTTCTCTGTCTTGCTCTGGCGTCCGTAGTTACCAAACTGATGCTAAGTATACCACAGAGAAATAAAAATGAAAATACCTTTTTTGTTATCTGCCTGTTACTGGCAGCTGAACCGTAAAAGTAGTGCCGTAATCTACCTGGGATTTTACCTCTATGGTTCCTTTATAATAAGTAACAATGTGTTTTACAATGGAAAGGCCAAGTCCGGTTCCTCCTGCCCGCTTGCTTCGTCCTTTTTCCACCCTATAAAACCGTTCGAAAATTCTTGGAAGGGATTCCTTTGGGATTCCAGTTCCATTGTCCTTTACCTGGATGACCGCCAATTTTTTTTCTTTGTCTTCCTTAATGGTAATCCAGACCTGTCCTCCCTGACGGTTGTATTTTACAGCATTTCCAATCAGATTGCCAAGCAGTTCCCGCATCTGTTTTTCATCTGCCCACAATACTACCGAATCGCAGTCCTGGTGGACGTATACCTGGTTCTGGGCCATAACAGGCTGAAGTCCTTCCACAGACTCTTGTGCCACTGCCGCCAGATCCACATTGGAATAATTTAACACTGCCTTATTGGATTCCAGTCTGGAAATCATTAAAATATCGTTGATCAGACTGCTCATATTGACCGCTTCCCTGCGGATTCTGCGGATGAAATCCTGCCGCATGGCCTCGTCCTGCACAATCCCATTGTCCAAAAGCTCTGCATATCCCTGAATGGACGTAATCGGGGTTTTTAACTCATGAGATGCATTGCTGAAAAACTCTTCCCGGATTTCCCTCTGTTGGTTTAACTGCTTTAAATACTCCCTGACATTGTTGCTCATAGTCTGGGTCGTACTTCCGATGATGTTGATTTCCGGATATTCACAAGGCTCAAAATGAAACTCTTCTCCGTTTCCCTTTAGCTTTTCCATCTCGCTGGCAATTTCCCGCAGCGGCCTGGTCACTGAAGACACAAAATGCTCCGTGGTCAGACAGGAAGCAATAATAGCAGCGGCAAAGCTAAGCCAGGCAGCCGGCAAAAGCATGGGCAAAAATTCCTTCAGGCCGGAATAAGGCGCAGAAAGTCTTAGAACCACATCTCCTTTTTTGGAGTAATAGGCAGTATAAATCATATACTGGCGCATGGTCAGGGATCTCCGCTCTGCAAAACCGGATCCGGTCTTTATAGCCGACTGGATCTCTGGCCTTCCCGAATGGTTTTCCATATCGGCTTCGCCCTGTTCTGCCGTATCCAAAAGAACGGTTCCATCTTTGGAAACCACGGTAATCCGGCTGTCGTTCTGCCCGAAAACGGAATCCATTTTTTCAATCTGGCTTTCTAAGTCTTTGGAATAATCCAGAAAACTGTCAATGGTTTCCAGAGTATACAGCATATTTTCTGTAAAGGTCTTTTGAAGGACCGTACTGCAGGCAACGTAAAAAATCGCGCTGTTTAACAGCAGAGCCAGCACCAGCACCTTGATAAACTTTCTCAGAATGGTCTTCTGCATGATTATCCCTCTCGTTCCTCCTGAGGTTCGATCAGACGGTAGCCGACTCCGCGGACGGTAGCCACATAGGAAGCCCCTTCTTCTCCCAGTTTCTGACGCAGGGTTCTGACGTGCATATCCAGGGTTCTGGTCTCTCCTGCATATTCATAACCCCATACATGATCCAGAAGTTCTTCCCTGGTTACTACCCGGTTCCGGTTCATGCACAAGTACCATAAAAGTTCAAATTCCTTTAAGGTCAGCTTGACGAAATGACCGTCAAAATACACTTCCCTGACAGCCCGCTTAATCAGCAGTTTTCCAATCTCCTGCTGGTCGTTGTCCTGCTTTCCGCTGCGGCGCAGCAGTCCCCTGATCCGGGCGGCTAACTCTAGCACGCCAAACGGTTTTACCATGTAATCGTCTGCGCCGCTGTCCAGGCCAGTCACCTTATCCATCTCCCGCTCCTTGGCGGTCAGCAGAATAACCGGAATATGAGCCGTCTCCTCTCTTTTGCGGATTTTCCGGATGGCGGTTACGCCATCCATCCCAGGCAGCATCCAGTCGAAAATAGCCAGATCCGGTGGAAGTTCCTCTATCCGCTTTAAACCTTCTTCTGCTGTCTCAAAACACTCTGCCTCATAGCCAAAGCCTTCCAGGGCTACTTTTAACAAGTTACGGATGTTCTCATCGTCTTCTATGACATAGATCCGTTCCATGCTGCTTCCTCCTTCACATAACCAGCAATATTTACTGCATGGTCGGAGATTCTCTCCAGGTTGCTTACTGCATCTAAGAATACAATGCCGTTTTCAAAGTTGCACTGCATATCTGCAAGACGCTTCATATGATTTTCTCTTAAATCCTCTTCCTGGCTGTCGACTTCTTCCTCTTTGCGCAGCGCCTGGCGGACTAAGGTCATATCGTGGTTCTTTCTGGCACCGATTGCACAGGTTACGGCTTCCTTTACCGTATCAATCAGTGTTTCCATTTCCTGGACTGCGTCAGGAGAGAAGATCAGCTCGCTGTTTTTCTTTTCTTCTGCCAGCTCTGCTAAGTTCTCACAATGGTCGCCGATACGTTCAATATCGTTGATGCTGTAGAACAGATTTTTTACCACCAGATGCTGCTCTTCGTTTAAAGATCCGTTGCTGATGCCAACCAGGTATCCGGCCAGAAGCTTCTGCATCCGGTTAATCATTACTTCGTTTTCGAAAACTGCCTTGGTGCTCTCTTCTTCTCCGGTTAAAAGAGCTTTTCCAGCCAGTTCCAGGTTTTTAACAGCCATTTCTCCCATGGAAATGACTTCGTTCTGAACCTGCTCGATTGCTAAAGAAGGAGTCTCTAACAGACGGTTGTCCAGGTGACGGGACATCTGATCGTCGGGAGCTGCTTCAGTACCAGAACTCTTTTTCTCGCCCAGCATCAGTCCGGACAGTTTTACCAGAACGCCTGCAAACGGGAACAGAATAATGGTATTGGTTACGTTAAATACGGTATGGAAAATAGAAATTTCCACACTGCTGATAGAAGAAGCAGCCAGTTCCGGATTCATTGCAAATACAATGGTCATAAGAATACCAAAAATCGCAGCTCCTACCACATTAAAGGACAGATGGATGGCAGCGGCCCGCTTTGCGGTGCGGTGTGCGCCCACACTGGATAAAATCGCGGTGATACAGGTACCGATATTCTGACCTAACGTAATAAAGATAGCAGACTGCCAGTTTACTACCCCATTTAAAGCCAGGGTCTGTAAAATACCAACAGATGCAGACGAACTCTGGATAATGGCGGTTACCAGGGCGCCTGCTAAAATACCAAGAATCGGATTCTTTCCTAAGACAGCAAAAATATTGGCAAATACCGGAGCATCCCGATATGGTTCAATGGAGGAAGACATAAAGCTGAGACCGATAAATAAAAGACCAAAGCCAATCAGAATTTCTCCAATTTCTTTCTTTTTGGAATCCTTTGCAAACATAATCACTGCAGCGCCGATACCTACTAACACTGGCGCAAAGAATTCCGGTTTTAACATCTCACCCCATTCGCTCATGGATACAATCCAGCTGGTTACGGTAGTACCGATGTTGGCGCCCATGATAACACCCACTGCTTGGGTCAGATTCATCAGTCCCGCGTTTACAAAACCGACAATCATAACCGTAGTTGCCGAAGAACTCTGGATAATCGCTGTAATACCAGCGCCTAACAATACTCCCATCAGTCGGTTAGACGTCAGCACTCCCAACAGTTTCTGCATTCTGTGACCTGCCGATTTCTGCAGACCATCTGCCATCTGATTCATTCCATACAAGAACATACCCAGACCGCCGATGAACTGAAATAATACTCCAATCGCTTCGATGTTCATACTTTCCTCCAATTTTTCCCATGTATTATGACAAAGCGTAGACGTTCTCTGCCATTGTAATTTTTACTTTAGCAGAGCTTTGTAAAGTCTTTTGGTAGCAAATGTAAAATCTATGTAAAATAATCTTCTTCTATAAGCGTTCCCGATATACCCGCAGAACATTCCTATAAAATACATCTTCTATTTCCGAAGCCGTAAATCCGGCTTTTTCCATTGCCTCCGCTAATTTTTGCATAGACGCCGCCGATTCAATTTCCATGGTTCCTCCCACACCGTCAAAATCTGTACCAATTCCAATACACTGGATTCCTCCCACCTGTCTGATATGCTTCATATGGCGAATCATATCGTCTATCCTGCTGCACGCATCGTTCTCATTGGAAAAATCCCGTAAAAAAACGCCGCCAAAATTAATTCCCATCACGCCGCCCCGTTCCGACAGCTTGCGGATCATATCGTCTGTTAAGTTTCTGGGATGGGATGCAACCGCCCTGGCATTGGAATGGCTGGCTACAAACGGCTTTTTGCTGTATCGGAAGACATCATAAATCCCTGCGTCTCCTAAATGGGAAATGTCCAGGATCATTCCAATCCGATCCATCTCTTCTACAAAGGCAATCCCGGTTTCTGTAAGGCCTTTTTCCGTTTCTGGAACTACGGTTCCCGCCATAGGGCCTTCCCAGATCACTCTGTTGGGAAACGCCAATTCGTTTTCAAAATTCCAGGTTAACGTCATCATCCGGACGCCTAACCGGTAAAAGTCCCGCAGAATCTTCAAACTTCCTCTGCACACAGCTCCCTCTTCTATCGTCAAAAGAGCCGACAGACGGTCATGGTTCCAGTTGTCCTCAATTTCTTTCCAGGTCGTAACAATGGAAATCTTATCCTGATTCGCTTCCATTTCCGTATAAAAGGTGTCCAACATTTCCATTGCAAATTCCGTAGGACGGTCTGTCTCTTTTAAATACGTAAATAACCCGAAATTCTGGAGTCCGTAATTTCCTGCTTTCAGCTTCTCCAGATCAATCTGAAGCGGACTGGACGCCAGTCCAATTTCTTCTCCCGAACATCTTCTGCGGTAAATCTCCCCAATGGTATCGCAATGCATATCAATTACCTTCATGTTTTTCTTCTCCTCTGTATGTAGTGGACGCAAGCTCTTTCACTTCGTCGAGATTAAATTCAATTTCCGGAAGCAGTTCAAAATAAAAATCCGAGTACTTCTCTGCCAGGGCTACAATACACCGGTTTTGAAGCCACTTAAACCTGCGGAGGGAAAGTTCATCTTTGTCCAATGTAATATACGCGCTGATCCACAGCTTTCTGCCGGTCCGCACAATCTCATAAGAAAGTTCCGAACAATTACTTTCCCTGATAATGGGTTCTACAATGTCCTTAATTTCCTGAACCGTTTCTTTCTCCGGGGAAATCAGCAGCAAATCCCTGATTCCGGTAATAACCGTCTTTATGGGAACTGGAAGCATAATCATCGATAACATAATGGTAAAAATAGAGTCCAGATATGGCGTAAGCTTTGAAAACCAGGCAAATGGCACGATGTAAGGCAGGAGAAACGCTGCGGTCATTCCCAGCGAAATAATGCTGTCGATTTTCCACCCTTCCATTTCAACCGTTACAATGGGGGAATTCATGTTTTTATTTTTCTGCCTCAGATACAGGGTCACTGCAATGCCCAGAATACAAGCCGACAGTTCAAACCAGGCAACGGTTTCAAACTCTACCGTCCTTCCACCATGGAGCAGGATGTGAATACTATTAGAAATCAGGCCTACCGTGACTGCCGTCATGGTAATGCCCTTAATGACTAAAAAGAAGGTTTCCATCTGCATATGGCCAAAGGGATACTTTTCATTGCTTGGCTTATATAGCAAAGGAATTAAAAAAACGGAAGGAAGCAGCATGAAAAACTCAATTCCATCATACACCGCATCCAGAAGAACTGCCTGGGATCCGGTTACAACCGCCATAATCAATTCCAGGATGACAAAAAACAGATTCCCATAAAGAGAAACGGTCATTGCTTTTTTCTCTTTTTTCGAGGTTTTCTTTCCAATTCGCATTCCTACCACCTATCTTTCACGCATCTGCGTTTCCCGTAGTATAACACACTTAGAAATAATCCGCAAGAAGCCCCGCCTGGATGGACGGGGCTGAAAGGCCTGACTCTTATTCACTTCTTAACGCGTCAATGGGGTTTAATTTTGCCGCTCTGCTGGCGGGCATATAGCCAAAAAGCAAGCCGATTCCCACAGACACTCCAAAGGAAATTGCTACTGCTCCCAATGTAGGACTGGCAGAAATTCCCATGGCCTGCCCTACCAGTTTGGTGGCGACAGCTCCGATTAAGATTCCAATCAGGCCGCCAATGGAGCTGGTCACTGCCGCTTCAATGACAAACTGCTGCATAATAACTCTCTTTTTTGCTCCAAGGGATTTGCGGATGCCGATCTCCCTGGTACGCTCGGTTACGGAAACCAGCATAATGTTCATGACTCCGACGCCTGCTACTAACAGGGAAATCCCTGCAATGCCGCCTAACATGGCAGACATCATGGCAATCTGCTCATTTAGAGAATCTAACATCTCGCTGTTAGCCATAATCTGATATAAATCATCGGTTTTAAAAATTTCCATTAAGAATGTTTCCAACAGATTTTTGCAGGTATCGGTATCTGACACATCTTTTGTAGCAAATACATA
>CAJMQQ010000080.1 GCA_905215625.1 uncultured bacterium
TTCTGAGGATATGATGAAGGTTCGTAACCTTGGCCGTAAGTCCTTAGAGGAAGTATTGGCTAAGTTAAAAGAGCTGGGACTTCAGCTCAACCCAAGCGACGAATAATAAACAAAGCAGTTTATATTTCTCCGCCTGGACAGAACTAATTTATGGATCAAAAGCACACTGTCAGTAAGACCGAAGAAGCGTGGCAGCGTGTTCCACAAATGGAGGAAAAATTATCATGGCAAAGTATAGAAAGTTAGGCAGAACTTCTGACCAGAGAAAGGCCCTGATCCGCAATCAGGTTACCGCTCTTATCTACAATGGCAAAATCAGAACCACCGAGGCTAGAGCTAAGGAAATCCGCAAGGTTGCAGAAGGTCTGATTGCTATGGCTGTTAGAGAAAAAGACAACTTTGAGACCGTTAAGGTTACCGCTAAGGTTGCCCGCAAGGACAAAGACGGCAAGAGAGTGAAAGAAGTAGTAGACGGCAAGAAAGTTACCGTATACGATGAAATTGAGAAGGAAATCAAGAAAGATATGCCTTCCAGATTACATGCTAGAAGACAGATGTTAAAGGTTCTTTACGGAGTAACTGAGGTTCCGACTCAGGCAGCCGGCAGAAAGAAAAACACCAAGTCTGTTGATTTAACTGCAAAGTTATTCGACGAGATCGCTCCAAAGTACACCTCCCGCAACGGTGGTTACACCAGAATCGTTAAGATTGGTCAGCGTAAGGGCGATGCAGCTATGGAAGTTCTTCTTGAGTTAGTATAATTCAATATGACAATATAACGGGTCACCGCATTTGCGGTGGCCTGTTTTGATAGATGGGTTTTGTATGATATTACCAAAAATTTCCGCACATAAAACAGGGTTGACAGAAAAATGTCAGAATATTGTAAGTTGACGATGCGCCCTGAAAAGCCTTATAATAAAGACAGATAAAGGAGGCGGGGATATGAGCAAATTACGAAAACTTATTCAAACAATAGTGTTAGTATCACTATTTTCAGCGGTGCTGGCTCCCACAGTTTGGGCCAGGACAGTTATAAGCAGTTTCGGAGTACACGTTAAGACCAATCTGGAGGCAGGAAGTACGCTGCCGGAGATGGGTGTTGGCAACAACGGAGACACGAACTACGTATATACGAATTCGTCCAAGTATGATGTAGTGGATGTGCAGTGGTCTACTTCCACAGATAAAACCTTAAAGATTGGGGAAACGCCAAAGCTGAAGATTTATCTGGAAGCCGTTGATGACTATTACTTCCGCAGCAGCTATAGTTCCAATAACGTATCCGTAAGCGGAGCAGACTTTGTCAGCGCCAAGACCAATGGCGGTCATATGGTGGTAACGGTAAACGCAAGACCGGTTAAGGGAGAATTCGATCCTCCGGCAGACGCTTACTGGGATGGTTCCAGAGGCCAGGCCAGATGGGAAGCGCCAGAAGAGCGGTATGCATCCTCTGGAGCATATGACGTTTACTTATATCGGGGCGGCAGTCTGGTCAAGAAATTAGAAAACTACAAGAAAACTTCCGCAAACTTATATCCATATATGACAAAAAGGGGAACTTATACCTTTAAAGTGCGTACTGTTCCGTCTACCAGCAGAGAAGAGGATTATGGCAAGAAGAGCGGATGGACGACATCTGATGAACTGTATTTAGACTCCGACGAGGTATCGGACGGCAGCGGCCAGGACATGGAAGACGGAAAGACCAATTCCGGCGGTATTACCAATGTAGGCTGGCAGCTCAGCAATGGTTACTGGACCTTCCGTTATCCGGACGGCTCTTACCACAGAAACGGCTGGCTCAGTGTAGACGGTAAATGGTATCTGTTTGATTCCAATGGACTTATGCTGACTGGCTGGCAGAAAGTCAACAATATCTGGTACTATTTAAGCCCAAATGAAGGCGGGCCTTACGGCGCAATGCAGGTAGGCTGGCTTCGGGAAGGCAATGCATGGTACTACTTAAATCCAAACCAGGGTGGTCCGGAAGGCGCAATGTGCACCAATTCCTGGATTCAGATCAATGGCAAAACTTATTATGTAAATGCCAATGGCGTTATGGCAGAAGGCTGGAATCAGGTAGGAGGCCAGTGGTATTACTTCTATCCAGGCAGCGGTGAAAAAGCAGTCAATACCGTTATTGACGGATTCCCAGTAGATGCCCAGGGCATTTGGCACAGGGAGAGCATGACGCGTTAAAAATTGAATAAACAGAGTCTGATTGCGAGGGGACTGCCTTTTATGGCAGTCCTCTTTTTGGGATAATCCGGGAAATTTCATAAAAAAAACATATTCTTATTGTAAAATGAACTATCTGTGAAATCTATGAAAAGAGAAGAGGTAGGAAAATGAAAAAGTTCAGAAAGACGACAGGTGTATTGTTAGGAATTATGGCGGCGGCATCCTTATCAATACCTGCATATGCCAGTGTATCCCGGATTTCCATAGAAGTAGAAGACGTAATCAACACAGGGGAAGACCTGCAGGAGCCGGAGATAACAGTAAACAGCGGGGATTGTGAAATTGTGGATATTCAGTGGTCAAAAGACACAAAACGGTGGAAAGCCGGTTCAAAAGTAACGGCGACTTTGACCTTAGAAACGGAAGACAGCTTTAAAAACTCTTATGATGCAGGAAGCTGCAGAGTATCCGGAGCCAATTATTCCAGTTCCTCCAGGACCGATGAACACACGCTGAAAGTCCGTCTGACCTATATTCCAAGAGCGCAGCTGGGGGAGACCGAACAGGCAGGCTGGAGCAGCACCAGGAATTGTACGGCAGTATGGAAAAAAGTTCCGTTTGCGACAGCCTATCAGCTTCAGCTTCTCCAAAACGGCGATATTGTGAAAACCCTGACGGTAACGTCCAATTCAGCCGACCTGTCTGAATATATGACTGAGGAAGCCGAGTATTCTTACCGTGTCAGAGCCATTGGAGAAACGGATGCTGACCGGTATTATCTGTTAAGCGGGGAATACGCAGAGTCAGAAAACATTATCCTGGAAGATTTAGGCCAGACAGACGGAGAATGGAAAACCTATCCGGACGGCGAAACCTATCTGCGTGGGGATGGCAGTTCTCCGTCTGCACAGTGGGAAAAGATAGATGGAAACTGGTATTATTTTGATTCCAATGGCTATAAAACAACGGGCTGGCAGCAGATTGAAAACGAGTGGTATTATCTGGGACAGGATGGCAAGATGAAGACAGGCTGGCAGGAGGCAGACGGAAACTGGTATTTCCTTGGAGAAGATGGCAGAATGCAGACAGGCTGGATTCAAGGGACGCCCGGAATCTGGTATTATCTGTATGAGGATGGAAGTATGGCGGTAAATACGGTGATTGACGGCCAGTACCCGGTGGATCAGAATGGACAATGGAAATAAAAAAGGATGGCACTTGACTACTGTAAGATTATCTAATAAAATGAAACAATGTAACAAGAGGGAAATGGTTCGCTGTATGGGAAAGGACAGATATGGGAATTATCAAGGCGGCGCACGTCTTTTTTGATTATATAAAACGAGATGAAGAAGAAAATGAAGAAGAGGTTAACCGGGCGATTGACGATTTAAGTCTGGACATTGAAAAAGGAGATTTTGTAGCGATTCTGGGTCACAATGGCTCTGGAAAATCCACGTTTGCAAAGCAGGTAAACGCCCTGCTGATGCCGACAGACGGCACTCTCTGGATTTCCGATATGAATACCCAGGATGAGGACAAAATCTGGGAAATCCGCAAAAAAACAGGAATGGTTTTCCAGAATCCGGATAATCAGATTATTGGAAATATTGTAGAAGAAGATGTAGGATTCGGGCCGGAAAATATCGGTGTGCCTACGGATGAAATCTGGAAGCGGGTAGACGATAGTCTGGAAGCAGTAGGCATGACTGCCTACCGGAAGCAGTCTCCAAATAAGCTGTCCGGCGGCCAGAAGCAGAGAGTTGCCATTGCGGGAGTAATGGCTATGCGTCCTCAGTGTATTGTGCTGGACGAGCCGACCGCCATGTTAGACCCCAACGGCCGCAGTGAAGTTATCCGCACGGTAAGGGACTTAAACAAAAAAGAGGGAGTAACGGTTCTTCTGATTACTCACTATATGGAAGAAGTAATTCACGCAGACAGGGTAATTGTCATGGATGACGGAAAAATTGTCATGGATGGAACTCCCAGAGAGATTTTTTCCAGAGTAGAAGAACTGAAGCGTTACCGTCTGGATGTGCCTCAGGTTACGGAACTGGCCTACGAACTGAAAAAGGCGGGGCTTCCGGTTCCGGATGGGATTTTGACCCGCAGGGAATTTATAGAGGTTCTTCTTCCGCTGTTTGCAGAAAAATATCCGGATAAGGTAACTTTATAGACAGGATTTTACAAATAGGATGTTACAGGTGACTACAGCATGGGAATTAAAGCAGTAAATTTGAATTATATTTATGGTCAGGGAACTGCATTTGAGCAGTACGCTTTAAAAAACGTAAATTTTGAAATACCGGATGGCCAGTTTATTGGTCTTATCGGTCATACCGGATCCGGAAAATCCACTCTGATCCAGCATTTGAACGGACTTTTAAAAGCAACCAGCGGCGAATTGTACTACAATGGAGAAAATATTTACGCACAAGGCTACAATATGCGGGAACTTCGCAGCAAAGTGGGTCTGGTATTCCAGTATCCGGAACACCAGTTATTTGAAGTGGATGTATTTTCCGATGTGTGTTTTGGGCCTAAAAATCAGGGACTGCCAAAGGAAGAGATAGAAGACAGGGCAAAGAGGGCATTGAAGGCAGTCGGTTTGGATGAGAGTTTCTATACCCAGTCCCCCTTCGAATTGTCCGGCGGCCAGAAACGCCGGGTTGCTATTGCAGGCGTATTGGCCATGGAGCCGGAAGTGCTGATATTAGACGAACCGACAGCCGGTCTTGATCCCAAGGGCAGAGACGAGATTTTAGATCAGATTGCCGCCCTTCATAAAGAAAAGGCAATGACCATTATTCTGGTTTCCCACAGCATGGAAGACATTGCCAGATATGCAGATCGGCTGATGGTAATGAACCATGGGGAAAAAGTGTTTGACGGAACTCCAAAGGAAGTATTTAAGCATTACCAGGAATTGGAGACCATGGGACTGGCAGCCCCCCAGATTACGTATATTGTACAGGATTTGAGAAAACATGGCGTGGACATTGATGATGAGATTACGACTGTAGAAGAAGCGCGCAAAGCGATTTTGGCTCTTTTGGATTAAGAGCGTATTAGGAGATAACATGATTAGAGATATTACCATAGGACAATATTACCCAACGGATTCCATTGTCCACCGGCTGGATCCCAGAACCAAGCTGGCAGGAACAATGGTGTTTATTATCACCCTGTTTTTATCCAATAATATCTGGGGATATTTGCTGGCAACAGCAGCTTTGGCCGGAACCATCTGGCTGACAAAGGTTCCGTTCCGGTTTATTGTCCGGGGATTAAAAGCAATTGTAGTATTGTTGTTAATTAGTGTCAGTTTTAACTTATTCCTGACAGATGGAGAAGTCCTGTTCCGGCTGGGATTTTTAAAAATTACCAGAGAGGGTGTAGAGACGGCAGTATTTATGGCAGTCCGTCTGATTTATCTGGTAATCGGTTCTTCCCTGATGACATTAACCACGACACCCAATGAACTGACAGATGGTATGGAAAAGGGATTGGGATTTTTAAAACGGTTCCATGTGCCGGTCCATGAGATATCCATGATGATGTCTATTGCTCTTCGTTTTATTCCAATTTTAGTAGAAGAGACGGATAAAATTATGAAAGCACAGATGGCAAGAGGCGCTGATTTTGAAAGCGGAAATCTGATCCAGAAGGCCAAAGCCATGGTGCCGCTTTTGGTACCGCTGTTTATTTCTGCATTCCGCAGGGCAACGGATCTGGCTATGGCCATGGAGGCCCGCTGCTACCGGGGCGGAGAGGGCCGGACCAAGATGAAACCATTAATGTATGCCCGCAGGGATAGGATTGCATATGCAGTATTTGCAGCTTATACAGCGCTGGTATTAATATTGAGGATGGCAGTATGAAACGTGTAAAACTGGTGGTGGCCTACGATGGCACCAACTACTGCGGCTGGCAGTTCCAGCCAAATGGAATCACAATTGAAGAGGTATTGAATAAGGCTCTGTCAGATTTGCTGAGAGAGCCCATTGCTGTTATAGGGGCAAGCAGGACGGATTCCGGGGTTCACGCAAAAGGTAATGTAGCTGTTTTTGATACAGAGAGCCGGATTCCGGCGGAGAAACTCTGCTTTGCCTTAAATCAGCGGCTTCCGGAAGACATCCGGGTCCAGTCTTCTGAAGAAGTGCCTTTGGACTGGCATCCGCGCAAGCAGAACTGCGTGAAAACCTATGAATATAAGATTTTAAATCAAAAAATCGATATGCCGATTGGCCGTTTATATGCTCATTTTTGCTATTTTTCATTAGATTTGGAAAAGATGCGGCAGGCAGCGTCTTATCTAGTGGGAGAACACGATTTTAAAAGCTTCTGTACGGTACGGACGCAGGCAGAGGAAACTGTCCGGACCATTTACAGCCTTACTTTGGAAAAAAATGAAGAAGGGCTGATTACCATGCGGATCAGCGGAAGTGGATTTCTCTATAATATGGTTCGGATTATTGCGGGAACCCTTTTAAAAGTAGGAATGGGAATGTACCCGCCGGAACATGTGGAAGAAATCCTGGACGCCAGGGACCGTCAGGCAGCAGGCGGCACAGCTCCGGCCAAGGGATTGACATTAGTGAGCCTGGAATACGAGAAAACCTTGTGTCCGGAAATATCCATCGAAAATAAAGACTGGAAGTACCGGATGATCCAGCGGGAGATACCGGAAAAGAAAAAAGGGTATGTGATCATTGACCGGTGCAGGGAACAGGACTTTGAACGGACAGTAACCCGTCTGGTTCACCAGTGCTACCGGAATGGCGCCAGGGAAATTTTTGTTGCAGATAAAGAAAAGGGAAAAGAACGTCTGAAACCAGGACAGAAATACGGCTATTATTGTCTGGAAGAAGGCTATCAGCTCCTTCAGATGGAAAAGGATTTGAGTCCGAAAACGGATAATGGAAAAATATCAGAACTGTCAAAACGGTCAGAACTGCCAGAACTGCAGCTGGTTCCTTTGAAACAGTCAGACTGGCCACAGTGGATTTCCATGTATCATGCCTGCTTTTTTGAACTTTCCGGTTCTGCAACCTATGATGAAGCAGACATCAAAAACGAAGAGGCAGAGGGAAGCCGGTTTTTCTGGCTGATGAAAGGAGAAGAACGGGTCGGATTTGCCGTCCTGATAGAAAAGAAAGAGGGATTGTTCATTGATATGCTGGGAATTGAAAAATCCCGTCAGGGACATGGACTGGGACGTCAGGCCATAAGCGCCATAGAAGAAATGGCAGCATATTGCCATGCTTCCCATCTGGAACTAATGGCGGCAAGCAGCAATCAGCCCGCCATCGCTTTGTACCAGTCCTGCGGTTTTCGGATATCCGGAGAGGAAATTTCTTTTTTCAGAGCCAGAGATTCCTGGCAGAATGAAGAAGGGGAATAAGAAATTTAATTAAAACTTCAAAAAAACTTCAAAGAGCCTTGAAAATCCCTTGAAATAAAAGGATTTTTCCAGAAAAATGGGTTGACAGGCTGGATGGAGTATTATATAATGTATAACTGTGACGTTGCGAGAAAATGCTTGACCAAAGCCCCGGAACAGGCATTTTGCGATAAATGTTTCAGATATTTTGAGCGAATTTAACAGGAGGTCAACCAATGAAGAGTTTTATGGCTAGTCCAGCAACAATTGAGAGAAAATGGTACGTAGTTGACGCTACCGGATATACATTAGGCCGCTTAGCTTCTGAAGTAGCTAAGGTTTTAAGAGGTAAAAATAAGCCGATTTTCACCCCTCATATGGATTGCGGCGATTATGTAATCGTTGTAAATGCTGAGAAGATTAAAGTAACCGGCAAGAAATTAGATCAGAAGATTTACTACAACCACTCTGATTACGTAGGCGGTATGAGAGAAACCACTCTGCGTGAGATGATGGCTAAGAAGCCAGAGAAGGTAGTAGAGTTAGCAGTTAAGGGTATGCTTCCAAAGGGACCTCTGGGAAGAAGCATGTTAGACAAGCTTCATGTATACGCAGGCCCGGAACACGAGCAGGCAGCACAGAAACCAGAAGTTTTAACATTCTAATTTAGAAGATTTGGAAGGAGGAAATTGTAATGGCTAACGCAAAATTTTACGGAACTGGCAGAAGAAAAAAATCTATCGCTAGAGTATACTTAGTACCAGGTACTGGTAAGATCACTATCAACAAGAGAGACATCGATGAGTATTTAGGTCTGGAGACCTTAAAGGTTATCGTTCGTCAGCCTCTGGTTGCAACTGAGACCACTGATAAGTTCGACGTATTAGTAAACGTACATGGCGGCGGCTTCTCCGGACAGGCAGGCGCAATCCGTCATGGTATTTCCAGAGCACTGCTTCACGCAGACGCTGATTACAGACCAGTATTAAAGAAAGCAGGTTTCTTAACCAGAGACCCAAGAATGAAAGAAAGAAAGAAATACGGTCTCAAGGCAGCTCGTCGCGCGCCTCAGTTCA
>CAJMQQ010000081.1 GCA_905215625.1 uncultured bacterium
ACGCCGCAGGTATCGCAGTCAAAACCGTATTTTGCGCGGTCGTATCCAATCTCACGGATGGTCTCCCGAACCAGTTTCTGAATATCTACATAAGCATTGGTGGTAATCTCGCCCATTACCAGCACCAGACCTGTGGTTACAGCAGTCTCGCAGGCAACACGGCTCATTGGGTCCTGTTCCATTAATGCATCTAAAACGGCATCAGAGATGGCATCGCACATCTTATCCGGATGTCCTTCGGTTACAGATTCTGAAGTAAATAAACGTCTTTCCATGTGTTTCCTCCTTGTGTTTTTCTTTGCTATTTAACAGTAACTTTGCCCGCTATTTGCGGAAAAAGAAAAGTCCGCAGCAATGCGGACTTGAGATTATTATCATCAAATCCTCTTATTGCTCGACTGGCTGCAGAAACTGCAGCTCCTCGCTCAGGCTGGCACCTTCCGACCCTGGCGGTCGCTCCGCACAATCGGGGTTGCCGTGACTTCACAGATCCTTTGTATCTCCATCACTCTGAATAAGGGATATTTACGAACTTTTCAGTTTTAAAGCAGATTTACTATACAGCATTTTATCAGCGCTGTCAAGTATATTATCCGACCTTTAACCGGAACTTCTGGGCTTCTTTTTCCGAATCCACTTTTTCAATGAGGGCGCCAAGCGCTCTTAACTTTTCTTCAAAGCACTCATAGCCTCTCTGGATATAACCAATCTCATCTACTTCTGTGATTCCTTCTGCCGCCAGACCAGCCAATACCAAAGCAGCTCCAGCCCGCAGATCCGGCGCGTTGACCTGTGCTCCGGTCAGACGTTTTACGCCGTCAATTACCGCCACATTGCCTTCTACCTTGATATTGCTTCCCATACGGGCCAGCTCGTCTACATATTTAAAACGGTTTTCAAAGATGCTCTCCGTTACCATACTGGTTCCCTCTGCCAACGCCAGGGTTACGGTCATCTGAGGCTGCATATCCGTCGGAAATCCCGGATACGGAAGGGTCTTGATGTCTGTGTGGCGCTGAATTGGTTTTCCAACCACCCGGACAGCGTCATCGAATTCGGAAACCTCGCATCCCGCTTCTAATAATTTTGCCGTAATTGCCTCTAGATGCTTAGGAATTACATTTTTAATCATAATATCGCCGCGTGTAACAGCAGCCGCGCACATAAAAGTACCTGCTTCAATCTGATCCGGAATAATGGAATACTCGGTGCCGTGAAGCTTTTTTACGCCCCGGATACGGATGGTGTCAGTACCTGCGCCCTTGATATTCGCGCCCATGCTGTTTAAGAAGTTGGCTACGTCTACCACATGGGGCTCTTTTGCCACATTCTCCAGAATGGTCATTCCCTCTGCCAAAGCAGCCGCCATCATAATATTGATGGTTGCGCCTACAGAAACCACGTCTAAGTAAATATGGCTTCCTACCAAATCAATGGCATGGACTCTGACTGCTCCATTTTCAATCCGGACGTCGCTGCCCAGAGCGCGAAAACCTTTCAGGTGCTGATCAATCGGACGGCTGCCAATGTTGCAGCCGCCTGGAAGCGGTACCTGGGCGCTCTTATATTTGCCAAGCAGCGCTCCTATAAAATAATAGGACGCCCTGATTTTCCGGATATACTCGTCATCTACAGAAATTTCGTGAATGCTTGATGCATTAATTTTGGCCGTATGCCGGTCAATGCGCTCTACTGTCGCTCCAATCTCTTCAATCGCTTCCAACATCACATTAATGTCACGGACATCCGGAAGATTTTCTATCAGTACATCATCATCTGTCATGATTGCTGCGGTCAGGATTCCTAAGGCTGCGTTTTTTGCTCCCCCTATGGTGACTTCACCAACAAGAGGATTGCCGCCCTTCATAATAAATTGTTCCATCCTACTCTCCTAACATATCTATATACAAAACGAAACATATTTTTAAAAATTTCTTAACATTAAATTTATGCACTATAGATTATAGCATAAAAATCTCGCTTGTAAAGGGAATCAACGGTTTTCTTCCCTTATTTGTCCGTTCTGATGCTGCATATAAAGTCATTTTGCAGATTCTGGAAGTATACAGAGGCATCATTTAAACCCATTTTCCAGTTTTCCCCAGTCTCTGGCTGATACAGCGTAATGTTAAACTGATCAAAGCCTGTAATCAGCACATAGGTTCCCTCGCCAGTATAAGCGACAACCGGAAGTCCCTGATCCACAAAGTATAAAACCTGATTGAGTCCCAGGCCTTTTGCATCTAAAACTGCAATTTCATCATCAAACTCCCTGCTTTCTGTAAATTCCTCCAGATGGGAAAGAATCGCCGATGATGTATTCGGAACGTCCCTGATTGTCCGGGCCGTTCCGCGGTTGGTCCGGTTCCAGAGAATGTTCTGATCCTGGTCTGTCACCAGGCCCATGTCCCCGTAAGCCATTTCTACTGCTTTCACAAAATCCTGCGTCGTCCCTTTCAGATGCCCGTTTCCATAAGCATAAAACGTCATGCCGGTAAACGGCGTATTGGCCGTCAAATTCAGTTCCAAAGACTGATCATAAGACACCCGCCCAGGACTGGTCCGGCTCACGCTTTCCTTGTTTTTCACATCAGAAGAAAGCTGGGCAAAATATATTTTCCCCTTGTCAGAAGACGCATACCAGCCAATGCCTTCCATCTCCGTATTTTCTAAATCTGCATTGCAGACAATGGTATCGCTGTCTACCTTGGTATAAGAGGTGTCTGAAAGAGGCGCAAGGCGCTCCAGATGAATCCGGCTTTCTTCTACGGTTACTCCGGAAATGTAAAATCCGGATTTTTCATATCTGGTCAGAACCTGTCCGTCTTCTCCCTGAATTTCCAGAGCATACATAGGAACTTCCTCCAGCCGTCCATTAACCATCCATCTGATGTCCTGGTGCGCCAGTCCATAAAGGAAATCCCCGCCTACAAATCCCAGACTGCGGATATAATCTCCCTCTGGTGCAGAAATCGTCTGCTTGGTTCCTGTTTCCAAATCCATCAGGCTGATAGAAGATGCCTGATGCTGTTTCTGGTCGTCCTGCCAGGCAAAATGGCGTCCATCCTGACTGACTGCATATCCTTCTTCCTCCAGCGAATCCGCAAGGACAATGTATTCGCTGCTGTTTAAATCAATTCCGTAAACAGCATGATCCTGCATCAGATACAGCATACCACTTCCAGACAGATAGCACAGTTTTTCCAAATCTGCCCTTAAATCTTCATAGGTCGTAATGGATGGAGCAAAAAAACGTTCTTCCAACGCACACTTTTCATCCGAATAATGGTATAATCCAATGCCGACCTGTCCTTCATGCCGTCCCCTGTTCATGTATCCATACAGCAGAAAATCAATGTCCCCATTGTCAGATACCTGCAGAATCCGCACATCATGCTTATTGTACTCCATGACGCTCTGATCTTCCCCGGTCCGGAAGGAAAATACATTGACCAGTTTCTTATCTGCCTGATCGTACAGCCACACATCCCGATTGACGCAAAATGCCGTCTGTTTTCCATTCGGACTCGCTTTTGCGCTGACTCTCTCGTCCCCTGTAATGCCTAAAAGAATCCGTTTTCCAGAAAAAGCGGCTGGGTCTCCATTAAAAATTTCATTGACCTGCCGATCAAAATCCATCATATAGATTCTCTGTTCACTCCACTTTAACGTAAAATCATCGGTTACTTCATAGTGTTCCGTCCGTCCGTCTTCCGTTTGCCTAAACGCCAGGTATTTTAGTTCCACCTGTCCCATAATGCCGTCCAGCTCTTTTAACGTCACTTCCACCGGACTGCTCTGCTCCATGGAAAGATCTCCCCAGGTAAGCTGAGAAAAGCTGCTATTAATAGAAACATCCCCAAATGAACTGTTGTCTGCCGCTGCATCTGGTTCCAGATACATGGTAAGTTCCGAAGCATCTTCATAATGGAAGGTACTGCTGGAAAACTGTTTTGCCAGATCTATCATTGGCTGGATGTGGGTGTTGTCGCTCCATTTAATCCTTGTATAATATCCTATGGTTCCATTTTCAGAAGTCGTAACCGACAAACTCAACAGATACTCCTGTTCCTTCGTAAGAAGGTTTTGTATTGGAAGTTCTGCCCGGACTCCATTTTCCGTCGTTTCCCAGGTGTCTACCTGGGTTCTCTCTACCAGGCGTTCTAAATCCAGACTCCGGATTTCGTAATAAATCCCTGTAATCCCGCCGTCATAATCCTCTATGTGAACAGCCAGATTCCGATCTTCCGGCAAAATCGTCAGCGTATCCCGCATTACAGCTTCACGCATATCCTGGGAATATCCATGAAGACAGTTCATCTTTTCCCCATACATCTCCATATACATGACTGGAAATACGCTTTCCTGAATCGCCGTATAAACCCGCTGTTCGTCCCGCTGCAGGCTGCGGTTCCGAATCCATAAAAAATATCCGGCAGCGGCTGACACAAATATCGTCAGAAGAATCGCTGCCCTTACTAAAAATTTCTTCATCTGCTTTCAATCTTCCTTTACTGATTCTGGACAAACCTTTTGCCCTCAACATCATTTTATATAATATCCAGCGAAACTACAACCTAAACTTTTCTTAAGTTTTTCATGTAAAGAAAAAGAAGGCCGCCGTTAAAAGCAGCCTTCCCCATCTATCAGCTTATTTGCTTCTGTACTGATCCAAAAGTCTGTTGATTCGTCCGGTTGGATTTAACAGCTCGCTTAAGGATGCATCATGGTTTAAGTTGTCAATAATCAAAGCAATGTATTTGCTCATATCTACATCAATGTAGTATGGTCTCTGCAGCAGATCCGGTGTCTGGTATACCAGATTAGTGGTCAGGATCCGGTCAATGAGGCCATTCTCATAATACTCGTCAAATTTAGCCAGGCCATTGGTAAACAGACCAAAGGTTGCACAGATAAATACTTTTCTTGCTTTTCTCTTCTTTAACTCTTTTGCAACGTCTAACATACTTTCTCCAGAAGAGATCATGTCGTCAATAATTAAGACGTCTTTGCCTTCTACATCGCTTCCCAGGAATTCATGAGCAACGATTGGGTTACGGCCGTTTACAATTTTGGTATAGTCTCTGCGCTTATAGAACATACCCATATCCAGACCTAATACATTGGCAAAGTAAACAGCGCGGCCCATACCGCCTTCATCCGGACTGATTACCATCATATGATCGCTGTCAATCTGCAGATTGGTCTCATTTCTCAGCAAGTGCTTGATAAACTGGTAAATCGGCTGTACTGTCTCAAATCCCCTGAATGGGATTGCATTCTGTACACGCGGGTCGTGGGCGTCAAAGGTAATGATGTTTTCTACGCCCATCTGAACCAGTTCCTGAAGCGCCAGGGCACAGTCCAGAGACTCTCTGCTGGAGCGCTTATGCTGACGGCTCTCGTACAAGAACGGCATAATTACGTTGATTCTGCGCGCTTTTCCGGCTGCTGCTGCAATCACACGCTTTAAATCCTGAAAATGGTCGTCCGGAGACATATGGTTAGTCATCCCGCACAGGGAATAGGTCAGACTATAGTTGCATACGTCTACCATGAGATATAAGTCATCGCCGCGAATGGAAGCCTCCAGAGTTCCCTTTCCTTCACCGGAACCAAATCTAGGAGTCTTCGCTCCTATAATGTAAGAATCTCTCTGATAACCTGAAAATGCGATGGTGTGTTTGTGCTCGCTTTCCCGTTCTCTTCTCCAGTCTACCAGATACTTGTCAACCTTTTCTCCCAGAGCCGCACAGCTCTTTAAAGGAATTAATCCCAGCGGTCCAACCGGAATGGTCTCAATAATCTTCTCTTCGTACAGCATTTCTTCCTCCATTTATTCATACTGGCATCCGTATCCACGAATCCCAAGTCCATATTATAAGCAATTCTTTTATAACATTCTCCCATGAAATAGTCAACCCCCCAGAAGCTTTCTCCTGCGCAGATCTTCCCCATAAAGCGGGATAATCCGGTAGCCGCTGATAATGCGGGACGTCACCCTGTCCGTATAGTTATCCCTGAGCATATTCAGGGACAGATTGGTGGAAATAATCGTGGAACGGCTATTTGCCAGACGGTCATTGATACAGTAAAACAACTGGGATGACGTAAAACTATTATTGACTTCCGTTCCCAAATCGTCAATAATCAGCAAATCACACTCCAGAATGGACTGGTATGTATCCCTGATTTCTTCTTCGCTCCTGGATTCAAACCGGTTTTTGGAAAATACCTCAAACAGGTCGTTGGCAGACAGATACAAAACCGAATAATACGCATCCATCACTTCTTTTGCAATGCAGTTGCTAAGGAAGGTCTTTCCCACGCCGGTATTTCCGGTAAAAAGAATGTTTCCTCCGTCTGTTCCAAACCTTCTGGCAAACTCCATACACTGCTCTTTTACCCGCTTCATATACTGGGCTGCCGTCATCCCGACTTCTGGGATTATACGGCTGTTATCAAAGCATTCATAAGAAAACGCAGCAAAATTTTCCCGATTGACAATCTCGTCAATATTAGACTGGGCATACAAAAGCTTCATCTGCGCCCGCCGGAAACAATGGCATTTTTTCCCGTCTGCATATCCGGTATCCTGACAGTCCCGGCAGGTATACTGGAGTTCCATATAGTTTTCCGGATAACCGTAAGCGGTCAGCAGGGCGATTCTCTGCTCGCCAAGCTCCGCTATTTCTTTTTTCAGTTGTTCCCTGGCCGCCGTATCCCCTGCCAGAAGCTGTCTGGCCCGCTCTAAGGCTTTTGCGCCCACCGCATTGTCAATCTCTTTGATTGCAGGAATTTTCTGATAAATCTCTTCGACCCGCTTTTCCTGCTCATGGCGGTTTTCCATACGGCGTCTTTCATAGTCCCGCATAATGCTGTTGTATTGAGAATTGCTAAGTGCCATATGTCCTCCTATTTTTTCTGAAGCTGCTGTAAAATCAGAGCGTCATAATCCACTTCTCTTTGCTGGAAGTTATGGAACTGGTTCTGGGTTTTCCGGGGTTGTCCCTGGGCGGCGCCTGTCTGTCCTCTCCGCATAGCTGGAGTCTGGGGCCCTTTGGAACCGTCTGCTTCTGCCTTTGTCGTATTTTCCTTGTGTCTTGCATCCAACATCTTTACATCCGATAACGTATGAACCTTCTGCCTCTTCCATGCTTCCAGAATTTTATCTGCATACTGGAAACTGGGAGTATGGGCAGACTGCAGGGTCCGGCTGCAGGCTTCCATTACCAGTTCTCTGCTGAATCCCCAGTCCCGAAACCACTTTTCCATAATTTTCTGCTCTGACGCCCCCGGCCTTCTGTCCGTCAGTCCGAATGCTTTCATGACTGCAAATGCATCTTTTGTATACGCTGCAGAAGCAGTTTTGGCTTCATCTGCTGTGCTGATTCCCTGCTCATGCCAGTTTAAAGCTACCGTTTCCAGGTAACGAATACTGGTATGTCCAAGCTGTGCACAATATTCCACCAGATACTCCAGCAGTTCTTTTTTCATATGGAGACCGTCGTATAAGTAAGCAAAGGTCTGGCATTCCCGCTGGGTAAAGACTTTGTTCATGTATTTCTGGGCAATATAGAGAAGTTCTGCAAAATCTTCGTCTTTGCTCAGTCGGTTCAAACTGTCTGCAGAAATATTTTTTTTCTCCGTTACAGCCGTTTTTGGCTCTGCAGCCGCTGTCTGCTCTTTTTCACTTCTGGATAAAATCCCTGCCTTTTCCCAATAGGACAGCGCCCGCCGCACATCCGCCTCGGTATGGTTTAAGGCATCTGCGATAGCTCCCACTTCTATCAGCTCATTCTGATGGCGCAGAAGGTATAAATACACCTTCACATACTCTCCATTGGCGCTGGCCATATATTGATCAATAAATTCATTTGTAACAACCGTAACCTCCGGTATTGCCTGCATAGTAAGCTGATAAGGCATTCTCTGATTCTCCTTACGTATTCTCTTAGTCAGCTATGGCTCTCCTGCGTTTCACAGTCCCCATGGCTCATCTGAAAGTAGTATAGCATATCCACTATTAAATGAAAATAGGCTCCTTTGTCCACAAACATCATTGTGGATAATGTGGATATTGGGGATAACTATTTTGACAATCCCCGACAAAATTTCTCGAACCTTGTCGAAACCCTTATAAATTCAAGCTTTGCAAAATTGTGCGACTTTTTATTATGTAAATTAAAAAATCCACATAGTCTCTTTACATAAAATGTTGAAAACTATGTGGATAATGTGGATAACTATTGTCCTAA
>CAJMQQ010000082.1 GCA_905215625.1 uncultured bacterium
TGGCCGAATTTATACTTGCCCCGATAACACCTTTGCGTTATAATTACAAAATGGGTATAATAGAACCATTCCCAGGAAACATAACAGAAAGTGAAGAAACTCTATAAGGAGGAAGTGCAATATGAGAAGGATTGGGATGCTGACCAGCGGCGGAGACTGCCAAAGCCTCAATGCTACGATGCGGGGAGTTGCAAAATCTCTGTATAATATGTTTGATGATGTAGAGATTGTAGGATTTGAAGAAGGCTATAAAGGCTTGATGTATGCGGATTATCAGATATTAAAACCCAGTGATTTTTCAGGAATTCTGACAAGAGGTGGCACAATTCTGGGAACGTCCAGACAGCCTTTTAAACTGATGCGGGAGCCGGATGAAAACGGCCTGGATAAAGTAGAGGCCATGAAACACACATACCGGAAACTCCGGTTGGAGTGTCTGGTGATTTTAGGCGGAAACGGCAGCCAGAAGACGGCAAATCTGCTTCGGGAAGAGGGACTTAACATAGTATCCCTGCCAAAGACCATAGATAATGATCTGTGGGGGACCGATATGACATTTGGATTTGAGAGCGCAGTAAATGTTGCTACCAATGCCATTGACTGTATTCATACGACGGCAGCATCCCACGGCCGTGTTTTCATTGTAGAAATCATGGGTCATAAAGTAGGCTGGCTGACGCTTCATGCTGGAATTGCAGGCGGAGCAGACATTATTTTGCTTCCAGAGATTCCATATGACTTAAACGTAGTCTGCGATGCGTTGAAAAAACGTTCTGCAGCAGGTAAAAAGTTTTCCATTTTGGCAGTTGCAGAAGGCGCGATTTCAAAAGAAGACGCAGCGCTTTCAAAAAAAGAACTGAAAGAGAAAAAGAAAAATTCCATATATCCATCCATTGCCTATGAAATTGGGGCGAAGATTTCCGAAAAAACAGGACAGGAAGTCCGCGTAACGGTTCCAGGCCATATGCAGAGAGGCGGAGAACCCTGCCCGTACGATCGGGTGCTGTCCACCAGATTGGGGGCAGAGGCTGCAAAGCTTATCCGGGACGGAGAATATGGCAATATGGTAGTAGTAAGAGATGGGGAAATCACAAAGATTCCGCTGTCTGAAACAGCAGGAAAATTAAAATATGTAGATCCCAAGAGTTCTATTATTGAAGAAGCAAAGCTTGTAGGCATCAGTTTTGGAGACGAATAGGTTCTGCAAGCACATTATAGAATGAAAGGCAGCAAAGATGTCTTATACTGCATTATATCGAAAATGGCGTCCAATGGCCTTTGGAGAAGTACGGGGCCAGGATCACATAGTAACAACATTAAAAAACCAAATACTTTCTGAGCGGATAGGCCATGCATATCTGTTCTGCGGTACCAGAGGAACAGGCAAAACCAGTATTGCTAAGATCTTTGCCAGGGCGGTAAACTGTGAAAATCCCCAGGACGGCAGTCCTTGTAATGAATGTCCGTCTTGTAAAAGCATTCTGGAAGGATCTTCCATGAATGTAGTGGAAATCGACGCGGCTTCCAACAATGGTGTGGAAAATATCCGTGAAATCAGGGAACAGGTGCAGTATCCGCCGACAGACGGCAGGTATCGTGTCTATATCATTGACGAGGTGCATATGCTGTCTATCGGAGCCTTTAATGCACTTTTAAAAACATTAGAAGAGCCGCCGTCCTATGTTATTTTTATTCTGGCTACAACAGAAGTACACAAAATACCGATTACCATTTTATCCCGCTGCCAGAGATATGACTTTAAGAGAATTTCTCTGGAAACCATTGCAGGGAGACTGCAGGAGCTGACCCAGGCAGAACAGATAGAAGCAGAGGAAAAAGCTCTGCGCTATGTGGCAAAGGCTGCGGATGGTTCCATGCGAGATGCGTTAAGCCTTTTGGATCAATGCGTGGCATTTCATTACGGAAAGCTTCTTACCTATGAAAATGTTCTGGATGTGCTGGGGGCAGTGGACACCACGGTATTCAGCAAAATGTTTCGTGCAGTCTGCATGGGAAATACCAGGGAATGTATGGAAGAACTGGAAGAATTAGTAGTTCAGGGACGGGAACTGGGACAATTTGTAACGGATTTTATCTGGTATATGAGAAATCTTCTTCTGACACAGAGTACAGAGGACGCAGAAGGTCTTCTGGATATGTCGGAAGAAAATTTAAAACAGTTAAAAGAAGATTCCAGTCTGGCAGATGGCAATACGCTGATGCGGTATATCCGGATTTTCTCGGAATTGTCTAACCAGATTCGGTTTGCGGCTCAAAAGAGAGTTCTGGTAGAAGTGGCATTTATTAAGCTGACAAAGCCAGCCATGGAAGCCAATTTGGATTCCATTTTGCAGAGGCTTGCCGATTTGGAGGATCAGGTGGCGTCCGGTGTTATAAGCGTTCACCAGAGCGAAAACGGATACGCGTCGGTTTCCCAGCAGACAGCCAGACCAGCGGAACAAACGGCCCCTGTCCAGGGGCAGCCGGCTGTGCCGCCAGAGACAGTTTCCCTGCCTGCCGCACAGTTGGAAGACTTAAACCTGATTCGCAATGAATGGGGAAAGATTGTCCGTGAGATGGGAATGTCTATCCGCCCAAGCTTTCGGGATACGGTAGTGGAGCCAAGCGGAGAAAGCTGTCTGTGCATTGTATTTTCCAATGCAGGAAACTATGCCATTGGCAGCCGCCCAAGCGTGCTGGGAGATTTGGAACGCCGCATTGAAGAGGTATACGGCAAAAAGCTTTATTTAAAATCCAGGCTGGCAGGAGCCGGAGAGCGGCTGGATACCATATATGTAAGCGATGAAGAATTAAGACAGAATATCCATATGGATATTACCATAGAAGATTAACAGATATCAGATTGATATAGTTTATAACAGGAGGATTTTTAAAATGGCAAAACGTGGAGGTTTTCCAGGCGGAATGCCTGGCAATATGAATAATTTAATGAAACAGGCGCAGCGTATGCAGCGTCAGATGGAAGAGACAGCAAAGGAATTGGAGGAAAAAGAGTACACAGCAGCAGCCGGAGGCGGCGCTGTTACCGTTACTGTTTCTGGAAAAAAGGAAGTGACTTCTGTAAAATTATCAGAAGAAGTAGTGGATCCAGATGATATTGAGATGCTGGAAGATTTGATTGTGGCTGCTGTCAATGAAGCATTCCGCCAGATGGAGGAAGATTCTGCCAGCGCAATGTCCAAGCTGACCGGAGGCATTGGCGGATTAGGCGGAGGTTTCCCGTTCTAATGGATTATTATAGTAATCAGATTGCAAAATTAATAGAAGAATTATCCAAGCTTCCAGGAGTCGGGGCTAAGTCAGCGCAGCGCCTGGCATTTCACATTATTAATATGCCAAAAGAGCAGGTGGAACGTCTGGCGGGTGCAATGACCAGTGCCCGCAATAATATTCGATATTGCAAGGACTGCTTTACTCTTACAGATCAGGAACGATGCCCCATATGCAGCAACAAAAACAGGGATCACAGCGTAATTATGGTGGTGGAAAATCCACGGGATCTGGCTGCTTACGAGAAGACAGGAAAATACGACGGAGTTTACCACGTCCTTCACGGCGCAATTTCTCCTATGTTAGGAATTGGCCCTAACGACATTAAGTTAAAAGAATTGATGCAGCGGCTGCAGTCTGATGTAAAAGAAGTCATTATTGCTACCAATTCCAGCCTGGAAGGGGAGACAACGGCGATGTACATCAGCAAACTGGTCAAGCCGACAGGCATAAAAGTAAGCCGGATTGCCAGCGGCGTGCCGGTAGGGGGAGATCTGGAGTATATTGATGAGGTTACCCTGCTGCGGGCATTAGAAGGCAGAGTAGAACTGTAGTGGGGAGAAGAACGCGTTAGGAGATGCAAAAAAATGGATAAATACGAGTTTAATATAAAGGTTGAACAGCTGAAAAAGCTTGTCAACAAAGGGGACTATGATACGGCAATGAAAATTGCAGACACGATTGTCTGGAGAAGAGTGCGCAACGCCAATCTCCTTTCCCTGGTGTCTTCCGTATACGAAAAGAACCGTGAATATCACGAAGCAAAAGAAATTTTACTGATTGCGTTTGAGCGTGCGCCGATTGGAAAACGTCTTTTGTATAAATTAACCCAACTGGCATTAAAAGACGGAGATATTCAGGAAGCAGAGGCTTATTATCGGGAATTCTGTTCTCTGGCAGAAGATGATTCCAGACAGTATATCCTGCGGTATCTGATTTTAAAGGAAAAAAATGCTCCGCCGGAGCAGCTGGTCAACACCCTGGAAGCTTATACCAGCATGGAATTAGATGAGAAATGGCTGTATGAGCTGGCAGAGCAGTATAGCCTGGCAGGAATGGAACAGGAGTGTATCGAGACCTGCGATAAGATTATGCTGATGTTTGGTCTGGGTAAATATGTAGATAAGGCCATGGAATTAAAGGTTCAGTATGCGCCTTTAAATAACTATCAGATGGATCTGGTAGAAAACCGGGATGTATATGAGGAAAAATTAAAGGCAGTAGAGCAGGGAAATTACCGCGTAGAGGATCCGGTTTTTGATAATTCCGGATATGGCGGGGCGCCGGCAGAGGAAGAACCGGATCAGGGATATTACCAGGAACCTTCTTATGAACGGGAAGAGACGGTTTATGAGCAGGAAGAATATACGCAGCAGCCTTATTATGAGGAAGAGGATGATTCTAAAGAGCAGGCCTATGCAGAGACTGCCGCAGCAATAGAAGCAGATCATTCCTATTACCAGACAACCCCTGTTTACCGGAATGACGCTCCGGCAATGCCTGCAAAACGGATTCGTCCAGAGGAAGAACTGCAGGCCCAGATGAAAGAAGCAGAGGCAGAAGAGGAGCTGGCTCAGGAAATGTCCCGGCTTTCTGAGGATGAGTATTCTCAGGAAGAGATAGAAGATTCTGATTTAAGCCATACCCGTGTATTAAATGATGTAAGGGACTTAAAACAGGATGGCGAAGATATGGAAAAAACCAGGGTGATCCGTAATATCAGGGAAATTCAGGAAGCCAGGGCTGCATATCAGAAAGAGATGGCTGACAGCGCAGTTCCTTCCAGAAGCAGAGTGGATCAGCTGACCCAGCCGAATCATTTAATGATTGAGGCGGATTCTCCGGAAGCTGGTCTTGAAATTGCAAAAAAAGCATTAAAGAAAATTCATTTAGAGTTGGGAACAAAAAATCCAGCAGCAAAGATTTCTGGTGAAAAACTTAATAAGAAGGGACTTTTTGCAGTAGCAGATAAACTGGCGGGAAAAGATTTGATTATTGAGAATGCAGCAGATTTAAGCAGCAGCCTTTTGGATGAATTAAACCGCTTGATGGCTTATGATGAAACAGGAATTATTGTAGTCCTGATTGATACTCCAAAACGTCTGGAAAATCTTCATAATCAGTATCCGGCGCTGGCGGCTTATTTTGAGTGCATTGGCAGTCAGGAAGAACCGGAGCCGGAAGAGGATACCAGACCGGTACGCAGAGTGATTCCGATCCGTGAAACAGACACTGCGTATCCTGCTGCCCTTCCAGATGAAGTCCAAGAAGATTTGCCTGAGCCGGAAGAGCGTTACGAAGACGGCCGCGAAGAACATTACGGAGATGAGTCTTACGAGCCGGATGAAACCGATGAGGGCGAACCTTACGGGGAAGAATTATATGAAGATTCCTATGAGGAAGACTCTTGTGGGGAAGACTCCGACTCTTATGAGGAAGATTCCTATGAAGACGAGGCATACGAAGAGGAAGTATATGAAGATGAGGCATATGAAACAGACTCTTATGAGGAAGATTCTTACGAAGAAATGACTATTGACGAGTTTGCCCAGTATGCGACCCAGTATGCCAGCCAGATTGACTGCAGCATCAGCGGAAAGAGTATGCTGGCTCTTTATGAGAGAATCGAAATTATGGAAGAGGATAATATCCCTCTGACCAGAGAGAATGCAGAGAATCTGATAGAAGAAGCGGCAGATAAGGCAGAAAAACCTTCCCTGGGCAAAATGATTAAGGGAGTATTTTCTTCTAAATACGACAAAGACGGTCTTTTGATCTTAAAAGAAGAACATTTTATATAAGAAGCAGGAAATAGTGATGAGTGATATAAAATTAATTTCTTTAGATTTGGACGGAACTCTTTTAAACAGTAAAAAACAGCTTTCCCAGGGCAATCTGCAGGCATTAAAGGCTTGCATTGCCAGGGGGATTCAGATAGTACCAACTACGGGACGCACAGTGGATGGCGTCCCGTCTGTTGTCAAAGAGATTCCAGGTGTTCGGTATGTAATTGCAACAAATGGAGCAATTATTTTTGATATGGAGACAGAAACAATTATTGACAGAAGAATGCTGAAAAATGCCCAGGCTCTTGCGATTTTGCGGATTCTGGAAGAGTATCCGGTCATGTATGATCCATACATTAATGGAAGAGGTATTAGTGAAGAAAAATTCGTTGGCCATATGGAACGATATGGACTGCCGAAAGAACTTCAGGAAATGGTTCTGGTAACAAGGGATGTTGTGCCGAATGTGATCCGTTTTGTAGAAGAAAGTGACAGTCCGGTAGAAAAAATTAATATGTTTTTTGCCGAAGCATCCTTAAAAGGAGAAATCCGTCAGCGGCTGAAAGAGATACCAGACATTCTGATTACTTCTTCGATTCCTCTGAATCTGGAAATCAATCATCCGGAAGCAACAAAGGGAAAAGGTATTCTGCGTCTGGCAAAGCATCTAGGAATCTCCAAGGAAGAAACAATGGCTTTTGGAGACGGAGAAAACGATCTGTCTATGATTGAAGAAGCTGGTATTGGAGTTGCCATGGAAAATGGAATGAATGCTCTGAAAGAAAAAGCGGATTATGTGACCAGAAGCAATGATGAAGACGGGGTCGCAGCAGCAATCGATAGATTTATATTAGGAACGTGATAGAATGGAATTTTTTCAGGAAAACTGGCTGCCGGTTCTGGTAGCTATATATTTATTAGGAATGGTGCTTTACGGACATTACCGGGGGTTTATCCGGCTGGTAGTGTCTTGTACGGCTATGATTATTACTTTACTGGTAGTGCGGCTGGCATTGCCGTATGTGACAGACTATGCCATGAAAAATACGGCAATTCGGGAAACTATTGGGAACACGATTCTTCAGACCGTTGGAGCGGATGGGGAAGAAGCGCATCCATTGCCGGATGAACAACGGATGATTATTGAAAATTTGAAGCTTCCAAACAGCGTTAAGGAAACGCTGTTGTCAAATAATAACAGTGAAATATATCAGATTCTGGGGGTAGAGGCTTTTACGGACTATATCAGCGCGTATTTATCAGAGACGCTTATTAGGGGAGTCTGCTTTATTTTACTGTATGTAGTAGTATCGGCGTTCTTGCGGACTATGATAAGGTGGCTGAACCTGCTTTCCAGGCTTCCTATTATTCATGGGATGAATCAACTGGCAGGAGCTGTATTGGGAGGCATACAGGGCCTTCTGTATATCTGGGTGGCGTGTATCATCCTTCCTGCATTTGCCAGCACTACTCCTGGAATTATGGTAATGGAACAGATTGAAAAAAGCACATGGTTGTATACACTGTATCAAAACAATTTAATTAGTATGCTTATGATAGGAGTTCTCAAGAGCTTTTTATAAAAAGCGCCAGTTTGTGAAGGTAAACTATTTTGCAAACTGGTGCTTTAATTTATACAATTAAAACAATAGAAACAAAATCAGGGATACAAGGACGAACAAGCGGCCGCAAAATGTAGTGAAAGCCAGAAAAATAGAGGATATATAGTGGTTTTAAAAATTGTTTTAAAAAAATGAAAAAAAGTGTTGACTTTTGTGGACAGGGGTGGTATTATAATCCTC
>CAJMQQ010000083.1 GCA_905215625.1 uncultured bacterium
CCGCAGCCTGGCAGATATTTTGAAACAGCCTAATCGATTTGCTTGGATTGCTTACGGAGGAATCCTGATTCTGATTCTGCTGACTGCAGGAATCATGGGGATTTTCATCAAAAAGAGAAAAAAGCGCCGCAAAAAGCTGGAACGCTGACAGGAAAACGGAGCCGCTGCTCCCCAGAGAGTATATCTGGGGAGCAGTGGTCTAATGTACTGGAATTAGCAGCAGATTCCGTTTCCGCCGCCCCAACCGCCGCAGCAGAAGAGCAGGATAATAATCCACAGGCAGTCGCCGCCAAAGCCGCCGCATCCGCAGTTGTTTCCACAGTTGTTTCCACCGCCCCAGCCGCCGCAGCAGCAGAGAATCAGAATCAGAAAAATCAGATTGCATCCATTTCCTCCCGTATTCTGACATTCACATCCACATCCGCAGTTAGTAGCTGCAACATCGCTCATAGTTAAATCCTCCAACAATTTTTGATTACACTCCATCATATGCGCCTCTGCCTGTCACAGTTTCCTGAATTTAGAAAAAATTCAGTAATTCCATGTTTACGCAAAATTTGAATCGTAGTATAATGGCGGTATTATTTTGGAAAAGAGGTTACAGTAAAAATGATGCAGAAGCTGTATTATGAAACGCCTTATGTGAAATCCTTTATGTGTACGGTCCTTTCCTGCCAGCAGGGGAAAAATGGGTACGAGACAATTCTCAGCCAGACTGGTTTTTATCCGGAAGGAGGCGGCCAGCCGGCAGATACGGGCACTCTGGGAGGAGTTTTAGTGCTGGATGTCCAGGAGAAAGATGGAGAGATTGTCCATATCCTGGAACGGCCTATTGAAGCCGGAACCCTGGCAGAGGGAATCATTGACTGGGATAGGCGGTTTTCCTATATGCAGCAGCATACAGGAGAACATATTTTATCAGGTCTGATTCATGAACGGTTTGGATATAACAATGTGGGCTTTCATATGGGAGCGGAAGAAGTGACCATTGATTTTGACGGAACCATGACAATGGAGGACGCAGAAGAGATGGAACTTCTGGCCAATGAGGTCATTTTTGACAACCGGCCGGTAAAGGTCTGTTATCCCAGTGAAGAGGAATTAAAGACCATTCCTTACCGGAGCAAAAAAGAACTAACCGGACAGGTTCGGATTGTGGAGATTCCGGGAGCGGATATCTGTGCCTGCTGCGGAACCCATGTAGAACGTACTGGGGAAATCGGCCTCATTAAGATTACCAGTATGATTCATTATAAAGGCGGGATCCGCATGACGATTGTGTGCGGCAGACAAGCTCTTTCCGATTTCCAGAAGAAACAGAAACAGATTGTTAAAATCTCCAATCTGTTGTCTGCAAAGCCAGGAGAGGTGGCTCTGGCAGTTGAAAAGCAGAAAGAAGAGCTTCAGGCCAAATCCTATTTAAATGTGTCCTTGTACCGGCAGTTGATTGAAGCATGGGCTAAGGAGTATCCGGAAAGTGACAATCCGGTGCTGCTCTGGAAAGAAGGGCTTTCTCCAGTCCAGTTGCGGGAACTGGCCAATCAGTTCTGCCAGGAAAAGAAAGGCGGGATTGTGCTGGCCTGCTCAGAAAAAGACGGCAGGTATCAATATGCGCTGGCAAGCAGACAGGCTGATGCCAGAGGACTTTCGAAAGTTTTAAACAGCCGTTTAAACGGAAGGGGAGGCGGAAGCAGCCAGATGACGCAGGGAACATTTTTTGCTTCCAGGGAAGCAGTTGAACAGGTTTTTTGGGAGGAATTAAATGGAATTAAATAAAGAAACCGTAAAAAAACTCCGGGGACTGATTGTTTTTACAGTAATCATTCTGATTGCAGGAGTCAATTACCAAAGATTGTTCCGGATGCTGGGAGCCTTTGTAAAAATGGCATTTCCATTTTTGCTGGGAGCGGCGATTGCCTTTATTCTCAACGTTCCGATGCGGAATATTGAAAAGCTGTTTCCCAAAAAAGCGGGAAAATGGAAGCGCCCAGCTTCCCTGGCAGCCGCCATTGCCGCGGTAGCAGTCGTGCTGCTTACGGTAATTGTTGTGGTAATTCCAGAATTGTGGAAGACGCTGTATTCGCTGCGGAGCAGCGTGCCCGCCTTTTTTGCGGGAATGCAGGTGTGGCTGGAAAAGCTGTTTTCAGATAATCCGGAGATTATTGCCTGGATTAATACCATTGAAATCGACTGGCAGGGAATGATTCAGCAGATTATGGGATTTTTGAAAAATGGCGCTGGATCGGTGCTGTCTACGACATTTTCCGCAGCAGCCAATCTGGTCAGTGGAGTGACCTCTCTGGGAATCGGCATGGTATTTGCAATTTACATTCTGCTTCAGAAAGAAACGCTGGCTGCCCAGATAAAAAAATTACTGAAAGCTTTTCTGCCGGAACAGTGGGAGAGATGGATTATTGAAGTGGCGGTCCTGACCGAGCGGACATTCAGCAGTTTTTTGGCGGGACAGTGTGTAGAAGCTGTGATTCTGGGAAGTATGTTCTTTATAACCCTTTTAGTCCTGCAGCTTCCTTATGCGCTTTTAATCGGCGTATTAATTGCATTTACTGCGCTGATTCCAGTATTTGGCGCGTTTATCGGTTGCGCAGTGGGAATTTTCCTGATGCTCATGGTAAGTCCTATTGACGCCCTTATTTTTACAGTCGTGTTTTTTGTTCTCCAGCAGATAGAAGGAAATCTGATCTACCCCCATGTGGTAGGAAACTCGGTCGGACTTCCTTCTATGTGGGTGCTGGTGGCGGTAACCATAGGCGGCAGCGCCATGGGCGTTCTGGGAATGCTGGTATTTATTCCGCTGTGCTCGGTGCTTTATAGTCTGCTGCGTGGCGTTGTCAATCGGCGTCTGGAAAAGCAGAAGGCATAGTAGAAGTATTCATGCGGGCTTCTATGTCCTCAAGAAGAAGGTGGGACAGATGAAGTCCGCCCCGTCCCACGCCGATGGAGATGTCTGGTTTATTAGAACCATGAAAATCCGATCCTCCAGTAGGAAGCAGATTGTATTTGCGGGCAATGGAACGCAACCCCCTGCTCTGGTCGGGCGACTGGGAAGAGTGGTAAACTTCCAGTCCCATCAGTCCAAGTTCAGCAAGATGGGCAACTAAGCGTTCTGTTTCTTCCCATCCCAGACGGTACTGCATGGGGTGGGCCAGTGCAGGAAATGCATGGTTGTCTCCCAATACCTTCATGGCGTGTTCCGGAGTGATCAGTTCTTTTTTCAGACAGTATTTTCCGCCGTACTGCAGGTAGGTATGGAAGGCGTCGGACATGGAAGAAGCATATCCTTTTTCGACTAGGGCCCTGGCAAAGTGGGCTCTGGTAATAACGGTGTCCGGATTGCCTGCCATTAAATCGGTCATGGTAATGTCAAATCCGTCGGATTGAAACCGGCGAAGCATTTCTTCGTTGCGCCAGATGCGCACAGACAGAAGTTCTTTTAATTCTTTTTTAAAGGCAGAATCTTCACAATGAACAAACAATCCCAGTATGTGAATCTCTTTTCCCTGATAGACGCAGGACAGTTCTACGCCAGGAATGATGCGGACGCCAAGCTCACGTCCTTTTTTAGTGGCCATGGCAATTCCGTCTATAGTATCATGATCCGTCAGAGCGATGGCAGACAGGCCGGCGCGGGCCGCTTCTTCGACAACCTGCGCTGGGGAGAGTGTGCCGTCTGAAGCATTGGAATGAACATGAAGATCAATATATGGCATTGGGAAACCTCCTTGAATATCTGGTAATAGAATAGTAATATAATAGTAACATATTTTTTAAAACAAGTAAATTCTGACGAAAAAATAAAATTTTGAACAAAAAATTTAATAATTTCGTCATTCCATTTTACACAGAATATGGTATACTACACTTTGTATCATACAGCATAATGTTATAGAAATAGGTGAATATATGGATGAATTAAGTCGCAGAAGCCGGGCTGCCGGCTCTCAGGGAAGAACTATAGCCAGAAGCACATCCTCTGGACGTCAGGGCGCTTCGGCAGGCAGCAGCAGAGCAAAAGGATCCGCTTCTGGCCAGAGAAGCAGCCGGACACAGGGATCCTACAGCACAAGAGGCAGAAGCACAAGTACCTCTTCCCGCAGCGGTTATGACAGGAAACCGCCGGTTTCTCACGGCAGAAACTCAAAAAATTCAAAACGCAGGAGAACTTCTTCTCCAAATTACCTTTGGATTGCCGTTGCAGGCGTAGTGCTGATAATTGCCATCGCCATTGCAGTATTTGCATTTAAGAAATCCTCTGGTACAGAGACGGAAGCAGAGACTACAACAGCTCCTGTGGAGACAGAACTTCAAAAAGAAGTAAGGGTAGGGGATATTGTAATTACCGGACTTTCCAGAGAAGCAGCCAGAGAGAAGATACTGGAAGCTTATCCATGGGAAATAAAGGTGTCTTATAATGAAGAAATATTTGAACTCCCTAATCTGATTGAGACAAAGGTAGACGAACTTTTAACAGAAATCTATCAGGGGGAACCAAAAGAAATCTATCTCTTTGATACCACCGGGTTGGAAGAGGCTATTTCCGGACAGGTAAGCACTATTGCTGCTAAGTGGGATAAGCCTGCAAAAAATGCGTCTATCAGCAGTTTTGATAAGGGAAGCGGCAAATTTGTCTTTTCCGGTGAAGAGGCAGGCCAGCAGGTAAATCAGGAAGTGCTGGCTTCCAAGATCCAGACTGCCATTGACAACAAAGATTTTGATGCCCAGATTCCGGTAGAGATGACTTCTGTAGCTCCGGAGATTACAGAGGCTGCTGCAAGGGAACAATACAAAACCATCAGCAAGTATACGACAAAGACCACCAGCAACAGCAAGAGAAACACCAATGTCCGTCTGGCCTGCGAAGCCATTGACGGAATTGTGCTGGCGCCGGGCGAGACGTTTTCTTTTAACGAGAGAGTAGGAGAACGTACTGCTGCTAAGGGATACCAGTCCGCAGCGGCTTACAATAATGGGGAAGTCGTCCAGGAAACGGGAGGCGGCGTCTGCCAGGTGTCCACGACCCTTTACAATGCAGTAGTCCGCAGCGGATTAAAGACTACTGTCCGCCGTTCCCACACGTTTGAACCGTCTTATGTTACTCCTGGCATGGATGCAACGGTAAGCTGGGGCGGTCCGGATTACGCATTTATCAATAATTCCAATACTGGAATCGGTATCCGGGCTTCTTATGCAGACCAGACTTGTACCGTATCCATTTATGCAATACCGGTTTTAGAGGATGGGGTAACCTATGATTTAAAATCAACCAAGCTGAAGGATACCAGCGTGCCGGCGCCTACTTATGTAGAAGACCAGACCGTACAGCCTGGTACGGAAGTGGTAGAAAAAGCCGGAAGCGCAGGAAGTCAGTGGGAAGTACGCCTGGTGGTAACGAAAAATGGAGAAACGGTCAGTCAGGATGTGGACCATACCGTTACGTATAAGGGACACGCGCCTGTCGTAAAGAGAAATACTTCCGGCGTATGGGTTCCGGCACCAGGAGAAAGCCTTCCGGAGGGAACGACCCTTCCAGGAGAAACCACTCCTTCTGGCGAGACGACGGCTCCTTCCACAGATGTGCCTCAGGGCCCGGGAGAAGGAACCCAGGCGACAGCCGAACCAGAAGGGCCTGGAGCAAATCTTCCAGAGCCTGGAGCAGGACAGGAACCAGGCAGTTCCATACCAGGTCCTGACGGCCCCGGAACTGTTGAGATTCCAGCAAACCCAGGAATGTAAAAATAAGCAGAGAAGATGACATAAAATGAGAGACAAGGAGTTTGTTTTCTATTTTGTGACAGTTCTCTGCTTTTTTTTGTATACATGGATAAGAAGCATTTGCAATTTGTATAAAAATTGGTATAATAATAGACAGGTCAGTCTCTTTTTTAATAAAAAGGGACAAACTAACACCAACTCACATTTGTAGGAGGAAAGTAAAATGGCAAGAAAAATGAAAACCATGGATGGTAATCAGGCCGCTTCCCACGCTTCTTATGCGTTTACGGATGTTGCCGCTATCTATCCGATTACCCCTTCATCTGTTATGGCAGAACATACAGACGAATGGGCTACTGACGGAAGACTGAATATCTTCGGACGTACTGTGCAGGTAACCGAGATGCAGTCTGAAGCAGGTGCCGCAGGTGCTGTGCACGGTTCTTTAGCAGCTGGTGCATTAACCACTACCTACACCGCTTCCCAGGGCTTATTGTTAATGATCCCTAACCTTTACAAGATCGCAGGCGAGCAGCTTCCTGGCGTATTTAACGTATCTGCACGTGCAATTGCCAGCCACGCTCTGTCTATTTTCGGCGATCACTCTGACGTATACGCATGCCGTCAGACCGGCTGCGCTATGTTATGTGAATCCAGCGTTCAGGAAGTTATGGACTTAACTCCAGTTGCTCATCTGGCAGCTATTAAGGGTAAAGTTCCATTTATCAACTTCTTCGATGGTTTCCGTACTTCCCATGAGATTCAGAAGATTGAGACCTGGGATTACGAGGATTTAAAAGATATGGCTGATATGGATGCAATCGAAGCATTCCGTAAGCACGCATTAAATCCAAATCATCCTTGCGAGAGAGGTTCCGCTCAGAACCCAGACATCTTCTTCCAGGCAAGAGAAGCTTGTAACCCATACTACGATGCTCTTCCAGCAATCGTTCAGGAGTACATGGACAAGGTTAACGAAAAGATCGGCACCAACTACAAGCTGTTCAACTACTACGGCGCTGAGGATGCAGAACAGGTTATCATTGCAATGGGCTCTGTAAACGACGCTATTGAAGAGACCATCGATTACCTGGCAGCTCAGGGCAGAAAAGTCGGCGTTGTAAAAGTTCGTCTGTACAGACCATTCTGCGCAGATGCATTAGTAAATGCAATTCCGGATACTGTTAAGAAGATTACGGTATTAGACAGAACCAAAGAGCCTGGCTCTTTAGGCGAGCCGTTATATCTGGATGTTGTTGCTGCATTAAAGAACACCAAGTTCGATGCAGTTCCAGTATTTACTGGACGTTACGGTTTAGGTTCCAAGGATACCACTCCGGCACAGATCGTTGCAGTTTATGACAATGATTCCAAGAAGAAATTCACCATCGGTATCGTGGACGATGTAACCAACTTATCCTTAGAGATTGGCGCTCCTTTAGTTACTACTCCTGAGGGAACTACCAACTGTAAGTTCTGGGGTCTGGGTGCAGACGGTACAGTAGGCGCTAACAAGAACTCCATTAAGATCATTGGTGACAACACCGATATGTATGCACAGGCATACTTTGATTACGACTCCAAGAAGTCTGGCGGCGTTACCATGTCCCACTTACGTTTCGGACATTCTCCAATTAAGTCTACCTATCTGATCCACAAAGCAAACTTCGTAGCCTGCCACAATCCGGCATACGTACGTAAGTACAACATGGTTCAGGAGTTAGTAGATGGCGGTACCTTCTTACTGAACTGTGCTTGGGATATGGAAGGCTTAGAAAAGCACTTACCAGGCCAGGTAAAGAAGTTCATCGCAGACCACAATATTAACTTCTACACCATCGACGGTGTTAAGATCGGTATCGAGACCGGCATGGGCCCGA
>CAJMQQ010000084.1 GCA_905215625.1 uncultured bacterium
GTATTAGCTCAGTCGGTAGAGCACTTGACTTTTAATCAAGTTGTCCGGGGTTCGAGTCCCCGATGCCTCACGAATAGTCGTTTTCCTTATAATCTAAGGGAAACGGCTTTTTTTGTGTATAAAGAGCAATCAATAAAGTCCTAGTTTTCTGATTAAACAGCTAGGACTTTTATAGGATTAAAAACTATTGATTGAGTTTCGCCAGTTTTTTATTTAAGACTTCCATAATCATTTCGATAAACATATAAAATGTAATGGCATCATCTAATAAATAGGTATTTTTAGAGTGGCTTAAAAGAGGAAGCACAGCTACTGTATCAGCTAACTTTGCAAGAGTACACTTTGGAGTCATGGTTATCAGAATTACCTTCACTCTGTTTTTATGGTATTCTTTTACCAGATTTTCATAAAGTTCTAATCCACTGATAGAAAATATAATAATGACATCACCCTGCTTTAAGATGGATGAATAATTTTCCATAATACTGGAATCCTCAATAGGACGGCAGTCAATTCCAAATCGGTTTAAGCGAAAGGCCATTTGTTTGGCAGAATAGAATGAATGCATATATCCTAAAGTAATTACTCGTTTAGAGTATAGAATTGCATCAGCAATTTCATCTAACAAAGGAGAATTATTAAAAGAGGCCATTTGCTGCAGTCCCTCACAGTAGTATTGCAGCACACTGTCGGAAACTGCCTGGTTTCCAAACGAATGGTTTGAAGATTCACTAAGTTCGTGTAAAAGAGCATATTTAAACTCAGAATAGCCATGGTAACCTAACTTTTGGCATAAACGAATGACTGCGCTGCGGCTGGTATTACAGGTGGAAGCAATTGCTTCACTGGAAAACCGTTGTATATCATATGGGTATTCTAAGAGATAATCTGCGACTTTTCGTTCGTTTCTAGATAATTCTGGAAGCATTTCCTTTAATTGTATTATAACAGACATTTGTATATCCTCACATTTATATAATATAGTTTTATTATAAAACGTTACAATGTGTTTGTCTATAAAAAGTCAAATGTTTCGGACAATTGTTCGATTTTGCAATAAGATTGATTGTTAAAATGCACAAAAATAGTCGGATTAAAATGAATAATGTGCCGAAAATGGACATATAGTTAATGACTTTGTTGCAAAATCGAACATCAATATATATAATGGACGTATCAGAGGATGACAGGGCCCATCATTCTAGGGAAAGCAGAATATCACATAGCAGGAAAACTGTTTAGGAGGACAATTATGGCAAAGGTAGATTACAAGGCTTTAGCTCCTTTCATTATTGAAAATGTAGGAGGTAAAGAAAATGTAGATTCTTTAACTCATTGTGTTACTCGTCTGCGCTTTCGATTGAAGGATGAGTCATTAGCTAATAAAGAGGCCTTAAAATCAAAAGAGGGAATTATTGATGTTATTCAAAAAGGTGGTCAGTATCAGGTAGTAATTGGAAATGCTGTAGAGGAAGCCTTTGATGCGGTTATGGCAGTTGGAGGATTTGGAAGCGGAGGCGCTCCATCTTCTGCTGAGGAAAAGCCTAAAGGAGTCGTAAATCAGTTTATTTCAGTAATTTCTGGTATTTTTACTCCATTGCTAGGATTAATGTGTGGCTGCGGTATTCTAAAAGGTTTAGTTGCATTTTTGGGAGCATTAGGACTTTTAAGTACAACTTCTGGTACTTATGTAATTATTAATTCCATTGGGGATGTAATTTTCTATTTCTTCCCAGTTTTTGTAGGATATACAGCTGCAGAAAAATTCGGAATGAATAAATTTATTGGAATGGCTGTTGGAGCAGCTATGATTCATCCGTCTGTAGCCGGATTGAAGTCAGCAGAAGTAATGTATACCGTTTTTGAGGGAACCGTATTTTCATCGAATGTAACGGCGACATTTTGTGGAATTCCAGTTTTATTGATGAATTATTCTTCTACAGTCATTCCGGCTGTTTTAGCAGTCTGGGTTGGTTCCAAAGTTGAAAAGTTCTTTAAGAAGATTATTCCGACCGTATTAAAAATGTTTTTGGTTCCAGCATTTACCCTGTTAGTAACGGTTGTAATTACATTATTGGCAGTAGGTCCAGTAGCTACTTGGATTAGTGATATAATTGGAGCAGCATTTATGGCTCTTCACGATATCAGCCCAGTTATTACTGGTGCATTAGTAGGAGGTTTATGGCAGGTTCTGGTTATGTTTGGTCTTCATCAGGGAATTGTTCCTATTCAAATTAGTAATTTAATGGCGAACGGATATGAAAATGTTATTTGCTGTATGCAGGCAGTACCATTTGTTACTTGTGCAGTTGTATTTGCAGTGTACGTTAAAACCCGTAATAAAAAGACAAAGGAAACAGCACTTCCAGCAGCAATTTCCAGCTTTTTTGGCGTTAGCGAACCTTCCATTTATGGTATTACGCTGCCATTGAAGACTCCATTTATTATTACATTGATTGCTTCCGCAGTAGGCGGTGCAATTATGGGGCTTTTAGATGTCAAGAAATATAATATGGGCGGACTTGGATTATTTGCTTTTCCAGCCTATATTAATCCGGAAACCGGATTTGATATGTCATTTTATGGCGTATTAATTGCAGTAGGAGTTGCTATGGTACTGGGCTTTGTACTGACTATGATTTTATTTAAAGATAAAGATGGCGTGGAAGTTCAGGATCCTAGAGCTTCGAAAGAAGCAGTAAAGAAGAAAATTAGAAGATAAGAAAAGGATTTAGATGTGATAGGAGATGGCATATTATGAGAGCTGTAATGGTAATGTTTGATACACTGACCAGGAAATTTTTACCAAATTACGGATGCAATTGGACTAAAATGCCCAATTTTCAACGGTTAGAAGAGCACTGTATCAGGTTTGATAATTTTTATGCGGGAAGTCTCCCATGTATGCCTGCACGACGGGAACTGCACACAGGAAAATATAATTTCCTTTACAGAGGATGGGGGCCGTTAGAGCCTTTTGACAAATCGGTAATGGAAGTATTAAGGGAATACGGTGTTTATACACATTTGTGTACAGATCATTCCCATTATTGGGAAGACGGCGGATGCACTTATCACAACCGGTATGATACCTGGGAGGGATTCAGGGGGCAGGAAGGAGATCGGTTTGTTGCCCATGACATTGAAGCGGAAATTCCTGCAGATCGGAATCCCTTAAATAAACAGGGAATTTCAGTAAATCAACACTATCGCAACCGTCTGCGTCAGCAGACAGAGGAAGAAATGCCCAGTGCTATGACAGTGGCAGCCGGACTGGAATTTTTAAAGGAACACGAAAAGAAGAATAACTGGTTCTTACAGATAGAATGTTTTGATCCTCACGAACCATTTTACGTACCTCAAAAATATCGGGAATTATACGGACTTCCAGAAGAAGAAACATTAAACTGGCCAAGATACGGTATGATTCCAAGTGGTAATTACCATAAAGACCTACAAAATGCGGCAAAAGAATATGCAGCGCTTATGACGATGTGTGACGTTCATGTAGGAAAAGTCCTGGATTTTATGGATGAACATGATATGTGGAAGGATACCGTTTTGATTGTAAACACCGATCATGGTTTTTTGCTAGGTGAACACGATTGTCTTGGAAAGAATTTTCCTCCCATTTATGATGAATTGGTTCATACACCATTTTTCATTCACGTTCCAGGTATAGAAGGTAAAAAACATACCAGCCAGTTAGCTAGTACCGTAGACATAGCACCTACTTTATTGGACATTTTTGGATGCCCTTCTAAAAAGATGGGAGAAATGGACGGGACGTCCATACTTCCAATTCTTACAGAAGAGAAAGAGATTCGAGATATGGCGCTTTTTGGAGTGCATGGCTCTTATACTTGTTGTACAGATGGACATATGGTATATATGAAAGCAAATAAAGATGAAACCAATAGTCCCATTTATGAGTATACAATGATGCCTACAAATATAAGAGGATATTTTACGGATGAACAGTTAAAACAGGCAGAATTAATAGAAGGATGCCGATTTACGAATGGGATTCCATGCTTACGGATGCCATCTGTACTTCCATATTATCATGCAGACCGCTTTGGAGACAGATTATATGATTTGGACGAAGATCCAAGTCAAAAGAATAATCTATTAACGAATGAAACTGCTGTGATATGGAATCAAAAGCTTTCGGATACTTTAAAGAAAGCAAACGCTCCGAAAGAAGAATATGAACGCCTAGGACTATAGGATATATATGGATGTAATGTAAGAATTTGCAGAATTTTGTAAGGTTTCTTTTCTTGTAATGCTTGGCAAAGTCTGATAGGATAAACGTAGCTGATTGGAGGAGTATGATGACAAGCAGAAAGAAAAAAAGAAAAGAATCCTATCTCTGGAGTACCATGATGGTGCTATGTGCAATCTGTACTCTGTTAGTTGCAGTTTTGGTAGTTGCGACCGTATTTTTTAAGATAAAAAAGGATGCATGGAATCCGGACAAACAGGTTCCAGAAACAACTGCATCTGAAATTGTAATCGAGACAGAAGCTATTTATGGATGGGTTGAGACCGAACAGGGCACAAAATTCAGAGAGGAAGACGGCACGTTTGCTAAAAATACCTGGAAAGTCTGGGAAGACGGCTTGTATTACTTAAATGACAATGGGATTATGGAAACAGGCAGTTCCTGCTCAATCGATGGGTGGATTTGTCAATTTGCAGAGTCCGGACGTTTAAAGGATATTCAGATGGATTTTAATTATCAGGGAAAGACCCAGGAGGAAACAAAAACAGGGAAAAAGAGCATGGTAAGAGGAAATGAGTTCTATGTTTATTTAGATACCAGTTCCGTTCATGAAGGAGCTTTTTATCCCATTTTTTATAAAAAATCCACAGAAGAAGAGGAAAAGTATTTGGGAGGAAAGAGTACGCCGGAATTGGCGTCTCCCAATGCCTTGGCAATAGGAGATGGATGGGTTTACTATTTGGCATTAGCTCCGTCAAATGCAGGATTAAAGACAGAAGAACAAGGATTGAATGGAGCTTTGTTCCGGATGCGTCCGGGAGACCAGGCAAAAGAGCTTTTGTCAAGTCAGGTTACTGGATTTTTAGAGGTAGAGGGACAGATTTACTATGCATCAAATGGAACTATATTCAAAGCAGAATCCGGAACTTCTTATCAAGTAGGAGAAAATCAGTATCAGATAAAAATTCAGGATAATATCGCTTATCTTCTGGATGGTATGGGAAGTCTGGTATCTGGAGATGCTTCTGGAATGAAGGTCATTGGAGACAGACAATATAAACTAGATGATGGGAAAATTTCTTATGTGAAACCGGCGTCCCGTAGTGTCGGCGATATGACCTATGAACTGAAAAGCGACGGCAGAAACGGAGTTATTTCCTGGAAAGATGCTTCTGGGCAGAATGGAATTTTAGCGCGCAGCGAATACGGCATTAACAGTTTCTGCATTGCTGAGGATTGGATTTATTACAGCGCGTATGTATCAAAAGGAACCAATGGGGAAAGATACAGTCAGATTTACCGGATTTCCATGGATGGAACGGAAAAGCAGCCGGCCAGCAGCGTATTTGAAGGAAATATTTTAAACCTTTATTATTATGAAAATCAGAGAACTATTTATGGGGAATATTATCCGGTAAGCTGGAAATCAGGATATGGACAGATTGTGACGGTTGGTTTAGACGGAACAGTAAATAAGATCTCAGATTTAGGAGTCAGGGACGGAAACTTAAATGAAAATCAGGCATTGGAGCTTTTGATGGTAAATGGAGAAACAATTACCTGCTATGAGCACGATTCCCAGTGGGATTCCTGGGGACAAAGCTGGGAGGTATTAGATACCAGAGCGATTCAGTTTTCCGGAACATCAAAAGAACTGGTAGCCGAAAGTATCCTGGTTGGCGGACAAGGAGGTCAGGGAGGAATCCTTCTAGGCGGAGAAGAAAAAGAGACAGAGCCGTCTAGTCAGGAGACGCTGCAGGAAACAACACAAGCCGCAGTTGTGCCGGAACGTCCGGCAGAAACCATACCAACAGAACGCCCAGCAGAGACAGTGCCCAGGCCAGCAGAGACCATTGGAAACCAGGCGCCAGGCGGTGAGGTTTATACCCATCCAAGTGAGACGATAGGCGTACAGCCAGAAAGCAATGCGGTTATTATTCCGGCTTTGTAGAAATAAGCGGTCTGGAGAATCTCCAGGCCGTTTTAAATTGCGTGATGGAGAAAAATAGTTACTCATCAAATTCTACTACTACATAGAATCCTCTGGAATTTTCTCTTACGTCTTTTACGATTCCGTATTCAGAAAGAATCCGATCCCGGTTGGAATAGCAGCCGGACATTGCAACAGCCGGATCAATGATGTAACTGTAGCCGCTGGTGCCGTCCCGCTCGATAATTTTCACTTTATCGCCAGGCTTTACCAGTCCTGGACGTTCCATCTTAAATTCTTCGGTTCTCAATGGATTTCCCTCCCTTGTTGAAATAATTTGGATTCTGTTTTATTATAGAATAGATTTTAGCGAAATAAAAGAGGCAGGACCAGTAATTTTGAAACAGGACAGAGGATTATTAGAACAATTACAGGAATATGGAAAATCAGAAATGTATCCATTTCATATGCCGGGACATAAGAGGGCAGATTTGGATTTTCCCAACCCCTATCAGATTGATATTACAGAAATTGACGGATTTGACAACCTTCATCATCCGGAGGGGATTTTAAAAAACGCAATGGAATATGCATCCAGAGTTTATGGAAGCGATAAATCCTGGTTTCTAGTCAATGGAAGCAGCAGCGGGATTTTAAGCGCAGTCTGCGGCCTGACGAAACCGGGAGGATGGATTCTGATGAGCCGCAACTGCCATAAGTCTGCTTACTATGGCGTTTTTTTGAATCAATTACAAGCTCAGTATGTTTATCCACAATATATTCCGGAATTTGGGATTCAGGGTGGAATTTTACCGGAAGATGTGGAAAACGCGCTGCAATCCAATTCAGAAATCCAGGCAGTTTTAATCGTATCCCCAACTTATGAGGGAGTGGTTTCGGATATAAAAGAAATTGCCAATGTGGTGCATCAATATGGGATTCCGTTGATTGTGGATGAAGCTCATGGAGCACATTTTCCTTTTGCATATCAGGGAGGATTCCCAGTGTCAGCCCTGGATTTGGGGGCAGATGTAGTGATTCAGAGCCTTCATAAAACGCTGCCTTCCTTTACCCAGACTGCTATGATTCATTGGAAAAAAGGATATGCAGATTGTGGAAAAATAGAGCGGTATCTTCAGATTTACCAGAGCAGTAGTCCATCGTATCTGTTTATGGGGGGAATCGACTGGTGCATCCATACCATGAAAGAAGATCAGGGAGAGCGATTAAAAAAACTGCTGGAACAGGTATCAGAGATCCGGAAAAAATCAGCAGAATGGAATCATATCCGGATTCCAGGCAGAGAGTTAATCGGAACATA
>CAJMQQ010000085.1 GCA_905215625.1 uncultured bacterium
CGGAAAACGCAAAGGTTATCGTATGTCACTTAGGAAACGGCGCCAGCGTATCCGCTTCCATCGGCGGTAAGTGCGTAGACACCAGCATGGGTCTTACTCCATTAGAGGGTCTGATCATGGGTACCAGAAGCGGCGACATTGATCCGGCAGTTGCTCAGTATATCTGCAACCATGAGAACAAGGACATCAACGAAGTATTAAATATCTTCAACAAGAAGTCCGGTATCTTAGGTATGAGCGGCGGCGTCTCCAGCGACTTCCGTGATGTAGGCAAGGCTGCTGCAGAAGGCAATCATCTGGCTAAGGTAGCGTTAGACGCATTCAGATACCGCGTTGCAAAATACATTGGCGCTTACACCGCAGCAATGAACGGCGTAGATGCCATTGCATTTACTGCAGGCGTTGGTGAGAACGACGTAAATACCAGATATGAAATCTGCCAGTATTTAGGCTACTTAGGCGTTGAGATTGACAAAGAAGCCAACAATGTACACGGAGAAGAGACTGTAATTTCTACTCCTGCATCCAAGGTAAAAGTAATGTTAATCCCAACCAACGAAGAACTGGCAATTGCAAGAGAAACTCTGGCATTAGTGTAAATATTAGGAAGTTGTTTCAAAAATTTGTTGACAAAATAGCAGTGTGTCTGTATAATAGCAGAGGTGCGTATTAGGAGATTAATATGCTGATTAACTTATCAGAGTTGTTTTCCTGCCAAGGAAAGATGAAGACCTATACCCCAGATCTTGAGATGACACAGTGTCCCACCCCAGATGGTGTGTGCGAGATTGTGGAGAAAGGCCCCATTTCATTGACCATTGTCAATGAGGGAGAGCGGAAGATGCATATGGAAGGAAGCGCCAGACTGAGTCTGTCCATGCCTTGTTCCAGATGTTTAGAGCCGGTAACAGTGCCTTTTGAACTGGAGATTGATCAGGAGCTGGATTTAAACCAGACTGAAGAGGAACGGGTAGAAGCGTTGGATGAACAACCCTATATAAGCGGTTACAATCTGGATGTGGACCAACTGGTTCTCAATGAACTGCTGTTGAATTTGCCTATGAAGGTTCTCTGCAAAGAAGATTGCAAGGGGATTTGCAATAGATGTGGCACCAATCTCAACAGAGGTACCTGTGATTGTGAAAAGCAGTCGCTGGATCCTCGAATGTCAGTTATCCAGGATATTTTTAAACAGTTTAAGGAGGTGTAAACCATGTCTATCTGCCCAAAGAATAAATCTTCTAAAGCTAGAAGAGATAGCCGTAGAGCAAACTGGAAGATGAGCGCTCCAAACTTAGTTAAGTGCAGCAAGTGCGGCGCTTTAATGATGCCTCATAGAGTTTGCAAGGCTTGCGGTTCTTACAACAAGCGTGAGATCGTAAAAGTTGAGGACTAATTTCAACGAAATTAAAATGTGGAAGAGACGCTATTTCATAGATGAGTGTTCATTTATGGAGCAGCGTCTTTTTTTGGATCTTTGTCAAGAGTTGGGGTAAATGCATTTTTGAGGCACAGGAACGATGTTCCTGTGTCTCTTTAGGTTAAGGGAACAAAATTTAGATACGGTTCTTTAGAATGTTTGTGGTATATGTAATAGTCAGATTGGATTTATTGAAAATATTATTGGTGAAGTTTGTGGTATTATTGAGTGGAATAGGGTAAGGTTGCGTCATAATGGTTAAAATACTATACATAATAATAAAAAGTATGTATATTTTATCCATGTCCCTTATGATATACTTTTTTTATCAGAAAATTATAAAAAAAGGAGACGAGGGCAATGAAAAAAAGACAGGCTTTAGCTGCATTGTTAGTTGGAACTATGGCAGTCACTACAATGACTGGGTGCGGAAATGGTAATTCAACAGAAACAAAAGGTGAAACGAAGACAGCAGCAGAAGGAACAACAGCTGAGGAGAAAACGGCTGAAAACACAGAACGAGTGAAGATCCGTATTGTCAGCGGAGACCCGGTAGAACTGCCTCCTGAGGGAGAAAATTGGATGGATGAGGCGCTTTCTGAAGCGATTGGAGCCGATGTTGAATTTTCAATATTGGGTGCAGGCAGCGATTATGCTACAGCATTGAATGTACAGATCTCCGGTGGAGACACTCCTGATATCTTTGCAGTTCCTGCCAGACCTGATGCAAACAGTACCAGTGTTATCAATAAAGAAACTTATCAGCAGTATGCAAAAAATGGTGTTATTATGAGCATTAGTCCATATCTGGATCAGCTGACAGCAGTGACAGACTTTGCGGGGATGCCGAAGACAGCTGACTTATATGAAGATCAGGCATATTTAATTCCGATTCTTAGAACTTCTGAGTCTACCACAATCTTTACTGCTAATATGATCCGTACAGACTGGCTGAAGAACGTTGGATTAGAAAAGCCAACTACTCCAGAGGAACTCCTGGAAGCTGCGAAAAAATTTACGTTTGAGGATCCAGATGGTAATGGAAAACAGGATACGTATGGAATTTCCGGACCTGGATTGGGAGTGTATGACAGTATCTTAAATGGATATGGAGCTTCTGTTAGCAACGACATTCTGATTAAAGATGGAAAAGTAACATCGTCACTTTTAAGTCCTTATATGAAAGAGGGATTGAATATGTGTAAAGCATTTGTAGATGCTGGTGTTGTAGATCCTGATATGCTTGCAAATACAGGTACTGTTGCAACAGATAAGGCGGTTCAAGGTATGTATGGAATTACCAATGCTTCTTATGCAGGTCTGTTGAGACCAACAACTCAGGAGCAGGTACATGAAGTTAATCCTGACGCGATATGGGAACTATATGATGCTTTGGAAGGACCAGACGGAGCCGCTTGTGGTAAATATGATTTTGCTGAAACTCGTACAAAATATGTAATTGGAAAACATGTAGAAGATGATCCAGCTAAGCTTGAGAAAGTCATTGAACTGTTAAACTACCTTGCTTCCGAAGAAGGACAGCGTCTGACAAGTTACGGTCTGGAAGGCCCTCATTATAATCTGGTAGATGGCGAGCCTGTGGCAACAGATGTTATGCTGGAGGAGACAGATTTTGCATATGCATATCAGTTGATTGGACGTGATGACAGTGAATATCTTAAGGTGAAATTCCCAGAGTGGAAAGATCTGATTCCTGCTGCGAAAGCCTATCCACGTTTTGAGGTATATAACAGTGCAGTTACTCCGCCAGAAGGATTTTATATGGAAGACTTTAATAAATATATCAATGAGGAAATGACAAAGTTCATTTATGGACAGAGAGACATTGAAGAATATGATCAGTTTTTAAAGGAACTGGACGATATGTTTGGATTTTCAGATTTTATGAAAGTAGCTGAAGAACAGTTGGATGCTCAGGGTTATCTTAAATAAAAATTGCAGATAAAGACCGGAGAATGACAGAAATGACATTTATCCGGTCTTTTATTCAAATAAATACTGGAAAAGTGAACGTAGAGAGAAGGGGAACAAGGAATGAAAAGAAACTATATGAAAATTTTCAAAAGGCATTGGCAGCTTTATGCGATGCTGATTCCGGTTTTGATTTGGTATATTATATTTAAATATGCCCCGATGTATGGACTGGTGATCGCTTTTAAGGATTTTAATATTACTGCGGGAATTATGGACAGTCCTTGGGCAACGCCATTGTTTAAACATTTCAGCTACTTCCTTAATGGGCCGTATGCAAAACAGATAATCAGCAATACCTTGATAATCAGTATTTATAAAATTGTGTTTGGAATGATTCCGCCGTTGATTTTGGCAATTTTTATTCACGAATGCCGCACGAAATGGTTTGGAAGAGTGGTCCAGACTTTATCATATCTGCCGCATTTCCTTTCATGGGTTATTATCTATGGAATACTAATTGCATTTTTCTCTGAAAGTACTGGATTAATTAACCGATGGATAAAAGAATTGGGAGAGTCAACGATTCCATTTATGACCTCTCCGAAATACTTTAGAGGGGTTCTGGTAGCATCTGATATTTGGCAGAGTATGGGTTGGGGAGCTATTATTTATCTATCGTCTATCAGCAGTATCGATCCTACTCTTTATGAAGCAGCAGAAATTGACGGCTGTAACCGTATGAAAAAAATATGGTATATTATGCTTCCGCATTTAAAAGGTGTTTTCATCATGCTTCTGATTTTAAGACTCGGAAGTATTTTGGATGCGGGATTTGATCAGATTTATATTTTATCTTCTCCGCAGGTATTGAGTGTATCTGAAATTATTGATACCTGGGTATTCAAAGAAGGCTTACAGAAGATGAACTATAGTTTAGCAAGTGCAGTTGGTCTGTTAAAGTCGATAATCGGATTCACGCTGGTCATGATTTCGAATAAACTGTCAAGAAAGTGGGGATATGGTTTATGGTAAGGAGACGAAAAACACAACAACGTAAACAGTATAAAATGCAAAAGTTTGATGTTGTAATATATATTACCTTGTTATTAATAGGAATTGTATGTCTCTTCCCGATCATGTATGTGTTCAGTGTTTCAGTAACGCCGATTACAGAGGTGTACAAAAACGGAGGATTTGTTGTTATTCCAAGGAAGGTGACATTTGAAGCATATAAGAGCATTTTTACAAGCAGCGGCATTCCGAGAGCTATGAAAGTTACAATGGGAGTCACTGCAGTAGGAACGATCAGTTCTCTGATTATGACAGTGTTGGCAGCCTATCCGCTGAGTATTAAAAATCTACCGGGGAGAAAATATCTGGTACCAATTTTTGTATTTACGATGTTGTTTTCAGGTGGAACAATTCCAACTTATTTGGTTGTAAAGTCACTGGGACTTACCGGACACTATTCTGCAATGGTGATTCCTGCACTTATCAGTACATATAATATGCTGGTTATGAAAGCGTTCTTTGAAAGTCTTCCTACGGAATTATCTGAAGCAGCAAAGATTGACGGGGCGGGAGATTTCAGCGTTTTATGCAGAATTATCGTACCATTGTCCAAACCGGTTATGATGACGGTAGGTCTGTTTTATCTGGTTTCTTACTGGAACACATATTTTAATGCATTGATGTATATTACGAAAGACAGCATGCAGCCACTTCAGATTGTTTTAAGAAGGTTATTGGCAGCAAGTGGTTCTTTACAGAATGCAGATCAGGTAATGCCGTCAACTACATTGCAGATGGCAGCTGTAATTGTCAGCAGTATCCCTGTACTGATTATCTATCCGTTTTTACAGAAATATTTTACGAAGGGTATGGTACTTGGAGCTGTGAAAGGCTAGAGGAATGGCAAGGGAACAAAAGGAGAAATGGTGATGATACAGCAAATAACGAATCTTCAAAAAAATGTATTTTGCGAAACGGCTCGAAATAGGATAAAAGAATGGGGAACCAGGGAACTGACTGGAATCAGACATAGGGTTCATCAGTTGGAAAAGAAAAATCCAAGCTGGGCTGCGGAAATGCTTCAAAAAGCAGAGCGGGAATATCGTGGAGAACTTATACTTCCAGGTACGGGAGGAGTTCCGTATTTTGTAGGTAACCCACCAAAATGGAAAGAGAATCCGGTTACCGATAAAGAATACATATGGGGCATTAATCGAATGGGTCACTGGAACGACTTTATCATTGCTTTTTATATGACTGGTGACATTAAGTATGCCCAAAAGATGAAAACAGAACTGCTTGATTGGATTCGCGAGTGTCCGCCGCCAGAGTTAACTTTTGATCCAAAGGAAGCAGAAATACGTTTTTCGGGAGTGTATCCATGGCGAAGTCTGGAAACTGGAATCAGAATGTTCACTTCCTGGCCGAATACTCTTAAATTTTTGGCGGCAGAGGGCTTTTTGGATGATGCGACGCTGGAGGCGGCGGCAGTCTCTGTCTGCCAACATGGAGAAGTTTTGTATCAAATACCGCCGATTCTTTGGCCAGAGGCAAATCATAACCACTACGTAATGGAAAACCTTGGTCTGTTTTATTTATGCAGTCTGTTTCCGGAACTTTCTATGTCGCAGGTCTGGATGGAACATGCCGGCAGGGAACTAACCCGCTGCGTGAAGAGGCAGATTACTGCTGATGGTGCACAGATGGAGGGGTGCCCAGGCTATCATAATGTTTGTATGCATTATTTTTGCTTGTGGATTATTTTGGCAAAAGAAATAGGCTATCAGGTGCCGGAAGAGGTGATGTCACCGATCAGGAAGGGACTTGATTATTCTGTAGGGACTTTACGGCCTTTTGGCGGCTGTGTTCCATGGGCTGATTCTGATGTGGATTACGCTCCGGTTATGGGCTCTGTGTTAGGATATCGTGCATTTGGAATCGATAAGTGGATTCTTTGCCTTAAAAAATTACTGGGTCTTTCAAGATTAGAACAGGAACTGGCAGACTGCATTTTTGAGGCAGGAGAGATGGATTTTGATCAGATTTTAAGTGGAGAATACGGCGTGAATACAGAAATGACAGTCCCCCGTTATTCGTTCCAGAGAGAGATTAATCAAGTTACGTATCGAACTTCGTGGAGTGCAGATGCGTATCATCTGCATTTTGGCTGCAATATGCCTAATGGAATCAGTCATGCCCATATTGACCCGCAGAGTTTTGAATTTTCTGCATTAGGAAAGACTTGGATTGCCGATCCGGGAAGGTTTACTTATGATGAGGCGAATGACAGAAAATTATTTAAATCGGCCGAGATGCACAGCTGCTTGCTTGTAGATGGCAGATCGCCTTATGAATATCTTTCATCCTGGACCTTTGGACCGCAGCGAGACGGCTGCATTTTAAAGGCAGAAGAGTGTGATGGATATTTTTGGACGCAGGGAATTCATACCTGTTATTTCCCGGTGATTCATGAGAGATTGTGTTGTCTGGCAGATGGAGAGTTCTTACTTATATGGGATCGGGTGAATCATCTGGAGGGAAAACATTCTCTTGACTTGTATTTCCATGTAGATTCAGAAAAGATGGAACAGGATGGAGATTTTTATGTGACAAAGTGTGAAGATGGAACGAATTTTTGTCTCTATTCACTGTCGGGACTTCAAGCTAGGATATTACCAGGCTATGTATCTAAATATATAGACAACAAACATCCTTCGACAAGAATCTGCTATGAAGATCATGATGTGTCTGGACATATGGAATATCTGACCTTAGCGATTCCGTTTAGAGGGGAAATACCAGTGATAGAACATGGAAAAATTTTCTATGAGGGGGACAGTAGCTGCGTGGATATATCCGTTAATGGAAAATCTTTCAAGGCTGCATGGAATGGAGAAGATTTTAAATTATCCTTACTAGTAAATTAAGAGAGGGGTGCAAACGGATCTTATGAACAGATTGGAAAACAGAGACGATACAG
>CAJMQQ010000086.1 GCA_905215625.1 uncultured bacterium
GTGTCTTACTAATTCGGTAATTTATCAATCATAATATTTAAACAGAGGAATTCTAGTATTTAGCAATGTTTTAAGCCTGTATAAAAAGTGCTCATCATGCATATGTTCTAAGAGGGCATCTGTGGACAAAAGTGGTTCATAAATATCCTCTTTATTACAAATACTAAGAAAATGCAGGAAAGGGGAATGTGCTATGATAACTTTATTGGTAACTGCTGGAGTATTATTGTTTATGGCAGTGAATTTTGTATTGTACTGCTGCTTAAAAGAGGCAGCAAAATCAGACCAGATATATGAAAGATTAAATGAAATGAGGGAACGGGAAAGGAAAGATGAATAGATAAGCATAGGATATCTGCCGCAATTGTGTGAATCGGAATTACTTTCCTGTTCAGCATAACTGTGCTATAATCCTCTTATAAAGACCATTCGCGAAATCAAGGTCGATCGGGAAATGGGAGGACGTTATATGATTTTCGAAGAGATGCTGAGGGAAAAAAGACAAGAAGGAAGGATAGAAGCGAGACAAGAATCTATTTTGGATTTTCTAGAGGATTTGGGAGAGATTCCGCACGAGCTGCAGGAGAGAATTGAGAGTCTGGAAGATCTTGAAAAACTTAAGGCTCTGCACAAGATGGCAGCCAGGGCAGACTCCATAGATGCATTTGAGAAAAAGGCAGAAGCGTATCTTTGCTCCGAAGAAGCAAAATAATCAGCACTACCTATTTTCGGCAGTAGTGCTGCATTGGAGGTTCTGAGTCGGAAGAAATACCACTTGTTTTTTCGCGTATTTCTGAATATAATATAGTTCGGAGAATGTTGTTTCATGGGCATTTTTGTACATCAAAGGAAAATCAGGGCTTTCCAGATGATTTCTGGCTGGTTTTCGAATCAACCGTATTTACCAGAAAGGCGGAGAAGCTGAGTTATGAGCTGATTCCGCTGTGGTCATGGTATGAAGTGGTTGGAACCACAGCAGAATGCTGCTGAAGGAAAATTTGCTGAAGTTCATTTTGCTATTGCCAATGGGATGTATGCTGCATAATGGGTTTGGCTGCATGGCAGGCTGCTGGATAGCAAACCAGATAATCAGCAGAGGGCGGACATGGTTTTATGACTACCCATAAGGATATATGAAAACAATTGTGCTATTTTGCAAATATTTATGAAAATCATGCATATATTCGATAAGAAACAACAGGTTCTGGAACCGTTTTCGGAGGGTTTTCACAAAAATGTTGAAAAAGATGAATTTTTATTAATTAACTCTTTCATATTTAAGGGATTGTTGATATAATAACCATGCACATCTTACGCCTCTGAGTGTTTTGTTTCGTAACTTACACTTGGAGGCATTCTTATTATTACAAATAGAATGGATGGAATACAAAGGAGAGTATGATGAAACGTTTGCTGATACTTGGGGCTGGGGGATTCGGCCAGATGGTAAAAGAGACTGCGCTGCTGCTGGGTTATGAAGAAGTCGTGTTTTTGGATGATGCAGAAAAACGCGCGGATGTTGTTGGAAAATGCTGCGATTACGTGATTAAGCATACAGAGTATCCCATGGCGGTGGCGGCATTTGGAAACAACCGTACCCGTCTGTACTGGACAGATAAACTTTTAGAAGAGGGGTATCAGGTACCGGCGATTATTCATCCGTCGGCAATTATCAGTCCGAGTGCAGTGATCGGTCAGGGATGCTTTGTGATGCAGAGAGCGGTTGTAAATACCCATACCCGTATTGAACGGGCGGCGCTGATTAACAGCGGGGCAGTTGTGGATCATGATTCTGTAGTAGGCTGCGGCGCCCATGTATGTCTTGGAAGTATCGTGAAGGCCAACTGTACTATTGAGCCGGGCAAAAAGGTCGAGGCTGGAGAAGTTGTGTTCTCGACGAGAAGGAAGATTGAAGGGGCAGACAGCCGTTCTCTGGAAGACGCGGTATATGCATTTGGATTTGGTCCCCGCTGCAGTTATGTAAAGCCTTTTGGCGAGGGACACATTAATGAAACCTATGCGGTTTATATGCCGGATGAAAACGGAGTGGATCAGCCGCTTTATGTGCTTCAGAGGATTAATATTCACGTATTTAAGAACCCAGAGCAGGTTATGGAGAATATCTTTGGCGTAACCGAATATCTTCGCGATGTGATTCGCCGGGAAGGCGGGGATTTGGACAGAGAGACTCTGTCTTACATTAAAACCAAGAGCGGGGAGCCTTATTTTGAGGATGATGAAGGCCAGCCGTGGCGCTGCTTAAATTATGTGTCCAATTCTGTCTGCTACCAGCTTGTAGAGAATCCGGATCAGTTTTACCAGTCTGCAAGAAGTTTCGGACATTTTTTAAAGCAGCTTGGAGAGTATCCGGCAGAAAGTCTTTATGAGACCATTCCCCAGTTCCATGATACGATAAAACGGTTTCTTGATTTTGAATCTGCGGTTAAAAAGGATGTAAAAAACAGAGGACGATTCTGCCGGCCGGAGATTGAGTTTGCGCTTGCCAGAAAGGATGACTGCAGTGTGCTGATGGATCAGCTCCATGATGGAATTCTGCCTCTTCGGGTTACGCATAATGACACAAAGTTAAATAATATTTTGTTTGATGCAGATACGGGAAAAGGCCTTTGCATTATTGATTTAGATACCATTATGCCGGGACTTGCGGCCAATGATTTCGGCGACTCTATCCGTTTTGGTGCGTCTACGGCAGAAGAGGATGAACCGGATCTGGACAAAGTTCATTTTGATATCCATTTATACGAACTCTATGTAAAAGGCTACATGGAAATGGCAAAAGACGTGCTGACTCCGGCTGAGGTAGCAAGTCTTCCGTGGGGCGCGCGTCTGATGACGTTTGAGTGCGGCATCCGGTTTTTGATGGATTTTCTGCAGGGAGATGTTTATTTTAAAACCGCGTATCCGGAGCACAACCTGGTACGCGCCAGAACCCAATTCCGGCTTGTAAAAGAAATGGAAGAACAGTTTGAAAATATGTGCGAAATTGTAAATAGATACTAATGATAGAAGGGTGTTCCCAATCATCTTGCCTGGTGATGAATGTGGAGCGCTCTTTTTTTGCCATTCACTAAAAAATAACGGACAAGCATCCCAACCTTTGGGTACTCTTGACAATCATCCGATTTCGGACTATAATGAAGCGGCATAAAACATCCGATTTCGGACTAATAGGAGGTGGAAATGTGAAGGGACATCCTATGGAAGCGATTCTTCGGGAGTACAATCAGATTTTTAAGGAAAACAATGATTTATACCGGGAGGTAACAAAATCCTTTGGACTGCCGGATACGGCATTCTGGATTTTGTATGCGCTTCGGGACAGCGAGGGAATGGCAGCCCAGCGGGAGGTCTGCAGACTGCTTTATGAGCCGAAACAGACGATAAATTCTGCGTTGAAAAAGCTGGAGTCAGAAGGGTTTATTGAATTAGTCCAGGGAAAAGACAAAAGAAGCAAGCAGATCCGGCTGACTGCCATGGGTTCTGAGCTGGCAGAGAGGACGGCAGATGTGGTCATGGCAGCCGAGTATCAGGCATTTGGTCAGATGGACGAGACGGACAGAGAAGCATTTTTACGTCTGTTTCGCGTGTATACGGAGAATTTAAAAAAGAAAATGGGAGAAGCCGGACTGATAGACCGGAAAAAGAAGGAAAGGGACAGTAAGAAAAAGTGAAAAATCCAATTCAGTTATCAGAACATTTTACCTATAAAAAATTATTTCGTTTTTGCGTGCCGTCCATTGTGATGATGGTATTTACCTCTATTTATGGAGTAGTAGACGGTTTGTTTGTATCTAACTTTGTAGGAAAAACATCCTTTGCCGCCATCAATCTGGTTATGCCTTTTATTATGGTGCTGGGCGGGATCGGCTTTATGATCGGAACCGGAGGCAGTGCATTAGTGGCAAAGACCCTGGGAGAAGGAAAAAAGGAACAGGCTCACCGGTATTTCACTATGATGATTTATCTGACACTGATTTTAGGCGTGCTGTCATCAGTAGTGGGAATTGCATTTATTCGCCCCATCGCTGTTTTTTTAGGCGCAACAGAAGAGATGCTTCAGGAATGTGTGATTTATACCCGTTCGGTGCTGTTTTTTAATACTGCATTCATGCTGCAGAACGTATTTCAGAGCTTTTTGATTACAGCAGAAAAGCCAAAGCTGGGACTGGCGGCAACGGTAGCGGCTGGCGTAACCAATATGGCGCTGGACGCGCTGTTTATTGCGGGATTTCACTGGGGAGTTGCCGGCGCAGCGATTGCGACTGGAATCAGCCAGTGCGTAGGCGGGATTTTGCCGCTGATTTATTTCTTAAGACCCAACAGCAGTCTTCTCTGCCTGAAGAAAACCAGAATGGAAGCAGGACCGCTGATAAAAGCCTGCGTCAACGGTTCCTCAGAGCTGATGACCAATATTTCTTCTTCGATTGTCAGTATGCTGTATAATTTCCAGTTGATTCGGTTTGCAGGGGAGAATGGCGTGGCGGCTTACGGCGTTCTCATGTATGTCCAGTTTGTATTTATTGCAATTTTCATTGGATATGCTATTGGAACTGCTCCGATTATCGGTTATCATTATGGGGCGGGAAACCACAGCGAATTAAAAAGTATGCTGAAAAAGAGTCTTTTGATTATGGGAATTATCGGAGTGGTTATGATGCTTCTGGCACAGACGCTGGCAGGCCCTCTGGCCCGAATTTTCGTGGGCTATGATGCAGAGCTGTTTGAGTTGACAAAACACGCATTCAAGATCTTTTCGTTTGCCTTTGTTTTATCTGGAATCAATATTTTTGTATCGTCCTTTTTTACGGCCCTTAATAACGGCGGGGTATCCGCGGCAGTTTCGTTTTTGAGGACCTTAGTATTCCAGCTTCTTTCGGTGCTTCTGCTGCCGGTTGTGCTGGGAATCGATGGAATCTGGCTGGCAATTACCGTAGCGGAGATTTGTGCGTTTGTTATTTCTCTTATCTTCCTTTTTGTAAAAAAGGAAACCTATCATTATCTATAATTTATGCAAAATTTACAAAATGTGCTGGCTGTTGAGAGATAAATGGTTGACAAAATATACAATTTTGTGCTAATCTTGTGCCATAGTTTTTCGTCTGTTTTAATAAAGGAGGCATACAAAGATGAGGAAGAAATTAGGCTTTAAGCAGATGGGAATGGCATTACTGGCAGCGCTTTATCTGACTGGATGTGCCGGCGGGCCTGCCGCAACGCAGACGTCAGCGCCAGCAGAAACGACGGCAGAAGAGGCAAAGGAGACGACTGCCGCTCAGGAAGAAAAAAACAGTCAGGCAGAGGAAACCGGTCAGACAGGAGAAACCAGCAAGGCAGAAGATGAGAGTGCAGCAGCCACCACAGACCGGTATGAAGAAATCATTGACCGGAGTAAAGACGAGGGGAAACTGACCGCGTATTTCCTGGATTTAGAGACGGATCCAGATGCGGAAGATAAAGCGGGAGATTCCACGATTCTGATTTCTCCGGATGGAAAGGTGATGCTTTTGGATGCAGGCCATCCGGGGGCAGGTCATCTTGTGGTGCAGGCGCTGAAAGACCTGGGAATCGAAAAGATTGATTATCTGGTAGCGTCTCATCCCCACATTGACCATATCGGCGGCATTCCGGAGGTAATGGAAGCATTTCCGGTAGGGGAGACCTATAGCTCGTATGTGGAGTATACGACAAAGACGTATGAAAATTATGTGGCTGCGCTGGAAAAAAGCGGCGCCGAGCATCACAATTTAAAGACGGGAGACGTATTTCAGTTTGGCGAACAGGTTCAGGTGGAAGTCTTAGGGCCAGAAGAAGAGATTGTATATCCGGATGGATTTCCAGATAACAGCACGGAATTTTTAAACAATCATTCTCTTACGTTAAAGTTTACATACGGCGAGTCCAGCGCTTTGTTCAGCGGAGATTTATACCTGCCCCAGGAACGGGATTATGTAGAGCAGTATGGGGAAAAGCTGCACAGTGATTTGGTAAAAGCCAACCATCACGGTAAAGACACTTCCAACTCAAAAAAGTGGATTAAAGCAACATCGCCACAGGTGGTAGTTGCCATGAACGACAAGGCTCCCAACATGACAGTCTGCGAAAATTATAAAAAGGCCGGAGCAGAGTATCATCATACCTTTTATAATGGAGTAGTCAAAGTGCGGATGGACGATAAAAAGAATCTGGAAGTCCTGGATCAGAAAGACAGCTTTTTGAATGAATAAAGCAGATAGGAAATAAAAACGTTTGGCCGTAGGTCAGGATCTTTGCATTGCGGAAAAACCGCTCTGTGCCTGAGCTGCGGCCTTTTTGGGTTGTCTGGGAAGCTGTCTGCCTGAAATTGTATCTTGACCATTTCTCTTAAATGTTATAAGATTACTATAACAGTTATAACGAAAGATGGTGAAAATATGCTTTGGAAAATCGATTTCAGCAGTGATGAAGCGCTGTATCTGCAGTTGTGTAATCAGATTATCATGGATATTGCGGCAGATGCGCTGAGAGATGGAGATTCGCTGCCTTCTGTCCGTCAGTTGGCCGACAACATTGGAATTAATATGCATACTGTAAACAAGGCATATGCATTATTAAAACAGGAAGGGTTTGTAAAACTGGATAGAAGAAAGGGAGCCTTTGTCTGTCTGGACATGGATAAGATGCAGGCATTGGAGGAAATGCGCCAGGATCTGGAAGTGGTTCTGGCCAGGGGAATCTGCAGGAACGTAAGCAGGGAAGAGGCTCACAAGCTTCTGGATGAGGTTTTTGACAGCTACACAAAAAATGACAGGGATCTTTAAGACTCTGTCAGAACAGTTTCTCAAGGAGGATAGGCTATGCTGTGTGAACGATGCAGGATTCGGGAGGCAAATATTAAATATACAGAGATTATTAACGGCGTAAAAAATGAGCATAATCTTTGCAGCCAGTGTGCCAGGGAAATGGAT
>CAJMQQ010000087.1 GCA_905215625.1 uncultured bacterium
CGAACCCCCATCTACGGTTTTGGAGACCGCTGCTCTACCATTGAACTATTCCCCTTTAGGCTTTGCATCTGGCTGTTTGCCTCGTGCTCCATTATAATAGCACAATCATCTGCGGCTGTCAATGATTATTTTTCAAGTTTTTTAAAAAATTTGAAAAATTATGTGGAAACAGAGGATTTTTTGAAATAAGTGTGAAAAATATACAAATAATGAGCTTGTATACAAATTAAAATATACAAATTATCTAATTGACGGTTGAAAAGCGCGAAGTCATTTGCTATAATTGAAAGAAAGCGTGAGAACAGGGGGATGTTTACTATGGCGTTAAAGAAGAGAAACATTATTGTAGGACAGTCAGGGGGACCAACATCTGTTATTAATTCCAGTCTGGCAGGCGTTTATAAAACTGCCAAAGAGAGAGGATTTCACAAGGTATATGGAATGCTTCATGGGATTCAGGGGTTGTTAGACGAGCAGTATGTAGATTTATCGACTCAGATTCATTCCGACATGGACATTGAACTGTTAAAGAGAACGCCGTCTGCATTTTTAGGTTCCTGCCGTTACAAACTGCCGGAGATCCATACCAATCCAGAGGTCTATGAAAAGATTTTTGGAATTCTGGATAAGCTGCAGATTGAAGTGTTTATCTACATTGGCGGTAATGACTCTATGGATACCATTAAAAAGCTGTCCGACTATGCCATTGTAAAGGGACACAGCCAGAAGTTTCTGGGGGTTCCCAAAACCATTGACAACGATCTGGCATTAACGGATCACACGCCTGGATTCGGCAGTGCGGCCAAATATATTGGCGCTTCCACAAAAGAAATTATCCGGGATGCGCTGGGCCTTACCTATAATAAAAGCATGATTACCATTATCGAAGTCATGGGAAGGAACGCAGGATGGCTGACCGGAGCTACTGCCTTGGCAAAGACGGAAGAATGCGAAGGGCCGGATCTGATTTATCTTCCGGAGATGCCATTTGATTTGGAAAAATGCTTAAAGAAAGTAAAAGAACTGCTGAAAAAGAAAAATTCGATTGTAATTGCAGTGTCAGAAGGAATTAAGCTGGCAGACGGCCGCTATGTCTGCGAACTGTCCGGCGGCGGAGAGTATGTGGACGCCTTCGGCCACAAGCAGCTTCAGGGAACAGCGGCATACCTGGCTGGATTTATGGGAGCAGAGATTGGCTGTAAGACCAGAAGCGTTGAGTTTTCCACCCTTCAGAGAAGCGCGTCCCACATGGCATCCAGAGTAGATGTCAACGAGGCATTCATGGTAGGCGGCGCGGCAGTAAAGGCAGCAGATGAAGGCGATACCGGCAAGATGGTAGTCATTGACCGGATTTCTGACGATCCATATATGAGCGCGGCAGGTATCTATGATGTTCACCGCATTGCAAACAATGAAAAACTGGTTCCAAGAAACTGGATTAATAAAGAAGGAAACTATGTAACGGAAGAGTTCTTAAACTACATTGAACCATTGATTCAGGGCGATTATCAGCCGTTTATGGTCAATGGACTTCCGCAGCATTTGGTGCTGAAGCGGTAAGCTTTTACGGAAAATTTTGGTATAAATGTAAAAAAATCGGCGTCCTTTTCGTATAAAATCAATAAAATAAAGGGGATAGCCGATTTTTTTGTCGAAAAATGTGTGGCTATTTTGCAGGAAAAGGCGAAACAAGGATTATGGAAACTGGAGAAAGCGCATAAAATGTAAGACTTTACAAGTATATCACAGAAAGTTTGACAAGATTTGACATTCGTGATATATATATTGCAACACAAATCACTTTTAATTTTTTATTGTTATCAAAGGAGTTGTTTTTATGAAACAGAGAAAAATTATGCTTCCTTCTATTTCCGCTGCAAAGGAATTTGTAAAAGAAGCAGGAAAATGTGACTTTGACATTGACGTATTTTATAACCGGGTCATCATTGATGCAAAATCATTATTAGGCGTATTAAGCCTGGATTTGACCAGAGTACTGACAGTAGAGTATAACGGCGAAAACGAGGAGTTCGAAGAGCTGTTAGACGAATTAGAAAAGAACATTGCAGTTGCATAAGAAAAGTGATGGTGAAAAGCAGATTCTTTGGAGTCTGCTTTTCTTTTTCCCTTCTTTTCAGAACAGGGGAATCTGTGGTAGAATGAGAGGACAAGAGAAAGGGGACAGTCTGATATGAGCCAGGATTCTAACACAGTGATCCGGATTTCTGTCCGGAACCTGGTAGAGTTTGTTCTGCGATCCGGAGATTTGGACAACCGGAAGACAGCAGGATCACAAAAAGAAGCCATGCAGGCGGGAAGCCGTCTGCACCGCAAGATTCAAAAAAAGATGGGAGCCGGGTATCAGGCAGAAGTACCGTTAAAACATCAGATTCAGGAGGAAGGCTTTCTTATCCAGGTAGAGGGACGGGCAGACGGGATTCTGACAGAACCTTCCGGAGTGACCATTGATGAGATTAAATGTATGTATATGGATGTAAACCGGCTGGAAGAGGCGGTTCCGGTGCATATGGCTCAGGCGGCCTGTTACGGCTATCTGTACGGCCTGGAACACGGTCTTTCTTCTATATGTATACAGATTACTTACTGTAACATTGAAACCGAGGAAATCCGCCGGTTCCGGAAAGAATGGTCTTGGGAAGAATTGAGCCAGTGGTTTTCCGGGCTGATCCATGAATATGTAAAATGGGCTGAATATCTGTATCACAATGCAGTCCGAAGGACAGAATCTATAAAAGATTTGGAATTTCCCTACCCTTACCGGAAAGGGCAGAAGGAACTGGCAGTTTCTGTCTATAAAAGTATTGCCAGGGAGAGAAATTTGTTTATCCAGGCGCCTACAGGCATTGGAAAGACCTTATCCTGCGTGTATCCGTCTTTAAAGGCCATGGGGGAAGAAAAGGCTGACAAACTCTTTTATCTGACAGCGAAAACCATTACCAGGACCGTAGCGGAAGAGACGTTTCAGATTTTGCGGGAAAAGGGGCTTTATTTGAAAAGCGTGACCATTACGGCCAAAGAAAAGCTTTGTTTTCAGGAAAAACTGGAGTGCAATCCAGACGCCTGCCCCTATGCAAAAGGCCATTATGACCGGGTAAATGACGCAGTATTTGACATTATTCATCAGGAATTTGGAATAACCAGGGAGACGGTGCTCCAATACGCTAGGCAGTATCAAGTTTGTCCCTTTGAGTTCTGCCTGGACATTACCAATTGGACAGATGCCATTATCTGCGACTATAACTATGTGTTTGATCCGGATGTAAAGCTGAAACGGTATTTTGCAGAAGGGAACGCGACAGGAAAGTATCTGTTTTTGGTAGACGAGGCTCATAACCTGGTAGGACGGGCTAGGGAGATGTACAGCGCTGGGCTGAAAAAGGAAGACGTTCTCCTGGTTAAGCGGATTTTCCATAACCGTTCGGAAAAGATGAAAAAATTGTTGGATGCCAGCAACCGGGTGCTGCTGACGTTAAAACGGGAATGCACCAGGTACGAAATTCTTTCCAGCGTAGATTTTCTGATGCTGCATATCCGTCCGTTGTTTGAAGAACTGGAAAAATATTTAGACGAGCATCCGGAATTTGAAGATCGGGATTTGGTTCTGGATTTTTATTTTAATCTGAGGGCCTTTTTATATGTCCAGGATCGTCTGGATGATCATTACCAGATTTACACCGAACTGATGCCCTCCGGAGAGTTTCTGCTTCGCCTGTTCTGCGTCAATCCGGCGAAAAATTTAAAAGAATGTATGGATCAGGCAGTCAGCACCATATTTTTTTCTGCAACCCTTCTTCCGGTTCCATATTACAAAGAATTGCTGTCAGGAGATAAGGAAGAATACGCAGTTTATGCCAATTCCCCATTTCCAGGCAGTCATAAGCTCCTTTTAGTGGCCACAGAGGTCAGCAGCCGTTACAGTCGGAGAAACCAGAGGGAGTATGAAAAGACTTCAGACTATATAGAAGCCATTGTGAATGGAAAGCAGGGAAATTACCTGGTATTTTGTCCGTCTTATCAGTATATGAGAGAGATAGAGAGCATTTTGCGGGGGCGCTGGGAAAATGAACCGGAATACGGATCAGACGGCAGGCAGAGGATGGAACTTCTGGTTCAGTCCCCCAATATGACGGAGCAGGAAAAGGAAGAGTTTCTGGCTGAATTTGACAAATCCGGGAGAAGCATGGCGGCGCTTTGCGTCATAGGAGGAGCATTTTCGGAAGGAATTGACCTGCGGGGAGAGAAATTAATCGGAGTAGTGATTATCGGCACTGGACTCCCCATGGTTTGTACGGAACAGGAGATTTTAAAGGGATATTTTGACGAGAAAGAAGAAAAGGGATTTGACTACGCCTACCAATATCCAGGGATGAATAAGGTCATGCAGGCGGCGGGACGGCTGATTCGAACCATGGAAGACAGGGGCGTGATTGCCCTGTTAGACGACCGGTTTTTGCAGGCGGATTACCAGTCCCTGTTCCCAAGAGAATGGGACGAATACTATCCGGTAAGCAGAAATCAGGTAAACGGGGTATTAGAGCAGTTCTGGAAAGAAGTATGATCAGCAAAAAGGGCCATTCAGAAAAAATCCAGGAAGAGACGTTTCTTCCTGGAAAAATTGGAATCCCTTCAAATTTACAGCATTCCGATAAATTGTTTTGCTGCTTGGGAAATAGGCAGATTTTCGTTATACGCCACAACCAGCTGACGGGAAGGGAGCTGTTCGCTGAGTTTTAAGACAAATAAATCCTGTTCGTTTTCCGGAATGCAGAAATCTGGTACAAAGGCAATACCCAGGCCGATGCGGGCCAGATCTAAAAGCAGGTCGTTGCTGGTCAGTTCGATTTCCGGAACCAGATCCAGCCGGCTTCTCTGGAACATCCGGTGTAAAAATTCGCTTGTGGTGCTTTTTCTTGTGAGCATGAGAATCGGGTAATTCTGCAGCTCTTTTAAGGTCAGCACTTTGTCTTCCAATGGAAAACTTTTCCGGTTGGCGATAAAAACATCCGAAAAGTCCTTGATGGGACGAATGTTCTGGGCGTTGGAAAGGCCGGAGTTGGGAAAGTTGGTTACAATAAAATCCACCTGGCCGTTTTCTAACAGGCGGGCGCATTCAATGGAGGTCTGGTTGGTTACCTTAATATGGACATTGGGGTACAATACATGGAATTTCTGCAGATAGGGTACCAGAAAGTAGCGGCATATGGTGTCGCTGGCCCCGATTCTTAACTGGCCGCCGTTTAAGGTATTGGCTTCTAAGAGCTGGTTTTCCCCCTTCTGAATCAGGTTAATGGCCGGTTCAATATGTTTTAAGAGAATTTCTCCCTCCGGCGTCAGGGAAACCCGTTTGGTGCTGCGGATAAAAAGAGTCTGATTTAGTTTTTTTTCTAATACTTTAATGGATTGGCTGACTGCGGATTGGGATATAAACAGCTGCTTGGACGCCTCAGAAAAACTGAGGGTATTGGCAACATGGTAGAACACCTTGTATAATTCGTAATTAATATCCATTATTAGTCCTCCTTATAAATACAAGGCTATTTTAACACGCAGCAATAAGATTGTAAAGAGGGGATTGTGGCAAAAAGGGGAATATGATAAAGTATATGTAACAGTTCTGCCATGCGAAGATTCAGGCAGGAAAAGCGTTGAAAGCTTGTTTTCATAAGAGTTTTCCTGTCTGAATCTTCATAGGGCGGACGCCAGCCGCTTCTTGTCCGCTGCAAGCGGGCAAGAAGATGTATGGCAGAACTGTTACAAAGTGTAAGAAAACATAAGGAGGTTTTGGGATGGACTATCGGGAAGAAACCATTGAAAAAGAAGATTTTTACCAGATGTATCTGGATGATTTATCAGAGATTACGCCTTGTACAGAGGCAGAACGGGAAACGCTGCTGACCAAGATGCTTCAGGGGGAAGAAGCTGCTAAGAAGAGATTGATTGAAGGTCATTTAAAGGCAGTTCTTGAAATGGCGTCTGACTATATGGAAGGGCCTCTTCCGGCAGGAGATTTGATTCAGGAAGCCAATGTGGCGCTGATGCTGGCAGCAGACAGCTACGAAGGAGGCGACTTTTTAAGCCATTTAAGAACCCAGGTAGAAGCAGCGTTAAAACTGGCGCTGGAGGAACAGAAGCGGGAAGAGGAAACCAGCGAAGAGATTACAGCCAGAGTCAATGTGCTTCAGGAAGTCTCAAAAGTAATGGCAAAAGAACTGGGAAGGGAAGCGACTGTAGAAGAACTGGCAGAAAAGATGAAAATGACTCCGGAGGAAATTAAGGACATTATGAAAATGACCTTAGATGCGATTTCTACGATTGGGGGAGAAATCGAGTAGCAGGACAAGGAGGGGAGTTCTTTATGAAGAGCATAAAAAGGGGAAGAGGCCCGTCGATGATGCAGGGGGCCGGAAGCATTTTTGCAGCAGTCTTTGGAGTCCTCTGGACGGTTATGGCTGTCAGCATGGGAGCTCCGGCGATTTTTGCGCTGTTTGGAGTGTGCTTTATCGGAATTGCAGTGGTACAGGCAGTCTACAATTTCAAAAATGCTTCCGGCGGTGAGCGGTTTTCGGAATTTGACATTGTGGACAGCAGGGAAGAAGGAGATCCCATTGATTCTTATTTTAAGAAAGCAGATAGAAAAGCAGATAAGGCGGCGCCGGAAAATTCTGCTCTGGACGGTTCTGCTTCAGAAGATTCTGGGGACGGCTTCTGCCCTTACTGCGGGGAACCGGTAAAAGCAGACTATGCGTTCTGCAGAAAATGCGGGAAAAAGCTTTGTTAGTACAAATCTATT
>CAJMQQ010000088.1 GCA_905215625.1 uncultured bacterium
TAACCAAGATACATGGATTTATGTATCTAAAAGATATTATACGAGGAAGGTGAGGTGATGGCAAACAATGAAAACCTAATCCCGTTTAACAAACGAAGCGTGAGGGAAGCGAGAGAGTTTGGGCGAAAAGGTGGAAAAGCATCTGGAAAAGTCAGACGCCAGAAGGCAGACTTTCGAAAGACCTTAAATGCTCTTCTTACAGCTGAAATAGATAGTGAAGAATGGACGCCCTTTCTAGAGATGTTGGGAGTAGACAGCACTCTGGAGGCAGCCGTTAATGCAGCAATGATTCGGGAGGCGTTGTCCGGAAATGTAAAGGCGTATCTGGCGATTAAGGATGTGCTGGGGCAGACCTCAAAATCAGATGCAGATCTGGAAGAACAGCGATTGCGCATGGAGGCAGCCAAAGCAAAAATGGGCGTTCCGAATGAAGAGAGCGATACTGATGATGGATTCCTGGATGCGTTAAAAGGAAGCGCCGAAAAAGACTGGGATGATTTTGCTTCGGAAGAAAAAGGAGAAGATGATTTAGATGAGAACCAGAAGGCCGGTATTTAAGTTTCAGCTGTTCTCAAAGAAGCAACGCATGGTTCTTAACTGGTGGACTCCTAACAGTCCGGTCAAAAATTATAAAGGAATTATCGCAGATGGAGCTATTCGTTCCGGCAAGACTGTTTCCATGTCTTTGTCGTTTGTATTTTGGGCTATGGAGTGTTTTGATGGCCAGAACTTTATTATGGCTGGAAAGACCATAGGTTCTTTTCAGCGTAATGTACTGACGAATTTAAAGACAATGTTACGAAGCAGGGGGTATCGTGTGCATCATCATTTGTCCGGTGAGACGCCAAACATGTTAGAGGTTTCCAGAAAAGGCCGGACAAATTACTTTTATATTTTTGGCGGGCGTGATGAGAGGTCTCAAGATTTGGTTCAGGGTATCACAGCAGCAGGAGCCTTTTTTGACGAGGTGGCGTTGATGCCGGAATCCTTTGTCAATCAGGCAACCGGACGCTGTTCAGTAGAGGGTTCCAAATATTGGTTTAATTGCAATCCTGGCGGACCGCTTCACTGGTTTAAAAAATTGTGGATTGAGCAGCGAGTAAAAAAGAGGCTGTTATATCTCCATTTCACTATGGACGATAATTTAAGTTTGTCGGAATCGATTAAGGCAGAGTACCGCAGCATGTATGTAGGGGTTTTCTTTAAGCGGTATATTAAAGGCTTATGGGCGGTTGCGGAGGGCTTGATTTATACAGCCTGTACGGATAAAAACTATTATACAGATGCAGAGCGGCCAACTGGATTAAAAGGTTATGCGGTAAAAAGTGTTGCGGTTGACTACGGCACCACAAATCCTTGTGTATTCTTGGAGATTTGGGATGACGGACAAGTCTTGTGGGTTGATAGGGAATACCGATGGGACAGCCGATCAGACGAAGCGAGAAGAACTGTAAACCCGCAGAAAACAGATAAACAGTACGCGGATGACATGGCAGAATTCATGGGAGACAGCCCGGAAGAACAATGCGTAATTATTGTGGATCCATCCGCAGCGTCCTTTATCCAGGAACTGCGGAGTCGGGGATGGGTTGTAAAACCAGCGGATAATGAAGTTCTGGACGGAATACGTGCTGTGTCAACTTTATTGGCACAAAAAAGTATCCGTATTAACCGGAATTGTCAAGGATTAATATCTGAGATGCAATCCTACGCATGGGACGAAAAAGCCGCTGAAAAAGGGGAGGAAAAGCCGTTGAAGCAGCTTGACCATGGATGTGATGCGCTAAGATATAAAGTAAACTCCCTGCCAAAATGGAGGATAGGTGGATAATGAGCAGAAAAAAACGGCCCAGAATTGACAGGGCAAATACAAATCAAAACAAACATATGCAGGCATCTGTTGGTACAATGGATGCTTTTTCTAACCCTGCGGCCAGAATCGGTTACGGCACAATGGATCTCATACAGGCAACGGAGTATCCTCTGACTCGCATGACACAGAACTATCCGCTGTTGACAAGTCTTTACAGGAATAACTGGATTGTCCAAAATATTATAACCACAATTCCCAATGACATGATGCGTAAGTGGTATGTTATCCGTTCCAGTATATCACCAGAATATACAAAGCGCATGATGAAGCTTGAAAGGCAGACACAAATCCGAAAAAAGATTTTATTGGGAATGTATTGGGGGCGTTTATATGGAGGGGCTGCTGGGGTAATTTTAGTTAAAGGACATGAGGATATGAGTCTGCCGCTGGATTTGGATACTGTTTTGCCTGGGAGTTTTTTAGGGCTGCAGATTCTGGACCGCTGGGATGGTATTTATCCGGAAAATGAATTGGTGACAGATCCGGAGGATAGAGATTTTGGCCTTCCTGCCTATTATACGATTCGGGATGATGAGGCAGGGGTATTGATTGCCAGGGTTCACCACAGCCGGATTATTCGTTTCATAGGTCGGGAACTTCCATGGATGGAGCAGGTAACGGAGTTGTACTGGGGGGAGTCAGAGATAGAAGCTATATATAACGAGATAGTCCGGAGAGATAATGTAGCCGGTAATATTGCAGCACTTACGTTCAGAGCGAATGTCAATTACATGGAAACAGATGGGCTTGATCAGCTGCTTGGTACAGCGAATACAGAGATGCAGCGTCGTTTCTGGAACGTAATGCAGGCACAGTCCATTATGGAAAGTAATTTTGGTACCCGAATAGTGAACAAGGGCGATGCTATTCATAATACTCAGTATACATTTACTGGGTTGCCAGATGTTTATGACAGGATGATGATGGATGTTGCAGGGGCGGCTAGAACACCAGTAACAAAACTGTTTGGTCGCTCTCCAGCTGGGCTTAATGCAACCGGAGAATCAGATTTGCAAAATTATTATGATTATATTGATGGATTGAGAGAGGCAGACCTTAGGGGGATTATTGAGCGGCTTTTGCCAATCATGGCAATGTCAGCTTGGGGAGAAATTCCGGAAGACCTAGAGATTGATTTTCCGCCGATGCAGACGCCGAAGCCAGAAGAAATGGCAGATATTACAGAAAGAAAGACGAATGCGATTCTGTCGGTATATCAAAATGATTTAATTGATTCTGCAACTGCTCAACAGGAATTAAAGGTAATGTCCGATGAAACAGGGGTATTCAGCAAGATAACAGATGAAAGTATCAAAGCAGGAACGGGCCAGACCTATACGAACAGCAAATTGATGCGAGACCCAATAGCGGGGGTACCTTTCTCGCGGATGCAATTTTCTGAAGGGGATGAGGAGTAAATGCCGAAAATGATTCGACCGCCGGATAAAGCAGACGTGACATTGTTTCTCAGGATGCTGTTCCTTCGTACAGAGCGTGATATAGTAAATGAGATTACCAGAAAGAGAAAATTAGGTTATGTGGATTATGCAGAAGTAGCAGCCTTGGAAAGGATACAACGAATCCTTAAAAACATGATGGATGAGTCATGGAGTTACGTACCGGTTATGATTGAGAGAATCTTTTACCAGACTGAAGCTGGTACTGTAGGCTATCAAAACGCTAGGGCTTTAACTGCAACTGAGATTTCGGTAATTGAGCAATTGAGTAATAACCTTTTAGGGGAACTAGAAGAGGCAGCGGAAACAACAGAAAAGACGGCCAAAAGGCTTTTAACTGTTGGATCTCAGAAAGAAGGGGAGATTCGGAGAAAAACTCTTCAGCAAGTTGCTAAGCAGCAAGCTTCGGGTATGTCCTGGAAAAAAGGAAGCAGAGAACTTACCCAGGAACTCCAAAATAAAGGCGTGACTGCATTTGTAGATAAGGCAGGACGTGAATGGAGCCTGCAGGATTACTGTAACATGGCTACCAGGACAACTGCACGTCAGGCTCAGGTGGCTGCCATTCTTACAAAAAATCCAAACCATGATTTATATCAGATTGTCAAAATCGGAAGCACCTGTCCAGTATGCGCCCCTTTGGAGGGTAGGGTATATAGCAAAAGCGGGACAAATCCGGATTATCCAGCTCTTACTTTGGCGTTTGGCAAGATGGATCCAAATGGGCCGGATGATATTTTAAATACTTACTTAAATATCCACCCAAACTGTCTACACTCCATTATTCCGTATACAACCATAGGCAAGACAGAAAAACAAATACAGAAGGATAAGGATTTTTCTAATCCTGAAAAGAATCCTCTGGACAGAGACCCACGTACAAAGAAGCAGATTGCGGCGTACAGAGAAAAGGAAAGGAATCGCAGGAGGCTTTTAGCGGATAAAAAGCAGCATAAAGAGTATCGGACAATATTGGGAAATGAAGTGCCGAAAGACTTTGCGAAATTCCAGGAGTTAAAGTATAATGATAAGGAGAAATGGACTGCTTTACAACGTTCTTACAGAAATAGATTCTCATTACAAGAACGGTTGGACTATGTTATGAACGGAGAAAAATTATTTATCCCACAGTATACAAAATTAGAGAGCGTCAGGACAATAGCCGGAGCAGGAAGTAAGACTTTGCTCCGTGTAGCAGAGAAATTAGCTGAACAATATGGAGGAAATGCCGGTAATTGGAAAAAGAAGGTGGGAAAGATTGAAAGTGATAAATACGTTTTTGATGTTCACTGGTATGAGTTAAATGGAAAACAATATGGTGTAAAAGTAAAAGAAAGGAAAGATAAATTATGAGTATTCAATATTATGAGCCACCAGAACCGATAAATAAACCGAAAAAAACTATGAAGCTCAGATATATTGGGGAAAGCTTTTATGTGGATGGCCTTACAAACGGAAAGGTTTATGAGGCATGGGTAGATCCGGACTCTGGTATGTACAGGGTAATTGATGACAGCGGAGAAGATTACCTTTACTCACCGGATGCGCCTGGTCCATTGGATGGAAGTGTTCCGAATGGCCACTGGGAAGTTGTGGAGGAATAAAAATGATCTCGTATTATGGATACACCATAAGCCCTAACCAGATTGAGACTGGAGAGGGCTTTTTAATTTGCCGGAATGTTCCCATTGCCCGCACAGGCGATCAGGAATATCTGGGCAGGGAAATCGGATTGGACAGCGATAAAATCGTGACCGTTCATCGCCTTCCGGAAGAGGTGTTTTCGGAAGAAGCCCTAGCCAGCTTTGAAGGAAAACCAGTATCTGACGATCATCCGCCGGAACTCTTAGACCCAGATAACGCCTCCATTTACTTAAAGGGGCACGCCCAAAATGTGCGGCAGGGATCTGGGGATTGGGACGGATATGTCATTGCAGATCTTCACATTCAGGATGGGGCGCTAATTGATAAAATACAGCATGGCAAGCGGGAAATATCCTGTGGCTATGAATGTGAATACACAGATAATGGGGATGGTACCTACAGCCAGAAAAACATCAGAGGGAATCACATAGCAGTCGTGGAACGGGGAAGAGCCGGAAAGCGGGCTGCTATTTTAGATTCAGATACAACACAGAAACAGGCCGATACAAATAGGCCAGAAAGGAAGAAAATGAAAAAGAATGGATTGTTTTTAAAACTCTTTGGAATGTCTGTAAAGGACAAGAGTCCGGAGGAAATTGAACAGATGGCTCAGGATGCCGCAGATGCGTTGGAAGAAGGGAGCGCCGAAAAAAATCCTGATGGAAAGGAAAAGACAGTAGATGGACAAAACCATCACGATACAGTCGATAATCAGGAAGCACTGATAGAAGCTGTAGTTGCTAAAGTATTAGGTGCTCTGACACAGAAGCAGGAACCTGGTAAAACAGACCCGTTTGATGAAGCGATTGAAAAACTAACTGGTAAACAGCCAGAAGAAAAGGAAGAGGAGCCGAAGGTTGTGCCAGCAGAAGAAAAGCCTTCCATGGATACTGCATTGGCAGCAGAGATTCTGAAAAAAGTCCGTCCGGCTGTAGCTGCTATTTCGGATGAGAAGCAGCGCAACGCTGTGGCAGACGCTTTGATTTCCAGCGTAATGGACAAGGAGGGGGATATTGCAAAGATTCTTCAGGTAGTGCAGAAAAATGCTCAGAAAGCCGTTGACAGCAGTCAGAAGATGGATGTAGATGCAATTCAGAGGGCGTATGACAAATTCAACCCACACAGAAAGGAGCAGCAGTAATGAGAGGACAGGTTATCGGTAAAGGAATGCCCCATGGCTATGCTGGAAGTTATTCCAGACAGTCGGATATGGTAGTGGATACGCATCCGTTAATTGGAAAGGAAAAAGTATTGTTTGGGGCCCCTGTGGTTTTAGGGGAAAATGGTGCAGCGGCTCCTTGGGGAGCAGACAGTATTGCAGCCAAGTTTTTAGGAATTGCTGTCAGGGAAGTGAAATCTGCCACAGATTTCTTCAACCAAAATGAAGGCAGTTACCTGCCGGGGGAAGCAATTCCGGTAATGAAACGAGGATGTGTCAATGTAATTTGTCAGAACGGAGTACCAACTCCAGGCGGCAAGGTTTACATTCGCACAAAGGTTAATGAAGGAAAGCCTAACGCTGTAGTAGGAGGCTTTGAGGCAGCAGCTGATTCAGCTAACAGTGTGGAGTTAACCAATGTGCAGTGGAAAGGCACGACAGATTCCAATGGTGTCGCAGAACTGAGAATTTTAACCATTTTGAATGCATAGGAGGTAAACAGAATAGATGGCGGATAAATTTCAAAATGTAGGAACATTTGATTTAGGAATGATTGGTGGAAGAAGTGCTCAGGGTGGCAATGCTCAGAGATTTG
>CAJMQQ010000089.1 GCA_905215625.1 uncultured bacterium
TTCTTTTTCCGGATACCCGATGCAGGCATTTAGATTTAAAATATTCTGGGCTTTTGAAATTTTCTCTAACGCTGTATAAAGCTGCTTTCCTATCCCCATGTGGCGTCTGTTTTCTTTTAAATAAATGCTAGTCTCTGCTGCCCAGTTGTAAGCAGCCCGCTTTCCAAAAGCTCCGGTATAGGCATATCCTAAAATTTCCCCGTCTTTTTCTGCCGCCAGATAGGGATATTTTTTTAATGTTTCCCGTATCCTGTCTCTGAATTCTTCCAGGGAAGGAACCGTATATTCAAATGTTATGGCTGTTTTTTCCACATATGGAGCGTAAATCTCCAGCAATTTTTCAGCGTCCGCTTCTTCTGCAATGCGGATAACAACGCCGCTTATTGATGAATCCATATCTCTGGTTTCCCCGTTTAAATATTGATCCCCCATTATTCCCTCCACTGGTATAGTTTCATGTCTACACAGCCATTTTCTTTTAATTCCACGCCTTCTTCCAGAAGTCTTTCCTTCTGGTCACAGAAATGGGGCGCCAGCCTTCCTCCTTGGTTCACAACCCTGTGGCAAGGATATTCTCCATAATATTCCGACATACTGAGCACTTTTCCAACCAGCCTGGCATTTTTATCCCTGCCAATCAGCCTGGCAATCTGTCCGTAGGAAGCCACCTTTCCTTCCGGAATTTCTTCTACCACAGAAAGAATTTCATAAATCAAATCTTCTGTCAGAATTTTAGACATCTTCCGCCTCCCCAAAAGGCAAACTGCCGCAAAACGAAATCCGGCATCTCTGCCAGAGCAGAAATCCTGTTTTCATTTTGCGGCAGCCTAAATTCTCTTACCGTCATTTTCAGGACGGTGCATCTTCTTGACCAGCAAAAGCCGGTCAAGAAGCATCGGAAATTCATCCGATGTGAAAATTGATATAAAAACTCACTTATAAATTAGCCCTTAAATATTCATCTATTCCCCTGGCTCCAGCCTTTCCTGCTTCCATAGCCAGAATTACGGTTGCCGCTCCGGTAACTGCGTCGCCTCCGGCAAAGACACCTTCTCTGCTGGTCTGGCCGTTGTCTTCCTGAGCTACAATACACTTGCGCTTGTTAATCTCCAGGCCTTCGGTTGTGGAAGAAATCAGCGGATTTGGAGAAGTTCCCAGAGACATAATCACTGTATCTACTTCAATGGTATAGTCAGAACCTGGAACCTCCACTGGACGTCTTCTTCCAGATGCATCCGGCTCGCCTAATTCCATTTTCCGGACTACCATTCCGGTTACCCAGTCATTTTCATCTGTCAGAATCTCCACCGGATTGGTAAGCAAATCGAACACAACGCCTTCTTCTTTTGCATGATGTACTTCCTCTGCACGGGCCGGAAGCTCTGCCTCGCTTCTGCGGTAAACCACGTGTACTTCTGCGCCTAAACGAAGCGCGGTTCTGGCTGCATCCATTGCTACGTTTCCGCCGCCTACAACTGCCACTTTTTTGCCTGCTGCAATCGGAGTGTCATAGTCATCGCAAAACGCCTTCATCAGATTATTTCTGGTCAGATATTCGTTCGCAGAAAATACGCCATTGGCATTTTCACCTGGAATTCCCATAAATTTAGGAAGCCCTGCTCCGGAACCGATAAAAACTGCCTCAAATCCTTCTTCGTCCATCAGTTCATCAATGGTAACAGATTTTCCAATAATTACGTTGGTTTCAATGGTTACACCTAATTTCTTTACATTATCAATTTCAGAACGGACTACGGTATTTTTTGGAAGACGGAACTCTGGAATACCATAAGTCAGAACGCCGCCCGGCTCATGAAGCGCCTCAAAAATTGTAACCTCATATCCCATCTTTGCTAAATCTCCGGCACAAGTAAGTCCTGCAGGACCTGAACCGATTACTGCTACTTTTCTGCCGTTGGTTTTCTCCGGAGCAGCCGGAACGAATCCATTTTCCCTGGACCAGTCTGCTACAAACCGCTCCAGTTTTCCAATGGCAACCGGTTCACCTTTGATTCCGCGGATGCACTTGCCCTCGCACTGGGTCTCCTGCGGACATACCCGCCCGCATACTGCCGGAAGAGCAGAAGATTTTGCAATCACTTCCGCTGCCCCCTTAAAATCCCGTTCCGTTACCTTTTTAATAAATGCCGGAATGTCAATGGAAACCGGACATCCCTGGACACATAATGGCTTTTTGCACTGAAGACAGCGTTTTGCTTCCTCTACTGCTTCTTCTTCTGTATATCCTAAACATACTTCTTTAAAGTTTGTTGCTCTTACCTTTGGTTCCTGCTCCCCAATGGGAACTCTCTTCATTCCGTCCATCAGTCGTCACCTCCGCAATGTCCGCATCCGCCATGATGAGTGTCGCCCTCCTGGGCTTTTAACAAATCCCTGCCCTCCTGGGTCTTGTACATCTGCTGTCTCTTCATAGCCTGGTCAAAATCTACCAGATGTCCATCAAATTCCGGTCCGTCTACACAGGCAAATTTTACCGCATCTCCTACGGTTACACGGCAGGCACCGCACATTCCTGTACCGTCTACCATAATAGGATTTAAGCTGACAATGGTTGGGATACCCAGTTCTTTTGTCAGTTTGCAGACAAACTTCATCATAATCATAGGACCAATGGCAACACAGATGTCATAAGTCTTGCCTTCTTTTTTCACCAAATCTTCAATTACGGAAGTTACCATGCCCTTGCGGCCATAGGAGCCGTCATCGGTGGTAACATAAAGGGTTCCGGCTACTGCTTCCATCTCTTTTTCCAGAATCAGCAGATCTTTATTTTTAGAACCTACAATTACATCTGCTTCGATGCCGTGCTCTTTCATCCACTTTACCTGCGGGTAAACCGGAGCAGCGCCAACGCCGCCTGCTACAAACAAATACTTTCTTTTTCTCACTTCTTCCAACGGATCTTTTACAAATTCAGAAGGATTGCCCAAAGGTCCGGCTACGTCCTGGAAGCTGTCTCCTTCCTTTAAAAAGGCCATCCGATAAGTAGAAGCGCCTACTGTCTGGAATACAATGGTAATGATGCCCTTTTCCCTGTCAAAATCACAAATGGTCAGGGGAATCCGCTCTCCCGCCTCATCGATCTTTACAATCACAAACTCGCCGGGCTGACAAGATCTCGCTACTCTGGGAGCTTCCACATCCATCAGGTATATTTTATCAGCAAGCTGCTCTGCCTTTAAAATCCTGTACATTTCTTTCCTCTCCTATCCTGTGCTATGATAATGTTGTAATGCGTTAAAGTTTTACCATGCGCATTTTTTCTAATATTATCATTGATTTGGTTTTATGGCAACACTTTTTTTCCTGTTCTTTTATACATCCGAAACTCATAACACAGATTAAAATAGGTCTGCTCATCGCTTTCTGCCTCTAACGTCCACTGATCATCCTGATCCAGATTAGGGAAATAAGTGTCTGCATCATATTCATAGTCAATCCATGTCACGTGGGCTGTATCACAGTAAGGCAGAAACTGTTCATAGATCTCCTGGCCTCCTGCCACATAAATATCCTCTGACGGATACGGTTCCAGCTCTTTTAACGCCTCTTCCAGACTGTGAACCACCACAGCTCCTTTTACGGAATAAGACAAATCCCTGGTCAGCACAAGATTAGTACGGCCATACAGGGGCTGGCCTCCGGGAAGGCTTTCCAGAGTTTTCCTTCCCATCACCACTACTTTTCCCAGGGTCTCATCCCGAAACATTTTCTGGTCCCCTGGAATGGAAACCAAAAGCTGGCCTTTTTTTCCGATAGCCCAGTGTTTATCCACTGCTACAATCAGATTCATTCCTCGTTTTCCTCCTTATCCTCTGCAATAATCAGTTCTTTTGCATAAGGCAGAGTGGAAATCCAGTCGCAGAACGTATGCCATTCTGCCAGCTTGTGATTTCTTCTTGCGTAATAAATATTTACCAGAGTTTCATAATTAAAGGTACAGGTACGCATCTGGTTGTAGCTGGAAGGCAGAAGCTGAATCATATCATACCAGTCTGCTTTGTCCTTGGTCTCCAGATAGCGGCAGCGAATTTCCTCCAGTCTGGCAATAATTGTGTCCATAAATAACAGAGTGGATTCCGTCATATGGTCGGTGCTGAAGTCTTCCCGTTCAAAAGGCTTGCTGTGGATCTTATGCATGGTGCTGGTGGAGTTTGCCACTGTCGCTACTTTATAAGTGTCATACTCCTTCCACCAGTATAAGGGAGCCGTAATATCTACCGACACAAAAATCTGGCGGATAAATTTGCGGTGATCGCTTCCAGCCTTGCGGAGGCGGACTGCCAGACCTAAATCATTGGGGCCCAGCACATACTGACCGTTTTCATCATAGCCGCTGTCCATTCTTCCCCAGCTGTTCATTGGGTTTCTGGCTCCTCTCATGGCATTTTCCAGGTTCATAACGCTTGTTCTCTCTAATTGTATCATCTTATTATACTCCTTACTCATCATGGGGACAGCAGACGCCGTCCACGTCATTGTATCAAAGGCCGTTTTGGAATGCAACCTGGTTCGCATATCTGTCTGTAAATTTCTTTTATAACCGGATTTCCTTTCCAAGATGGAAAGAATAAATAACCGCTTCTTTTACCTTCCTTCCAGTCATCTGTTCCAGGCTGCGCTTATAATACTCTAACTGGATGCGGTATCGCTGGATTAATTGCTGTTCTCCATTTCGTCCTGTCCAGTCTGATTTATAATCAATCAGAACCAGGCCATCCTCTTCTTCTATCCAGGCGTCAATCATTCCCTGAACCAGCACCAGTTCCTCTGACTGGGCAATTTCCATATCTTTTGCTGGAATTCCCACCATAAACTGCTGCTCCCTGTGAAGCCGTCCCTCTTTTTGCGCCCGGATCATCCTGTGCCCCAGGGGACTTTGCAAAAGTGCGGCCAGTTGGGATAACTCAATGGAATCTGCCTCTTCTTTCTGGACTGCTCCCCGCTCCTTCATGTCTTTTATGGATTGTAAAAGAAAGGCCATTGCCTCTTCTCTGTTCATATCTTCTGAACTTTTTTCAAACGGAAGCAGTTCTAAAACCCGGTGGATGCAGGTTCCCAAAACAGCCCCGCCAATCTGTCTGCCGGATAGCCGTTCTGAGCCGGATGGCCGCTCTGAGCCAGATGGCTGACTGGAATCTTCCAGATCTGCCCACTCCGGCACTGCCCCTATATCTCCTTCCCGGATTTTATCCTCCATTTCCAAAAGCTGCCTGCGCCGCTTGATTTCTGATACAGAAAGCATGGCATATAAATCCATATCTGCCTGAAATGGATACTCATAGGACAGCTGCTCCTTCAGAAGATTTTTAGTCTCTTCGTCGTAGATTCTGGTACAGTCCAGTCCCAGCAAGTCTTCTTTTGACGTTTTCCGGTCAATCTGCCTTAATACTTCCTCTCCTACCAGGTCAGAAGCAGGTACCTCTTTCATGGTAATCCTTCCTCCTGTGCCTGGAAGGGCCATAAGAATCCAGTCCAGGTAAGAGGACGCTCCCGACAGTACTGCAGACGGAATACCGGATGTCCCCTCATCTCCTGCTGTTCCCCATTTTTCCAGTTTCTTATCCAGAGATTTTTCTGAAGCTGTCAGAATCAGTTTTTCTTTTGCCCTGGTCATTGCCACATATAAAACACGCATCTCTTCAGACAGCTTTTCCCTGTTCATTTCTAACGCTATGGCTTCTCTGGGCAACGGGGTATATCTGCAATTGGTTTCCAAATCGCGTAGTTTTACGCCCAGACCCAAACGGGGATGCAGCAAAGCATCCTTTTGCTCCCTGTTAAACGGATTGGAGCAGCGGGCTAAAATGCAAATAGGAAATTCCAAACCTTTGGAGCGATGAATGCTCATGATTTTTACCGCGTCAGCTCCTTCGGACATAACAGAAGCCGCAGGTAAATCGGCATCCTGTTTCTGCAAACGGTCAATGTAACGGATAAACCCGGATAACCCGTGATAACCTGCCTGTTCAAACTGTTTGGCATATTCCATTAACATCTGTAAATTGGCCAATCTGCTTTCCCCATGGGTCATGGTTTGTACCATATTCAGATATCCGCTTTTTTGGTAAATATAGTTTAACAAACGGTCGGCAGGCATGGTTGCCGCCATGGTACGGTACTGCTCCAAATCCTCTAAAAATGCAGCCGCCTGCCGGTTTTGGTTACCAAAAGATTTACACGCCAAATATAACGGCTGTTTTCTTTCATTCCCACGCATTTGCGCCATATCGTCCACCGTAAATCCGTAAATAGGACTCATCAAAACAGAGGCAAACGAAATGTCCTGCAAAGGATTATCAATCACTCGCAGCAGCGACAGCATGACCGCTACTTCCACGGTACGAAAAAAACCATTGTGGGTATCTGCCCACGCAGGAACACCGTATTTTTCCAACTCTTTTGCATAATCGGGGGCATGTTTGTTTGCAC
>CAJMQQ010000090.1 GCA_905215625.1 uncultured bacterium
AACAGATTACACAGACTTTCTGCCTGCTTACAAGATCCGAATACTGGATGTTGCGTCCTGTTTCCAGCTCATACCCTTTTATATCCAGATATTCTTCGCTATAACCCCCTACGCTGGTAGAAGAAAGGCTGTCATTTCCATGTTTTACTACCGTGGATACGGTTACCTGAGGGCTCATCTGGGCAAATACATCCGTATGTTCTTCATAAAACTCATACATCTGCTCGTCATCCACAGAGCGGCTGTCGATATTGGTAACCCGAACCGTCATCTGATTAACCCCCATGCTGGCAAAGCTGTCTACGACCGTAGACATATAGCCATTGACCACACTGACCAGAATAATCACCGAGGCAACACCGATAATAATCCCAAGCATGGTCAGAAAGGATCGCATTTTATTGCCCCATATACTCCGAAGCGCCATTTTAAAGGATTGAAGCATACTCTTTTACATCTCCGTCAAAATTAATTTTTCCATCCTGAATCCGGACTACCCGTTTTGCCTCCAGGGCAATAGAACTATCATGGGTAATCATCACAATGGTGTTGCCTTCCTGGTTTAACTGTTTTAAAAAGTCCAGCACTTCCCTGCTGGTTTTGGAATCCAGAGCTCCGGTAGGCTCATCGGCCAAAATCAGCGATGGATCTCCTGCCAGGGCTCTGGCAATGGAAACCCTCTGCTGCTGGCCTCCGGAAAGCTGGTTAGGCCGGTTCTGGTATTTTTCCTTCAGTCCCACTTTTTCTAAGGAAGCCAGCGCCCGTTCTCTCCGCTCTGCCGTCCCCACTCCTGCATACAAAAGCGGCAGTTCCACGTTTTCTAACAGATTCAGCTTAGGAAGCAGGTTATACTGCTGGAAAATAAACCCAATCATTTTGTTGCGGATTTCTGCCAGTTGATCGTCTTTCATATCACTGACATCCTGGCCGCCTAAAAAATAGGTTCCCTCTGTCGGCACATCCAGCGCCCCGATAATGTTCATCAGCGTAGACTTTCCGCTGCCCGACTTTCCTACAATGGCTACAAATTCCCCTTTACTGATGGTGAGGGAGATGCCGTCATTGGCCCGTACTTCCTCGTCTCCCATCTGATAAATCTTGTAAATATCATTTAGTTCAATTAACGGGGTTCCCTTTTTCTGATTTTCCATAGCGCCTCCTATCTTTCGCCGGGGCCTCTGCCAGGGCCGCCCCCACCGGGACCTCCCATACCGCCTCCGCCAGGAACCGCCATCTGCATCATAGCTCCTATGGAATCCGATTCTTTGCTGGATTCATCTACATAGACTTCGTCTCCTTCTGACAGTCCTTCTGTAATCTCTACGTAAGTATCGTTTGTAAGGCCGGTTTCCACCTGGACTGCCCGGAATCCTGCCGGAACTCCATCTGCAGACTCTGTTACCGTATCGTCTTTTACATAAACCTGATTTCCTCTCATCAGGGAATCCACTGGTATGGTCAGAACGTCCTCTGCCTGGTCAATGATAATGGTTCCGTCTACATTCATGCCTGGAAGCAAAGCTCCAGCTTCCTCTAATGTTACGGTTACCGGATAGGTAGTTACGCCATTGCTGTACGTACTCTGCAGGCTCACATTGGTAACCGTTCCGGAAAAAGTCTGACCCTCAAAGGCATCTGCCGTTACCACAACTTCCTGTCCTACCTTTACATTCTGAATATCCAGTTCATCAATGGACATCTCAAAGGTAAGAGATGACAAATCGTAAATAACCGCTAATGTGGTATCCGAACTTCCAGAGCGGGTAATGTTGTCTCCCACTTTAGCCGCTTTCTGGATAACCTGTCCGGATATGGGGGCGGTAATGGTATAATTTTCCAGGCTGTCCTGGGTGCTTTCCAGCTTATTCTTAGCCGTTTCTAGCCCTTCCTCTGCCTGGTCCAGCGCGTTTTTATAAGTTTCCAAAAGGTCTGATGCTGATTTTGATGTAATCCTGAAAATCGGCTGGCCTTCGGTTACATAATCTCCTTCGCTGACTAACAGCTGTTCAATCTCTGCACTGCCATTTCCGGAAAAGCTGGCGCTCATGGTTTTATCGACAGAGACGGAAAAGCTTCCTTCTTCACTGCAGGCAAATTCTCCTACTTCCGCTGTGGCTGTCATATCGGTTGTCAGACCGCCTGGGTTTGCCACTGTAATGGTCACATAACGTACCAGCCTGCCTCCTGCCAGGGTTTCGTCCATACTGCTGACTGTGGTTACCTGACCGGCTAACTGCTCGCCAGTTCCGCTTAACGTTACAACCGCCTGGTCTCCAACCTGCATCATAGCCGCTTCTTCTCTTAAAAACGGCAGCCGCAGCTTCATCATAGCGTCACTGTAAATGTCTGCGATCTGGGAGCCATTATTAATTTTGTCACCAGCTTCCACATACAAGTTTTTGATATATCCGGTCTCGGTTGCTTTATAGGTATTGCCGCTCCACTCTGACTGGGCTTCGCTGTAGTCCTCTTTGGCGCTGTTATAGGAACTTTCCGCCCTGGAAACGGAGTTGGTGGCAGAACTCAGCTCCGAGTCAATGGAAGATGGATCGATCTGATAGAGAATTTGTCCCTTTTCCACCTGATCTCCTTCCTCAAAATCCGCCATTGTCACTTCCCCTTCTACCAAGGACGTAATCGTATAGGTATCTTTTGCCGCCAACGTGCCGGAAGACGACAAGGTAGACGTAATACTCTGTTTTGCAACTGTGGCCGTCCGGTTTTCCTGTGCCGGCGCTGCCGCTGCCTTTGCTTTCTGTCTGAAAACCATGATTCCTGCAAGAGCCGCTGCAATCAGTACCAGCACTGCAATGAGAATAACGGTTCTATTTAGCTTTTTCCTTTTTCTGCTCTTTTTTTCCATCCCTGTTCTCCTGTCTTATAATTCCAAGAAATCTACGACCCGATAGGTCGGTTCTCCATCTGCATTGGTGGTTTTTTCACAAATCAGCACCACATCATCACCGACCTTTACTGTCCCGTACATGGAAAATGCGTATTGGAGTTCGGAAGAAGTCAGGGTGTATTCTGCCTGGGGATCTTCCTCATCGTCATTGTCCAGAAGCACTGCACTTGGGATCATCACATCGGAAGAATTATAATAAATATGGGTAACTTCACCGCGGACTACCACTCTTCCTGTATCTTCATCATCACTGTCAGCAGAATAATACCAGACTGTTTTGGTATCGGAATTCCAGTAAATCACACCATAGCCGTCATTGGCCAATGCGCTTTTTACGGTTTCTTCATAGGCACTTTCCCCATTTAAAAACCAGCTGGCTTCTGAGGTATCAAACGGAATCACGCTGGACAGTTTCTGGGAACGGCGCACCAGCTTCGGACCTTTTAAGCTGTTGTCTACCATATTTAACGGATTAATTTCTCCATCCTCGGTCAGCTCGCATCCCAGAATACTTCCGTAAATGGTATTGGAATCTTTCGGCTTTGTCCGAAGCAGATTGTAAAACAGGTTGATGCAGTCCTTTTTATTTAAAACCTCTCCGCTTTCTCGGTCGATTCCTTCTCCCAGCTCTAAGAACTGGAATTTGGCGCTTCTGGCATGAACCTGATCGCCGGTAAAATCTTCATTGGTATAGCCCAGCATGGCCAGAACAGCCCGTTCTGCGTCCTGCATGGTAATGTATTCATCCGGTTTAAACTGACCGCCCAGGTATCCGCTCATCCATCCTTCTTTTGCTGCAATCCGGATGTAGGACGCGTATTCGCTGTCTTTTGGAACATCGGAAAATACGGATACGCTGCTTTCGCTGCTGACTGTACTTCTGTAATCCGATGCCCGGACCAGCATTTTGGCAAACTCCCCTCTGGTCACGCTGGCTCCTGTACTATAGGAATCGGCAATGCCGGACAGTTCGATTACCCGCTCTCTCATGTCGTACCCGACTGCAGCCTGGGATTGTATCGGTACCATCACAGAAGCGGCTCCTGCCATCATGGTCAGAGCCGCATAAAATTTTCTCTGATTCATATAAAACTCCTCTCCTATTCATTCCTAGGGGTAACTTTAACAGAATAATGTGTTCATTTTGTGTTTTTCTGAAAAAAATGATAAGATAGTTTTTGTTGTAACGGATATGGGGAACTGGTATAATTAGGAAGATCAAATAGCACAAATAATTTCTGGGCGTATACGCTTGGAGTTGTCGGTTTTGGAATTGTTTCAATGGGATGCTTTTGGAGAGATAAAAACAACTAGAAGGAAATCGGAAAATCTCATAACACATTATAACATATAACAATAACGACATGGTGAACTGATTGAAATGATTTCGATATTTAACTCTGTAACTGATTATTAAAAAATGGAGATAAGATACGATGAGAACAATTTATGCAGAATACAACATGAACCATGATAGTGTTGATGTTTACACAAGTGTTGGATATATGCTTCGCATTGATTGCTGGGAAGCTGAAAAAGATTTAAAAACCACATATGGATCAGAATGCGCACTTACTTCATTGGCTGTGGATGAGCCTTTGGAATATGCAAGATTATATCTTGAAGGCAATTTACAGATGTGGGTGGATGTAGAAGATTCACTTGAATTATAGACAATTTGATGAAAATATATATTTTATAAAAATTACTCTGAGAAGTTATTCACAAAAAAGCATAGGAAACCCGTAGCAAATATACCGAAAATAAATATGTGTTAGGAAAATTACTTACGAAAGAGAAAAAATTTTGATAAAATTAAAGTTAAATGGAAGTGAGGTGATTATGTGTGTATCAAATAGATGAATATGTAATGAAGGTGAATACAGGATTATGTCACATCGAAAATATTGTTCACTTAGATGGAATTGGTATTGAAAAAAATAAATTATATTATCTCTTGATTCCTCTTTCTGATGATAAATCTAAAATATATGTTCCTGTAGATCCAGAGCCGACCTCTATTCGTCATGTTATGAATATTAAAGAAGCGTGGTCACTAATAGAAAGAATATCAAGTATTAATGAAGTAAATATAAAAAATGAAAAACAGAGGGAACAGGAATATAAAAATGCTATTAAAAGTACTGATCCTGAAAGATGGGTTAGTATCATCAAAACAATGTATTTGAGAAAACAGAAACGAACAGCAGAAGGGAAAAAAAGTACTGCAATGGATGAACATTATTTCAAGGTAGCTGAAGATTATCTATATTCTGAACTTGCTTTTGCAATTGGAAAAGAAAAATCAGAAATACTTCATATCATTGCCGAAACCATTCAAAACAAATAGAATATAGCTTAAAATATTTTGATTTTCTTCGCTTGACTTTAAAGGATTATATTTGCTAAAATTTGGTTCTATGAAAATTAGAATTTAAGGAGTATCCATATGAAAAGAGTGTTGATTTTCATTTTGATGACAGTTTGTATTTTAGGAATGTCAGGCTGTGGCAGCAAAGATGCTACGCCAAAAGAATCCGATTCTGTCAGCAATTCGGGGCAAAATGCAGATACCAGTAATCCTAACGAGGAAAAAAATTGGTCTGAACAAGATGTTGCTTCTATGTTTTCCCATGTACAAGAAGCAGATTGGGAGTATATAGACTGCGTTTTGATTCCTGATCATGCCAGTGACCGCATTGGTGCGGTACTCTTTTATAACGATAAGAATCAAACAAGCAATGTTGCATTTTTTGATTCAAATGGACAATTTCAACAGTGTGGCACATTTGCAAAAATGTCTGCTGAACCTGGTTTTAAGTATCTCGGAGATGGTGCAGTAACATTTAAGTTGGAAACAGAGGATGGTACAGTCTACAACTACACGCTCACAATCTCGATTGATGACAGCGAGGTAAATTTCAAAGTGGAGGATGATTTAGCAAAATAGCTTACAGCTTATAGAGTTGAAGAATTTTAAATTTGATGAATGGGAAGGATTATTTGAAGCACCCACAAAGGAAGAATTGGAGTATTAATTCTCAAAGTAAAAAGGCCACGCTGCCGCTCTTCTATCAGGAACGGCAGTAATGGCCTTTTATTATAGGCGCGGCTATATGTTATTTAGTCAGAAACGGTTCTGCCGCATGAATAAGTCCTATCGCCATTGGCTTTTAATCCTCTAATGCCTGGCGAAGGTCTTCAATAATATCGTCTGCATTCTCAATGCCGACGCTTAAGCGGATTAAGGACGGATCCACTCCTGCCTCTACCAGCTGCTCATCGTTTAACTGTCTGTGGGTAT
>CAJMQQ010000091.1 GCA_905215625.1 uncultured bacterium
CCGCTATTTTTGACGTGGAGTTTCCGCTGGGAAAATTGTTGTCCGGTCTTTTGGGCATTGATGACGAAGAGGATCAGCAGGAAGATAAAATGGCCCAGGTGGTATGTCCGACCTGCGGCACCAGCTACGAGGAGTTTGTAGGCAACAGCCGGTTTGGCTGTATGGACTGCTACAGCGTCTTTGATTTGCTGATGAGCGACAATATTAAAAAGCTTCAGGGCGGGGACGCCCATGTAGGAAAACAGCCCAGATACCAGAAGATTCATCCGGCTTCCCAGGTTTTGGGAGAAGAAGAGGAAAAGCCGGAAAAGGTGTCGGCAAAAGAGCAGATCGAGATTTTAAAAGCCCGTCTGGCGTCTGCTGTTTCCAATGAGGAATATGAGCTGGCAGCCCAGTACCGGGACCAGATTAAGGAATTGGAGAAGGAGGAAAGCGGCAATGCTTAGATGGTTTGAACGTGCGGAAGCTTCTCCTGGCAACGTAGTTTACAGCAGGGTACGGCTGGCAAGAAACTGGGATGCCTACCGGTTCCCCCAGACCCTTTCCGATGAAGAAAGCAGGGAAGTGGTAAAACGTCTGCAGACAGGGTTAAAGGATCTCCCCCAGGATGATGGAAGACCTTATGAATATGCCTGCCTGGAGAATTTGAAAGAACTGGACCGGATGGCCCTGCGGGAAAGAAGAATTTTAAATTCCGGTACAGTGGCGAAAAAAAGTCCTACCGGAATTATTATTTCCGAAGATGAAAGTACCAGCTTTATTTTAAATGGAGACGATCACATCCGGCTTCAGATTATGTCTTCCGGACTGCATCTGGATGAATTGTGGCATAGGGCAGATCGGCTGGACGATTATGTAAATACCCGTTTCTCTTATGCATATGATGAAAAATACGGCTACTTGACGTCTTATCCTACTAATGTGGGAACGGGACTTCGGGCGTCTGCAGTTCTGCATCTTCCGACTCTTTCTATGGGAAAAAAGTTCCAGAACCTGCTGGCAGAAATGAGCCGGTTCGGCGTCAGCATCCGGGGCGTGTACGGGGAAGGAAGCGATAATTACGGCGCTCTTTACGAGATTGCCAACCAGAAAACCCTGGGTCAGAGCGAAAAAGAGATTATTGAGCTGGTAACCAAAATCGCCAGACAACTGGACGGACAGGAGAAAAAGGTCCGGAAAATGGCGCTGGAAAGCCACCGTCTGGAACGGGAAGACGAAGCGTACAAATCCTATGGCGTGTTAAAATATGCCAGACGGCTGTCCAGGAAAGACGCCATGGTATTTTTGTCCCAGTTAATGGCGGGAACTGCCGACGGCCTGCTTCATACCCAGGAGCCTTGTTCCATTTACCGGCTGATGTTAGGAATTCAGACGGCAAATCTTCAGAAGCTGTCCAGCCGCCCCTTAAATCAAGAAGAACTGGATATTGCCAGGGCGGCTTATCTGAGGGAAGAGCTTCCGGAACTGAAGGAAAGTTTATAAAGATTGCAATTTTAGGAGGACACAATATGATAGATCGATTTACTGCGAAAGCAAAGGAGGCCATCGGCCTGGCTGTGGACGCGGCAGAAGAGCTGGGACGCAGTTATGTAGGCACGGAACATCTGCTGTTAGGCCTTCTGAGGGAAGGAAGCGGTGTTGCCGCGCGGGTACTGATGGAAAACGGGGTGGAAGAAAAGAAGGTGTTAAGCCTGATTAGCCAGCTGATTGCCCCGGACAATACCATCGGGCTGGCAGAACAGGAAAATTATACGCCCAGCGCCAGACGGGCGATTGAAAACAGTTACCGGGAGGCAATTCGTTTTAAAGCGCCGCTTATTGGCACGGAACACCTGCTGCTTGCAATGATTCGGGACGGAGACTGCGTGGCAGCCCGCCTGTTAAATACCATGGGAATCAGCGTCCAGAAAATCAACGTGGATCTTCTGGTCGCCATGGGAGAGGATGCGCCGTCTTCCGCCAGAGAAGAGGCTGCAAATGGAAAGAGCGCCGGAGGAAGGCAGGAAACCCCGACGCTGGATGCTTACAGCAGGGATCTGACGGCCCTGGCAAAGTCAGGAAAGCTGGATCCGGTTATCGGGCGGCAGACGGAAATGCAGAGAGTGGTTCAGATTTTAAGCCGCCGTACCAAAAACAATCCTTGCTTAATTGGAGAACCTGGAGTTGGAAAGACAGCAGTTGTGGAAGGACTGGCCCAGTTAATCGCTTCAGGGGATGTGCCGGATACCATTGCAGATAAGCGGGTCATGACCCTGGATCTTTCCGGTATGGTAGCAGGATCTAAGTACAGAGGCGAGTTTGAAGAACGGATTAAAAATGTGATTTCCGAAGTAACCCAGGATGGAAACGTACTGTTGTTTATTGACGAGATTCATACCATTATCGGAGCCGGAGGGGCAGAAGGCGCCCTGGATGCATCCAATATTTTAAAGCCGTCTTTAGCCAGAGGCGAGCTTCAGCTCATTGGGGCGACAACGGTAGAAGAATACCGTAAATATATCGAAAAAGATTCCGCACTGGAGAGAAGATTCCAGCCGGTTACCGTAGAGGAACCGACAGAAACAGAAGCGGTAGAGATTTTGAAAGGTTTAAAAGGCCGTTATGAAGAACACCACAAGGTAACCATTACGGATGAAGCTCTGGAAGCGGCAGTCAAGCTGTCTGCCCGTTATATCAATGACCGGTTCCTTCCGGATAAGGCCATTGATTTGATTGACGAGGCATCTTCTAAGGTGCGCCTGGCCGGGTTTGCCGAACCGCCGGAGATTAAGGATTTAGAGGCAGATATTGCGGCTCTGGAAAAACAGAAAGAAAATGCCATCCGTACAGAAGCCTACGAAAAAGCCGGTGAAATTAAGAAAAAGCAAGAAAAGAAACGGGAAAAGATTGAAAAAATCCGTGCAAAGTGGGAGAAAGAGAGAAATAGCCGTCCGAGGCTTGTAGATGAAAACGAGATTGCAGACGTGGTAGCCGGCTGGACCAAGATTCCGGTGCGAAAGCTGGAAGAGGAAGAATCTGAACGGTTAAAGAAGCTGGAATCCATTCTTCACGAACGGGTAGTCGGCCAGGAAGAAGCGGTAACAGCCGTTTCCAAGGCAATCCGCAGAGGAAGGGTTGGATTAAAAGATCCGAAGCGTCCCATTGGTTCCTTCCTGTTTTTAGGACCCACCGGCGTAGGGAAAACCGAGCTTTGCAAAGCGCTTGCAGAAGCAATGTTCGGCACAGAAAATGCGCTGATCCGCGTTGATATGTCAGAATACATGGAAAAGCACAGCGTTTCCAAGATGATTGGTTCTCCGCCAGGATATGTAGGATATGAAGAAGGCGGCCAGCTCAGTGAAAAGGTTCGCAGAAATCCCTATTCGGTCATCCTTTTTGACGAGGTGGAAAAGGCTCATCCGGACGTATTTAACATCCTGCTTCAGGTACTGGACGACGGTCATATTACCGATGCCCAGGGACGAAAAATTGACTTTAAAAACACCATTATTATTATGACGTCTAACGCAGGCGCTGAGAACATTATTTCTCCGAAACGCTTGGGCTTTGCCTCTGTCAGTGATGAAAAGGAAAACTATGCCTTTATGAAAGGGCGGGTCATGGATGAGGTGAAGCGTCTGTTTAAGCCGGAGTTCTTAAACCGGATTGACGATATTATCGTGTTCCATCAGCTCAACAAGGATCACATGAAGGAAATTGTATCTATTATGTTAAAGTCTGTAGAAAAACGTGCAAAAGAGCAGATGGATATTACCCTTTCCGTAACTGCCCAGGCAAAAGAACTTCTGGTGGATAAGGGCTATGATGAAAAATACGGCGCCCGTCCTCTTAGAAGAACCATCCAGAACCTGCTGGAGGATAAGCTGGCAGAAGCGGTATTGGACGGAACAGTAAAGGTGGGCGATGAAGTGGAAGTGGTTCCTTCGTCCGGAGCCCTTGAGTTTTCTGTAACTGCTCAGCCGGGTGCAAAGCAGTAAAAATTGCTGGATATTTTGGCGAAAAAATGCTATAATGACTAAAATACTTATAGCAAAAATACCAGGAGGATAGAGAAATGCCCGCAAATGAGTTAATCCGCAGCGAAGCTGACGGAAGCATTAGTTTTGGAGATTACAAGTTGTCTGCCAAGGCAAAATTAGATAATTTTGAACATCAGGGAGATTTGTATAAAGTAAAAACGTTTTATGAAATTACCAAACTGGAAAAAAAGGGAATGTTTGTCTATGAGTCCGTACCAGGCACTGCTGTAGAGAAACTTCATGTAACAGACAGAGGATGCACCTGCGTGGTAAGAGGTGACAAAGATGCCCAGCTTACCATCCAGTTAGAGGATGATACCGATTATGAGGTTTATGTAGACGATGTTTCCGTAGGAGGAATGAAGACCAATATGAGCGGCAAGCTGGTAGTCAGCGTAGAACTTGGCGAAGGCGTTGCAGCAGATATTCGTGTGGAGAAGAGATAATTTATGGCAAAAGCGAAAACAACTGTATTTTTCTGCAAGGAATGCGGATATGAATCCGCTAAATGGATGGGTCAGTGCCCAGCTTGCAGGGAATGGAATACATTCGTAGAAGCGCCAGCCGAAAAGAAGGAGCCGCGGGGCCTTGGCCTTGCGGCTTCCCGTAATTTAGGAGGGCCTTACGGCCAGCAGGGAAAGGTTGGAGAGGGCAGCGCCCGTCCTTCTTTGCTGTCGGAGATTTCTGTAGAGGAAAAAGACCGGATTTCTACTGGATTTCCGGAATTAGACAGGGTGCTGGGAGATGGAATTGTAGCTGGTTCCTTGGTGTTGGTAGGAGGAGATCCGGGAATTGGAAAATCCACCCTTCTTTTGCAGGTGTGCCGCAATCTGGCAGGCAATGGCAGAAGAGTTCTGTATATTTCGGGAGAAGAATCCTTAAAACAGATTAAACTGAGGGCAAACCGGATTGGTCCGGTAACCGGAGAACTGCGGTTTCTGTGCGAGACCAATCTGGAACAGATTGAAACCATTATCAGCAGGGAAAAGCCGGAAATCGTGATCATTGATTCCATTCAGACCATGTTCCGGGAAGAAGTGGCGTCTGCACCGGGAAGCGTCAGCCAGGTACGGGAATCGACCAGCCTGCTGATGCAGATTGCAAAAGGCCTTGGTATTGCAGTTTTTATTGTAGGCCATGTGACGAAAGAAGGCGTAGTGGCAGGACCGAGAGTGCTGGAACATATGGTAGACACGGTGCTGTATTTTGAAGGAGACCGCCATGCCTCCTACCGGATTCTCAGAGGGGTGAAAAACCGTTTTGGATCTACCAATGAGATAGGCGTATTTGAAATGCAGGAAACGGGACTGGCAGAAGTGGAAAATCCGTCGGAATATATGCTTTCCGGACGGCCCCAGGATGCGTCGGGAGCAGTTGTGGCCTGTCTGATAGAAGGGACCAGGCCGATTCTTCTGGAAGTCCAGGCTCTGGTTACGGAAACTAGCTTCGGAATGCCCAGAAGGACGGCGGCGGGAACGGATTACAACAGGGTCAATCTGTTGATGGCGGTTCTGGAAAAACGCTGCCACTACGATATGGCCAGATTTGACGCTTATGTCAATATTGCCGGCGGCATGAAAATGAATGAACCGGCGCTGGATCTTGCCATTGTTATGGCGCTGATTTCCAGCTATAAAGACCGTCCTGTGGATCCTGGGCTGATTCTGTTTGGCGAAGTAGGATTGTCTGGGGAAGTCCGGGCTGTATCCATGGCGGAACAGAGGGTGGCAGAGGCGGTTAAACTGGGATTTACCACCTGCATTCTGCCGGAGATCTGTCTGGAGAAGATGAAGCCGACAGACAAAATCCGTCTGATCGGCGTCCGGAATATTAAAGAAGCGATTGCACTGCTGTAAGATGACTGGCAACAAATAAGGGGCATGACAGCTCCTTTTTTAATTAAAATA
>CAJMQQ010000092.1 GCA_905215625.1 uncultured bacterium
GGTGCCACCATAACGGTAGGCGGTTGGTCCTTCTGCGGAGGGACTGTGACCCTCCGATTACATAGAAACCCGCAAGGGAATCTGAACGAAGGAGGGCTTAGCCAATGAGTATTTCGGATGTAATGGCATTGTTCGGCTTATGCCTTGCATGCTTTAGTGCCGGCTACAAAGTTGGCCGGGATAGTAATAAGACACAAAAATAACCGCCCCATGTCCTGAGAAAACAAGAGCGGTTATTTTTTAACTAATCTTATCTTAGGATCAACCGTCTATCGGTGGCATCCTTCTATAATATAGTATATCATTGATTCAAAAATATGCAAGGCATATACAGCAAAAATTCGTTGCCGGACCGCCTGCGTGCGCAGTAACAGTATTACTTTGGGCGGTTATTCATGTATATTGAGAAAGTGGCAATAAAAAATTTCAAAGCAGTAGATGACATGGAGATAGAGTTCCGCCCAGGGGTGAATCTGCTTATTGGAGATAATGGTGTAGGAAAAACGTCTATATTGGAAGCAATCACAGTTGGTTTAGGCGGATTTCTTACAGGTATTTCAGGTGTTCCGTCTAAAAATATTCAGCCGGACGATGTGAGAATCCAATTAACGGAGATGGGGCATGCGTCTTCCGCAATCCAGTATAAAACCCCTGTAGAAATTACATCGTATGTGGACGTCGAAGGAACTAAGTTTGCGTGGACACGAAGACGGAAAGACCAGATGCCAAATTCTAAGACAACCATGGATAACAAACAGATTGCTAAATATGCACAGGAAGTTGCAAACGATCTTTCTGCGCAGTTACCACTGCTTTGCTTTCAGAGTGAAGCACGCGTCTGGCAGACGAGACGCAGTGATTTTGGCACAGAGCTGAAGAAAAAATTAAATGACAGACGCTGCGGTTATATTGGATGTCTGGATTATTCTTTGGATATTAAAGAATGGTGCCTGAAAATGGAGCTGGTAGCATTCCAGAAAGGCATGAAGATTGCTGAATACGAGGCATTCAAGGAAATTGTAGCAGTTGTTATGCAAAAAATGAGTGATCTGCCGGAAAAGCCGGTTATTTCCTATTCTCAGCAGATCGGTGATATTGTTTACAATGAAGCAGGGGAGAGAGTATGCCAATCTCGCTTTTAAGTGCCGGATATCAGTCTCTTTTATGTATGACGATGAATCTGGCTTATAGAATGGCACTTTTGAATCCAGAAGCAGGAAAGAATATGACGCATATTCCGGGAATTGTATTGATTGACGAGTTGGATATGCACTTACATCCGAAGTGGCAGTGGAATGTTATTAAAGCACTGGAAGAAACATTCCCGAATATTCAATTTATTGTAGCTACACATTCTCCTATTATTATTTCATCCTGTAAGAATGAGAATCTTATTTTGATTAAGGGGAATCAGGAAATTAAGTACCTTCCCAATGCGTATGGATATTCTGTCGAGGACGTTCTGGAATTACGTCAGGAAAGTACAGCGAAGCCAAAAGGAAATAGAGGTTTTGCGTGAAAAAGAAGTACCGGGAACTGGTGACACGAGGAAAATAACGAGTAATTACTGACAAAAAATAAAATAGGGCACTAATAGGGTACCAAAAGGGCTATCGAAGCCCAGGAACCCAGTGTTTATGCGGCCTCCAGCGACTGGCAATCAAGGTCTGCAACGCCCTGATCACCAGTTCAAATCTGGTTGTCGCCTCTAAGGAATCATCGAAAGATGGTTCCTTTTTTTGTCTGGAAAAGCCAGTATTTGTGCGGCTCCCCAGACTTTTATTAAATTTTGATGGGGGAAATTTACAAGGCAGATTTCCTTATAAATTTCCGCCAGAGACCATTTCAAACCTCTTTTGAGTGAAAAATAAGGCACCAATAAGGCACCAAAATATTTTTCAGCTATTCTAACGATTGTACAGCAGAAAAAGCGCGGTCCAGATCTGTATGTACATATGTATCATAGGTAATCTTCACCGAAGCATGTCCAAGTAACTGACTGATCACTTTGATATCGACATTAGCCTTAATCAGTTGCGTTGCAAAGGTGTGACGCAAGGCATGGATGGTTACTGGTTTGATGCCGAGTGATTTCTGCATGTTTTGAAATATCCGGTAAAATGAATTCTGAACTACCATCTTTCCTGTGGATGTGTAGATCACAAATTGCGACTGGATATGCCTGTGCTCCTGTAACTCCTTTAAACGCGCCAGAGCTGCCAGAGCTTTGCTGTTGAGTGGAACCTGTCGTGTGCCGGAGCGGGATTTGGTAGAAGTAATGATCTGCTTGCTTCCAGTGGCATTTTCAGAATCGCGTTTTTTGATGCGGGATGCGTTTTGGCAGATGGTAAGCGTCTTAGTGCGCAGATTAACATTATCCCAGGTCAATGCCAGTGCTTCGCCAGAACGAATTCCGGTATTGGCAATCAGGACATAGGCAGAAGCGTACCAGTATTTAGGCTGTCCATTTTTATATAGGGCATTTTGATCCTTTTCCAGACGATCTATATCAGCTTCTGACAGGATCTCAATTTCTTTGGTCCGAATTTTCAGGTTTTCCTGTTTAGGGAGCCGTACACCATCTACAGGATTATATCCTGTATCCCGAACCGCAACTGCGTAGCGGAAGCAGTTATTCAGAAGATCATAGACTTTTTTGAGACTGGAATAGGAAAGCGTAGTGGTGTAAGAGTTGATCAATGTCTGGATTTCCATACTGGTCAGTGTTCCAAGCTGACTGCGTCCGACAGGGGTATTTTTAATCTGTTTTTGATAGGTTCGTTCCAGACGGTCATAGGAAGCGGCTTTCAGACTTGGCATTTTAACCGAGGTAAGCCATTGCTCGATATAAGAATTAACTGTCTGTTTTTGCGGAATGATTTCCTTTTTTAGTGTCTTCAGATAGAATTGATCGAGTTCTTTTTGAACTTCTTTTTCTGAAGTACCAGTAACGTAAAACGTGTCATATCCGGCAATACGCAGGCGTTGCCGTTGGCCTTTTTCTGAATATTACCTCGTCCTTTTCGTTTTCTGCTAGTTGTAGTAGCAGCCATAATGTCTCCTTTCATAAAAATGACGGCTCGCAGGGAATTGTTCTCTTACGAACCGTCAGCATATTGTGGAAGAAAGCTAGAATAAGATTTCCTTCCCGGCGTTTTCCAGAATCCATCGTTGAATTGCGTCATCACTGGTTACATACTGCCGTCCCACTTTTACAACGGGAAGAACGCCTGCGTGCAGCAGTTGACGCAGCTTGGTTTTCCCAAAAGGGAAAATAGTCAGCAGATCTGAAAAAGAATATAAATTGTTGTATACCATGGTCATAGTCTCCTTTCTGTGAATTTCACAGATATGGTGTATAAACTCAAAGGCTGAGTTTACAGAGGCTGCTCATTTTCTGGAATATTTTTTAGCCGCAGGCCGACAAGGCCAGCCATAGGGTTTTTATCTGTTTCGTGAATGCGTTTCTTGCTACAGCCTTCAATATTAGTGGTAAGCCATGCAGAAAAAGAATTATAAGTTGTAACAGGCAAATCGTAGGTGTTGCAAAAATCGCAGTAATACTGGTACAGTTCCTGGAGATAAAGTTTATCCGCAGGATCCTTGGTGACATCCAGACAGTGATCAACAAATATGGGAATGCTTCGTGTATAGTCATATTCCCGATAACGCCAGTTCTGCTTTAACCGATCGGCAGCCGGGCATGGGGAAAAGGTATAATGATTGTTGATAACTTTACCCAATGCTTTCAAACAGGTGGATATAATATCATCCTTTGTCTCTTTCCAGGGATGTTTCCTGTAACGCAGAGTTGATACGCTCTCCTAAAATCATTTGTATTAATTCCTCTATTGACATCTTGGCAATTCCTTTCACTCCTGTTAAGCTGCAACAATCGGTTTGGACTTCTTCAAACCACTCATAGCATCCCGATAATGTTCCGGCTTCATCTGACTAATATCATCCAGATGATAACGTGCCAAAACCTGTTCCACAGGAATTCCTGTCCGATTCAATTCTTTCTGCAGATCCGCACGCATTTTCTCTGATAACTGTGCCTTTACTTCTTCTGGCATATTTTTCATTTTCTTCGGTGCTGATGCTTCTTTCTTTGCCTGCATACGAAACACAGTAAATCCCTTGCTATTACAAATTTCCAACGCATTGATTTCCCGCCCTGAATCGTATCCAATCGCAGACACACGAAAGTGCTCCGAAGTTGTATAGCGTTTTCCATCATAACGGATTGCTGCTTTCTCCGCAGGAATCCAGATAAAAGGTGCAGAATACAGTTCTCTTCCAATCCCCCAATTCACACATGCACGCTTGAAGCTGTCGGATGCCTGCCCTTTTTCCTTTTCCGTATAACTTTCTGTATCCACATCCTGCTTAGCAATCCACTGTTGTTTTTCTTTATCCCACACTTCTACCGTACAGTACAGGTTTCCACCAATCTCCTGATGACTCCGCTTCCACCCACAAGGCGAATAACATTCATCCAGAATCTTCTGATCGACTCTTGCATCTTTATACAAAAGCAAGCTCAGCCCATTCTCGTTGATCGTCCCTATCCGGCATTCAATTTCGTTTACCTCTAATAAACGGATTTCATTCTTTTCACTCTTCATCCAGTTCACCCCCGTCGCGAAAACTATAATAATCAGTATCTCCAACGATAATATGGTCAATGACAGAAATTCCAAGAATAGCTCCGGCTCGCTGCAGGCGTTCCGTCAGTTTTTTATCTTCATAGCTCGCTTCCGGATCCCCAGACGGATGATTATGCAAACAGGCAATAAATGCCGAATTATTGATAATTGCCAGTTTAAAAATTTCTTTCATATCCACATAACAGGCATTCAACGTTCCTACTGCTGCAATTTCCAAGGCTTGAATCTCCAATGTAACCGATCAAAAGGTAATAATATGACTCAGACAAAGGAAGATTTAAAGCAAAGAAGAAAATCCTATGGTCAATATAAACGAGAGCAGATATTGAAACCTAAGCTTCAAGAAAAACGGAAAGAAATTCGGAAAAAGTACATAGCAAATTTAAGCGATCAGGACATTTTGGAAGCATTACATAGTAAGAAGTTAGAAGATGGATGGACTGATTTGAAAAGAGAAGCAAGGAAAAGAGGAATTCTTTAATCAGATTATATTTTTTTGAGTTACAAAAATATAAATTATTACAAAGGAGAAGAAAATTATGGGAAAATCTAAAGTACACATGCCAAAAGAATTGGAAAAGAAGTGTCATATTGCAATTCATTCGGCAACAACCGCCGCCGCAGCAGCAGGAGCAATACCGATTCCTATGTCAGATGCAATACCGATCACAGCGGCACAGGTTGCAATGATTATATCATTAGGAAAAGTTTTTGGAATTTCATTATCACAATCGGCAGCAAAAAGTATTGCTAGTGTTGTAGTGACACAGCAGGCCGGACACGCAATTTTTGCAAATATTTTAAAATGTATTCCAGGTGGAGGTGTGGCGGGTGCTGTAGTTGGTGCAACGACAGCAGCTACGTTAACAGAGGCATTAGGCTGGATTGTAGCTGATGATTTTTACAGAATGTCAAATGGAGAAGAGTCAGAAAACATAGTGGAGACAGCAAAAGACTTAAAACAAGTCTTTGAAGGATTGAGAATGCCAGAATGATTTTAGAAAAAGATTTGTGTTTAATGGCATTTGCAACAAATATAAAATTTCAAGTATTTGCAAATAAAGAGCTAAGGCTTTCGTAAATTACAAAGATATGGTAAAATAATCTCATGGGTGCCACCATAACGGTAGGCGGTTGGTCCTTCTGCGGAGGGACTGTGACCC
>CAJMQQ010000093.1 GCA_905215625.1 uncultured bacterium
GGCATTGCGCCCTGTCCCTTTGCGTTAATACCGCGGACAGAACCGCCGTTTTCAATGGCTCCGGTAAATACGCCAAAACCGCAGTTTCTGACTATTTCGGTCACATTTTTCAGTTCCATTCCAAACCGCAGATCCGGCTTATCCGAACCAAACCGATCCATAGCCTCTCTCCAGGTCATTCTCGGAATCGGAAGGGTCAGATCATAGTTGCATACCTCTTTAAATAACTTCTGAAGCAGCTTTTCATTGACTCCAATTACATCATCTACATCTGCAAAAGACATCTCCATGTCGATCTGGGTAAACTCCGGCTGTCTGTCTGCACGAAGATCCTCGTCGCGGTAGCAGCGTGCCAGCTGGAAGTAACGGTCGCAGCCAGAACACATTAACAGCTGCTTAAAGAGCTGCGGAGACTGCGGCAGGGCATAGAAAGAGCCTGGATGAACACGGCTTGGAACCAGGTAGTCTCTTGCACCCTCTGGAGTACTCTTAATCAGAGTAGGAGTTTCAATCTCCCAGAATCCCTCTTCTGCTAAAATCGCACGTGTCATAGTCGCTACCTTGCTGCGCAGCATCAGATTTCTCTGGATATCTGGTCTTCTAATATCTAAGAACCGGTATTTTAAACGCAGTTCTTCTTTGGTCTTGCTGTTTTCCTCAATCGGGAACGGAGGAACTTCAGACTCGGATAAAATGCGAAGCTGCTCAGCGCGGATCTCAATCGCTCCGGTAGCCAGGTTTTCATTGACAGCGCCGGAACGAGCCTCGACTGTACCAACTACTGCGATTACAAATTCGCTTCTCAGCTTCTCAGCTTTTGCAAAATTCTCTGCGCCGCAGTCTTTTTCCTCAAAAATAAGCTGTAAGATACCGGAACGGTCTCTTAAATCTACGAAAATAATACCGCCTTTATTTCTGCTCTTCTGTACCCATCCCATAACGGTAACTTTGCTTCCAATGTCGCCGGTGGTCACCTCGGTACAGCGATGAGTACGCTTTAATCCTAACATTGCTTCTGCCATGATGTACATCTCCTTTTACTTTTTCAGTGCTTCTCTATAAAATTCTTTAAATTCCTCGTAGCCTTCTTTCATCAGCTGCTCTTTCTGGAATTTTTTGTTTTTATTCATCTGAGCCACCAGAACCTGTGCTCCTGCTTTTCTGGCTTCCATAGCCTCTTTGATTACTTCTGCCAGAGCTTCCGGAGCCAGACCCTTTTCAAATAAATAAGCAGTTTTTGCTCCGGCTGAAGGAACGGTAAATCCGCTGTCTAACAGCATTCCTACAATTCGCTCAAAACCAATGGAAAATCCGCAGGCCGGAGTATCCATGCCGGTAAACTTGCCGATCATCTTATCGTAACGGCCACCTCCTGCTACTGAGTAACCCAGTCCTTCTACAGATACTTCAAAAATCGTTCCGGTGTAATAGCCCATGCCGCGAACCAGAGTCGGGTCAAAGACCAGACGGCAGTCTGCTTCTGTATCCAGTACGCTGGAAACCGTATCCATAATATGAGCCAGATTTTCTGCAACTCCGTCTCCCAGTACTCCGTTTAAAGCCTGTCCCAGATTCAGAACCCCCTGGGAATCATCTGTAACGGAAGACAGCAATTCTGTATATTTTGCAATGCTTTCCTCAGCAAAGCCATTTTCCTTTAACTCAGCCTGAACTCCGTCCATGCCGATTTTATCCAGCTTATCCAGAGTGATAAACACCTGATCCATAGCTTCTTCCGGGAAGCCGCTGTAAACTGCCATGGCCTTCAAAATATTTCTGTCATTGATGCGAACGGTAAATTTCTCATCTTTGCAGATTTTTCCCAAAGCTGTGGTGGTCGCCAGAATCAATTCAATCTCAGCCATACAGGTAGCATCGCCTAAAATGTCAATATCACACTGCACAAACTGACGGAAACGGCCCTTCTGGGGACGATCTGCTCTCCAGACGCTTCCCATCTGCAAAGCCTTAAATGGGGACGGCAAAGATGCTGAGTTGTTTGCATAGTATCTGGAAAGAGGCAGGGTCAAATCATAACGCAGGCCTCCGTCTACTACATCGCTCTCTGTCTGCGCAGTCTCCAGGTTTAACTTTTCGCCCCTCTTTAAAATCTTGAAAATCAGTTTTTCGTTATCTCCGCCCTGTTTGCTGGTCAGATTTTCAATGTGCTCCACGCAAGGGGTCTCAATCTGAGAAAAACCAAAACTTCTATAGGTTTCCTTAATCTGGCTCATAACATATTCCCGAATCTGCATTTCTGCAGGCAATATGTCTTTCATGCCGGTTACCGGTTTTTTCTTTAATGGCATAATCTTATTCTCTCCCATTCATTTAAACTACGTATCTGCTATTCATTGTAAATTACTTTTCCCAATTTGCAAGTGTTTTTTTGTAACAATTCAGCCATGCGTCTTCTTGCCCGCTGTAAGCGGACAAGAAGCGTCAGGCGTCCGTCCTCTGAAGATTCAGGCAGAAAAATTCTTATGAAAACAAGCTTTCAACCCTTTTTTCTGTCTGAATCTTCGCATGGCTGAATTGTTACTATTTTTTCTTTTCTTTCCAGCATTTCGTCAATTCTTTCCACATATTGGTCTGCATCCTTGACGTTTTCTACCCGTTCTTTGCGGTTTTCTGCCGGAAAAATCAGTTTCGTGGTGGTTCCTGCCCCACAGGCCGCTATGGTCTGGAGTTCTTCCATAATCAATATGTTATAAATGCAGGCTTTTCCAGGAGCCGCATAGCCTACGTTTTCAAAATTTCCCGCCATATTCTTCTGACGGTACAAATAGTATGGCTCCAGTCCCATTTCCCTTGCCGTATTCGCAGTTACCTCTGCCATGGCGTCAATGTCCCTTCCGGTCTGGTCTTTGTACTCCTCCCATAAAAGGTGAAGCCTGGACGCCCGCTTAATCGCCAGGGAATGGACGGTAATGGAATCCGGTCCCAGCTTTTTCACTTCTTCCATGGTGGCTTTTACGTCTTTGCTGGTTTCTCCCGGAAGACCGATGATAAGATCCATATTAATGTTGTCAAACCCGATTTCTCTTGCCATGGCGAAAGTGTCCTTTACCATATCCACTGTATGGTGACGGCCGATAATATCCAGGGTTTCCTGCTTCATGGTCTGGGGATTAATGGAGATTCTGGTCACTCCATGGCGTTTTAACACTTCCAGCTTTTCTCTAGTAATACTATCCGGCCTTCCGGCCTCTACGGTAAATTCTAAAGCCTGATCCACCGGAAACGTCTCCCATAATTTGGTCAGAAGCTTATCCAAATCTTCTGCGTCCAAAGAAGTTGGCGTACCGCCTCCGAAATAAATGGTATCTAATGGACGGCCCTTCATTTTTTCAGCCGTATACTCCATCTCTTTAAATAGCGCGTTTAAATACTCTCCCGTTCTTCCCTTCCACTTTCCAATGGGATACGAGGTAAAGGAACAGTACAGGCAGGTGGTCGGACAAAACGGAATCCCCACATACAGGCTGTAGCCTTTTTCATAGTTTAAAGGCGCCAGAAGTTTTAGCTCCCTGGCCGCAATCTCTATGCTTAAATCCAGCTTTTCCTGTCCGGTCAGATACATTTGTCTCATATAGTCCCGGACTTCTTCTTCCTTCCAGCCGTCATCCAGCCTGCTCATGGCAATTTTAGTAGGACGGATGCCGGTTAATGTACCCCATGGCAGCAGCTTTCCTGTGCGGGCATACAGCATAAAGTACAAACGGCGCTTGATTTTGCTCTTCGACACCGTCCGATCCTGGTAAGGAAGGGAAATGGGACGTCTGCTGCAGAATTCCTCCCATTCGCCAGAAAGTTCTTCTGGAAATCCTGTCCAGGGCTGATTCTTTCGCTCTTCGTTTGAAATCTCCTGTCCTTCTTTATCCAGAAAACGGATTTCAAACTGATCCCTGGTTTCATTTACCGTTCCTTCCACATAAAAGGAAACCTCTGCCCCCTTCTGGTGTGCAAAGGTTTCGCCGGGGTAAAAGGCCATCAGAAGTTCTCGGATGTCCTGTTCATATGCATTGTCGTTTAATAAAATTCCTATCATTGATAATCTCCAGTCTAGCGCAGATATGCCGTAATGGGATTGTACTGTTTTTCATGGCCAATAGTGGTAGGCCCCTCATGTCCCGGATAAACCATAGTTTCTTCCGGAAGCTTCAGCAGTTTTCCTATGGACTGAATCATCTGGGATCCGCTTCCTCCAGGAAAATCTGTCCTGCCGTAAGACTCGCAGAACAAGGTGTCTCCGCTTAACAGCACTTCCTCATCCGGAATATAATAGCAGACAGAACCAGGGGTATGCCCAGGTGTCTCCATGACCTGAATCTCCATTCCCAGCAGGGAGATAACGTCTCCGTCCTTTACCAGTCTAGTGGCTTTTGCTGTAAAACTGCTTCCAAACTGACTGGAGAGGTTCCGGATGGGATCTCTCATCAGCCCGTCTTCTTTTTCTCCTGCAATTACCTCTGCCGGATACTTCCTGCAAATCTCTTCTGCCGCTCCAATGTGGTCAAAATGGCCATGGGTCAGCAAAATCGCAGCAGGAGTCAGGGAAAGCTGACGGCACTTTTCCAGAATCCGTTCCGGAGCAGCCGCCGGATCTACGATGACTGCCTGGTTTTCTCCTTCTTTATACAAAATATAGGTATTAGTGCTGACCATTCCCAGCACCATGGTTTCTATTCTCAATTTGCTCATGTAGTCTCCTTAAAGGCGGATCAGCCTGTAGTTCTTTCAATGTCCAAAACGCCTTCCACCTGACGAATCCGGTTGGTCAGCTGGCTTAATTCCTCTTTTCCATGAATATCAAAGGTCATAATAATCGTGGCTTTTCCCTGCTTATTGGTGCGGACGTTCATCGCCGTAATATCAATCTGACGCTCCGTAAACACCTTGGAAATATCCACAAACATTCCCATCCGGTTGTTGGCGTAAATCTTAATCTCAGTAGAGTAGGTTGCCTTGTTGCTTTCGCTTTCCGGCGCCTGCCATTCTGCGTCCAGCAGACGCATCCGCTCATCGTCCGGAAGATTAATAATATTGACACAGTCCGTACGGTGAATGGAGATACCCCGTCCGCGGGTCACAAATCCCACGATCTCATCTCCTGGAACCGGACTGCAGCACTTAGAAAAACGCACTGCCAAATCATGAATTCCCTTTACTACAATACCGTTTTTCGACTTGCTGGCCGCAATGGGCACCTTGCCGTTGGTATCGGCAATGCCGTCTAAAATATTGGAATCCGTAATCTCTTTCTTTTGTTTCTTACGCTGCTCTTCCAGCATCTTGTTGACAACCTGGCCTTCTTTTAAACCGCCGTGGCCAATGGATGCCAGAACGGATTCCCAGTCCCGGAACGCATAGCGGCGCATAACCTTTTCCTGGAACTCCGGCTTGTTAATCTCTGCGTAGTTAATGCCTTTTGCCTTGCAGTAACGCTCGACCATGTCCTTGCCCCGCAGGATATTGTCTTCTTTTAACTCGCTCTTAAACCACTGATTAATCTTATTTTTCGCCTGGGTACTCTTTACCAGGGCAAGCCAGTCCCTGCTTGGGCCTCTGGAATTCTGGGAGGTAATAATCTCAATCCGGTCGCCGTTCTGCAGGACGTAATCAATAGGCACTAATTTGCCGTTGACCTTTGCGCC
>CAJMQQ010000094.1 GCA_905215625.1 uncultured bacterium
GCTACCTTGCAGGGGAATTCCAGTTATCAAGACCATACGAAAATCTTCACGGCGGAGCACTGTGAATGGCATAAGCAAAATCAATGGGGGTAGAACCACTGGGAAGGGTTTTTACGTCTCCAGAAGGGGTAAAGCAATATACGTTTTCCGAAAACAGGTTCAAATCGTTTTTAATCAGGCTTAAAAACTCTTTTCCGTCGTCTGCTTCCTTCTGCCACTCCAGAATCTGGCGCAGCCAGCTAAGCTTTGCCTCTTCGCTGCCTGCCGCTACCTGACCGCTGCCGCTCTCTTTGTACTTCCAGTGGGCGGCAATACCGTATTCTGCAGTGCGGTGCATCTCATAGGTACGAATCTGGATCTCAAAAGGCTGTCCGTTGCTGCCGATTAAAGTCGTATGGAGAGACTGGTACATATTAGGCTTTGGCATAGCAATATAGTCTTTAAACCGGCCCGGAATGGGTTTGTACATCTCATGGATAACGCCAAGAGCTGCATAACAGTCTTTTACATTTTCCACAATAATCCGGACTGCAAACAAATCGTAAATCTGGTCCAGGGTCTTTTTCTGGTTGACCATCTTACGGTAAATACTAAAGAAGTGCTTGACGCGGCCGCTGATTTCCGCCTTAATGCCGGCCATCTCCATGTGGCGTCCCACCTCTTTTACGATGGAGTCCACAAAGGCTTCCCTCTCATCTTTTTTCAGATAAATTTTTTCTGCCAAATCGTAATAAACATCCGGCTCTAAATATTTCAGCGCCAGATCGTCCAGCTCAATCTTAATTTTGGAAATACCAAGCCGGTTGGCAATAGGGGAATAAATATCCATGGTTTCCCTTGCTTTTTCCTTCTGTTTGGCCGGACTCTGGTACTGGAGCGTCCTCATGTTATGAAGGCGGTCTGCCAGCTTAATTAAGATTACGCGGATGTCCTTTGCCATGGCAAGAAACATCTTGCGCAGATTTTCTGCCTGAATCTCTGTCTTATCCTTAGACCAGGACAACTGGGTCAGCTTGGTAACACCGTCTACCAGAAGAGCTACCTCGGCTCCAAACTCTTTGGTCAGCTCGTCTAAGGTCATAACCGTATCTTCTACTACGTCGTGAAGAAGGGCTGCCTCAATGGTTTCCTTATCCAGCTCCAGATCTGCCAGGATAATGGCAACGCATAACGGATGGATAATGTACGGCTCTCCTGATTTTCTCTTCTGTCCTTCGTGGGCGCTGTCTGCAATCTTATACGCCTTTTCGATCATGCTGATGTCGTCGGAAGGATGATACCGGCGAATCCGGTTCACTAATTCCTGATATAATTCCTCCGGACTCGTAAAGTCAGCCGGTGCTTCCAGTTCCATATCCAAATCTCTTCGTTTTTTTATATTTTCCATCGGCTGTCACCCGCTCCTTTCCAACGTTTTCCAAAATTTTCATAAGTAGTATTCATTATAAATTTTTTTAAGCGAAAATGCAAGTAAATGTCAAATTTTGTCTGTCAGGAACAGGCAATCGCCGCTCCCAAGGGAATTTATCTGCTTCTCCTGATTCCAAAAAAGGCCCTCTCCAGAGCAGTGATTCAGGTAAAGTCTCTCTACTCCCAGACGGGTAAGCTCCTGCATAGTCCGTTCCTGGCAGTCTTTTTCCCTATCTTTTAAATGAATCCCTCCTGCCACGAAAGCCAGACGGCGGCCTGGGAACCGCTCTTTTACGGTTTCCAGCATATTTAAAATCCCTGGATGGCTGCATCCGGCTATTACGCCGACTGCATTTTTTTCCGGCAGTTCCAGAACCAGGCAAATCTCGTCTTCAAATAAATCGTCAATAAGGGTTCCGTCTTTTTCTTTTACAAATCTTTTAGATAGTTCTTCCCATAAATTGGTTCTTTTAAACCTGCCTGCTGCAAAACAGTGGGGACTAATCTGGAAAATCTCCTGACAGACCTGTATGGTTCCAAATGCTTTTTTTGCTTCTGCTTCGGAAAATCCGCATCCCAGATAAGTGTAAACCCCTGCTTCTTCCTTCTGAATCCGGTATTTTTTATCAAAAAATCCCTCTCCTACTACCAGCGGGCAGGAAAGTCCCCTGGAAACGCCTTTCATCAGACCGCCTGCATGGTCGTAATGACTATGGCTTACAACCGCGCAGGTAATGGCCTCCGGACGGATTCCCAGCTTTTTTGCATTGTCCCAGACTGCCCCGCTGTTTCCTGTATCAAATAAAATGGTTTCCGGCCCGTCTTCTACCAAAAAAGAAAGACCATGCTCTGCTGATAAATCCCTGCGGGATGTGTGGTTTTCGATAAGTGTTGTTACTTTCATAGTTTCTCTCTGTCTGTAAAAAAAGAGACTGCCACAAAATCAAGTTTCTTTTACGCGGCAGTCCCTGTTGATTAGTTTCCTTCGTAGGTAATAGCAGAATATACATCGTATCCCGCCAGCTTTTCTCTTCCTTTCAGTCCGGCTAATTCCATAACAAAGCAGATTTTAACTACTTCTCCCCCAAGTTCTTCTACCAGCTTAATGATGGCTTCGGTAGTGCCTCCTGTGGCAATCAGGTCGTCTACGATAACCACTTTCTGTCCCGGTTTAATGGAGTCTTTGTGCATTTCGATTACTGCACTGCCGTATTCCAGATCGTACTCTGCTGAAATGGTTTCGCAAGGAAGTTTGCCTTTTTTGCGCACTGGAACAAATCCTTTGTGAAGGGCATAAGCAACCGGTACACCGAAAATAAAGCCTCTGGATTCCGGTCCTACTACTACGTCAAAATCCAGATCCTTCACACTGTCTTTTAACTGGTTGACCGCCAGTTCCAGTCCGTCTGCATCCTGCAAAATGGTGGTAACATCCCGGAAAATAATCCCAGGCTCCGGAAAATCCGGAATGCTTCTGACATACTCTTCTAATCGTTTCATGCTTTTTTCTCCTTCTTTTCGTTTCTAATATTTCTTACCGTTTCCCGGATAATCAGCTTATTTTCCAGGTAAATCCGGCGGTTATCCCAGGTTCCTTCTTCCAGACGCTTTAGCAGAACCCTGGTTCCCTCTTTTGCAATCTCGCTCATACTTCTCTCTACGGTGGTTAATTTCATACTGGAATAGCCAGACAAATCCCAATTATCAAATCCAATGAGAGAAACATCTTCCGGAACGGAAAGCCCTCGCTCTGTTACAGCTACCCTGGCGCCAAAGGCCATTTCATCGTTGAAACACAACAGAGCTGTCGGTTTATAATCCAGCAGCCGCTTTGCCGCCTGATAGCCGCTTTCATAACGGTAATTTCCGCATATTACCGGCACCATATCCGGATCAAATCCATGGCGCTTCATGGACTGACGCCACCCTCTGTGCCGGAGACGGGTGGAATCCAGGTTTGGCTGGCCTTCAATCACTCCAATGTTCCGGTGGCCGTTGTCTAAGAGATAATCCATGGCTTTTCCCATGGCCTGTTCTTCGTCTGTCGTTATATTCGGGGCATCTACGTCCACCTTCCGGCAGATTACGACCATCGGGATTTTCTTTTTCATAACTTCTTCCATAAAAGGCAAATCGTCATCTTTCTGGGACAGGACAATAATGCCGTCAAAATAGCTAGGATTAATGGTTCCCGGCTCGTGCATATCAATACCTTTTACCACTACATTATAACGGCTTCCCACAATGCTGTATACTCCTGTCAGCACTTCGTGAAGAACAAAAGGCGACGACATCCGGCTGATGGTAGAAAAATACAGTCCTATTACATAGGAACGGGACAATTTTAAGTTCACTGCCGCCTGGTTACGGGTATATCCCATCCTCTCTGCGATCTCAATAATTCTCTTTTGTTTTTCCTTATTCTCTGTTCCGATTCCATTTAAAGCTCTGGAAACCGTAGAATAAGAAACTCCTGCTTCTTTTGCCACATCTTTTATTGTAACCGCCATACTATCTCCTTAACCTGACCTGCAGTTCTCATTCTGTAATCATCTTATCGACTCCTGCCAGGTCAACCAAAAGACCGTCCGGATGTTCAATTGCTACATTCCGGATTGTCAATTCTCCAATATTTTTTGCAAGAATCCCTTTTCTGCTCATCGGCTCTACCCCCTCCAGCATAGCTGGAACATCCTTTTGGGGATTTTCTGCGTATGTAACATGAATATTTTCCATTATGATTTCTTCAATCTTCTGCTCGGGAAGACCATAAAAATAAGCCGCCGCTACATGACAGTTTCTGGCCTCAATATCTTTGAAAACCAGGCTCTTAATTTCCGGCGTTCGGTCATCTATCGGAAGTTTTTCTTTGGTTCTTACATATTCCGTATAACCATCTGGATCGCAAAAGTAAAAACAGTTGACCACAAACGGGGTCATAACATGATCCATATAAATCCGTTCAAATTTTATCTGGTCAATTACCGCGTCTTTTCCCCTGCCTCTGCGGGTCTTAATCCGCAGTCCTCTGTCTGTATGAAGGAATCTGCAGTCTTTTACCAGCAGACCTTTTACGCCCCCTGCCATTTCGCTTCCAATGGTAATGGAACCATGGCCGTCTCTCATACAGCACTGTGCGATGGTAATGGATTCCGACGGTGTCCGGTACTTGGAACCCATATAAATTTTGCCGGATTTTATGGCAATGCAGTCGTCTCCGAGGGAAAAATATACGCCTAGAATCTCTACATTTTTACAAGATTCTGGATCCAGACCGTCTGTATTGGGGGAATCCTTGGGATTTAATACCTTTAAATCTACAAATTTTAAGTCCTGGGAAAAATACGGGTGAATATTCCAGCTTGGACTGTTCTGTACCGTAATTCCCTGGATGGAAATGTTCTTGCACCGGTTTAAAAAAATCATCCTTGGCCGGAATGCAGTCCGCATCTTTTTCGGCTCGTACCACCAGTTATCTGGTTCGTCAGAGGCATTACCTTCTATCAGCCCCTGACCATAGATGACCACGTCTTCTGCTTCAATACCTGTGAGAATACCGGAAAACATCGGAAGGGGATTCCCTTCCCAGGTTCCCAGATTGTACTCTTCCGTTTCATCCCAGCTTTCTATCATGCCTGGGAAAACAGGGAATTTGTTCCGATCGGTAAATGCAGAAAGAACCGCTCCTTCTTCTAACTCAATCCGGATATGGCTTTTCAAAAACAGGCTGGTCAGACGGTAAGTTCCCTTAGGGATCAGAACTCTGCTGTCCTTCGGGCAAGCCATAACTGCTGCCTGCAAAAAGGTGGTGTCGTCCTGAACGCCATCCCCCTTTGCTCCAAATTCCTTTACATTGATGGTTACAAATTCTCTATCTGTCCGGAAACGGATAGTTTCTGTATCCGCATCCCTGGTTACTTTTGCTTCATACTCTGTATCTGGCTGCAATCCATACAGACTTAACACAGTCCTGCGGCTTTCCAGCGCTTTTTTTCCATTTAAATATACCTGATATGGTGTTTCTGCCTCAAATGCAGAGCCATCTTCTGCCATAATGACTGCACAGCGTGCAGTTTTAAATACCAACAAAAGTTTCATAATGAAAACCTCACCTTTTAGAATAGCACAAGGCCGCTGCAAAAACAACTGTTTTCGCAGCAGCCCTGTTAAGTTCAAATACTTATAAAATTACCCCTTAACACCGCCGGCTGCAATACCGTCGATAAAGGAATCCTGAGCC
>CAJMQQ010000095.1 GCA_905215625.1 uncultured bacterium
AAATAGTTCTGTTCCAGAAAATAGATATAGAAAAGATGGTAGGATGAAAAATAAAAATCCATATAGGGATCATAGGTTGCTATGATCTCATTATAAGGCCGGTTTTGATAGATAGCATTATTCAAAATAGTAAACATAACATTGTGCCGGATACTATTCATAGCAGGATAAGAGCGTTCCGAGATATTTTTTTTGTAACAGTCCTGAGCAATCTCCTGTACGACTTCAAGAATCTGAAGTTCATTACAAGGCTTAAGCAGGTAATGGCGAACTCCGTATTTCATGGCTGTTTTTGCATATTCAAATTCTCCGTACCCTGAGAGAATGATAAACTGGGTATTTAGATCCGTTTCAGAAACTTTTCGAATCAATTCCAGGCCGTCCATTCCAGGCATCCGAATATCAGTAAGTACAATGTCCGGGGTTTCATCCAAAATGACATCATAGGCTTCCAGGCCGTTTTTGCAAAGTCCCACCAGTTCGATATTATGTTGTTTCCAATCAATAATCGTAGAAATGGTTTCACGAATAATTCGTTCGTCATCAGCAATAATCAGTTTTAACATGAAATTGAGTTCTCCTTACGATATGGTATAGTGACGGATGCTACAGCACAGTCTTCCTGATTGGAGAGAGACAGGCCATAATGTTCCCCAAATAAAAGCTTAATCCGTTTATCGATATTTAAAAGTCCGATTCCGGAACGGGTTGGCTGCTTTTTATTTTGCCTGAGAAGTTCTAAAAGATTCTCATCAAAGCTGGAACCGCTGTTTGCGACAGAGATTCGGATGCAGCTTTCTCCATTTTCCCCGGCTTCATCTTGTATTGTGGCCAGGACTGTGATGTAACAGGTCTCTGTGATTTCCTCTAAAGCGTAATGGATGGCGTTCTCTACCAAAGGCTGCAGGGTAAGCGGCGGAAGCAGGGCGTCTTTTAATTCATCTGGAATTTCTGCCCTGTAATCCAAACGCTCTTCAAAGCGAATCTGCTGTATGGTAATGTAGGAGTGGATGAGATTCAGTTCATAAGATAACGTAACCAATGACTGCTTATTACTTAACGTAGCCCGCAGAAGAGCCCCCAGAGACTCTGTCATAAGAGAAATTTCCCGGTTGTTTACCGCCTTTGCCCTCCAGTTGATAGATTCCAGCGTATTATATAGAAAATGCGGGTTGATTTGGGATTCTAACGCCTTAATCTGTGCTTCCCTTGCAAGGAGTTCATTTACATAATTGGTATTTACCAGATTTTGAATCCGTTTGGTCATACGTTCAAACCCCTGATGGAGCCGTCCAATCTCATCTTTTCGATGGGCATATTCCGAATCGTATTTTGTACTTAAAAGGGCTGCTTCATCCTGGCTGAACTGATCCATCTTCTGAAGCAGAATCTGGAAGTGCCTTAAAATAGAACGAATCAGAATATTGGAAATTACAATGACAAAGCACATACCTCCAAACAGGCTAAACAATGAGGATAGAAGCGTAGTTTTTAACGTGCCCATCACCTCATCATATGGTACCAGACCATAATAATCCATGTCATAACCGGGAATGGTATTATGTACGGTAAAATAGGTGTGCCTCTTCAGCTTTAAAATTTGATATTTCTGTGAGGAAGAAGAAATAAGCTTATCTGCCAGGGGCTCTGGAAAACCTTCTGGTATATAAATCCGTTCTTTATTACTGCAAAGGATGTAGTGGCTGTCTGAATACTGGGTAGCAGCGGCGTTGGCTTTTTCAATAATATTATTTAAATCTACATAGACAATCAGAGTTCCCAAAGGCGCTAAGGAAAGATGATCGATTTCCCTGATTTCACGGCTTATGATAAGAGCATTGCTGCCAGGGGCTGCAGGAATACAGGCAGCTGCCCCTTCCTTACAGGCAGCTGCTTCAATGGCAGCCTGGAAACGTTCTTCGGAAAGCTTGTTTCTCCAAACTGTGTAAGTAGAATTATTAAAGTATTTGTTTTGAATCATCATAAATGAAACACCATTGCCACGAACAGACGAATAGTATGTCTGCAGAGAATTATTAATAATACGGTTGGCATTGGTCCATGCAACCCTGTCATTCATCTTGGTAATATTGGATAAAGAAGTCTGGATTTCCGGTGCAGCAATGATTGATGAGGACATATTTACAATGCTGTTTAGACTGTCTGCGATTGTATAAGCAGAATGCGTCAGATTTTCTGCAACAGCCTTATAAAGCAATTCATTGTAAGCATTATTGCACAGGTGCAAACTGAAAACAGCAAGTACCATAACGAAAAACACATTATTCAATACAATCACAAGAATCTTTTGAAGAAGCGGAAGATTGTTTAATTTATGTCTGATTTTCCGAAGTGTACTACGTATAAAGCTGCGCAAATTGTATGTCATAGGAACACCTTTCCTGTAACGAAGCAGTTGTCGGGTGACAGGGTTAAGTATATACATAAATTAGAAATTATGCAATCCATACAGAAAACAGATCGGTTTTTTGAACACGAATGTCGGTTTTACCTATCACAGCTTTTAAACAAGAACGAGTATAATGAGGATAACAATTAGAAAAGAACTTAAACGTGTATGAAAAGGCACACAATAAAAAGGAGGATACGCTTTATGAGAAAAAGAAACATTGCACTGGTAATGGCAGGGCTGCTGGCTGCAGCAAGTCTGGCAGGATGTTCCGGAGGTGCAAAAGAAGAGGCACCGGCTAATGGTACTGCAAAAACAGAAGCAGCCGCTTCTGAGGCTCCTGCAAAAGAGGAAGCAGGAGGAGAGAAGAACCTGACCGTTGCATGGTGGGGCAATCAGGTCCGCAATGAAAGAACTCAGTCAGCATTAGACAAGTATTCCGAATTAAATCCTGGAGTAGTTTTAGACGGACAGTTTTCCGAGTGGGGCGATTACTGGAACAAACTGGCAACTGCATCTGCTGGAAATTCTCTTCCAGACGTAATCCAGATGGACTACGCATATCTGGATCAGTATGCAAAGAACAACCTTTTGTTAGACCTGACTCCTTATGTGGAGAATGGAACTTTGAAACTGGATGATGCAAATGCAGACGTATTAAATTCCGGCAAGGTAGACGGAAAGCTTTATGCAGTACCCATTGGTATCAACGCACCCGCTTTACTGTATAATAAGGCTGTAACCGATGCAGCAGGCGTTACCATCAAAGACAATATGACCTTGGATGAGTTTATTGAGGTATGCAAAACTGTTAAGGAAAAAACCGGTTATCGTACAAACATGGCTTATGGCGTAACCCAGGAAATCGTTCAGTACATGATCCGTGCAAATGGACATTCCATGTATGGCGAAGGTAAATTAAATGTAGAAAGTCCTGATGAGTTCGTTCCGATTTTCAAAGTATTTGAAGACGGCGTAAAGGAAGGCTGGCATGTAGATCCAAGTATTTATGCTGAGATTACCCCAGGCGCTGTAGAACAGGATCCATTCGTATACGGAGCAAGTGAAGATTCCAGATCCTGGTGCGTATTCTGCTGGTCGAATCAGGTAGGCGCATATGAGAACTGCAAGCCGGAAGATATGCCTGAGATTGGTATTACTACCTGGCCGTCAGCGGATCCAACCCAGTCCAATTTCTTAAAGCCAGCACAGTTCTTCTCTGTATCTGCCAATAGCGCAAATCCGGAAGAAGCAGTTAAAATTATCGACTACTGGACAAATGATTTAGATGCAAACAAGATTCTGTTAGCAGAGCGTGGAGTGCCGCTGTCTGAAACTGTAGCCGCTGAACTTTCTCCAAGCCTGGATGAATCTATTCAGAGCAGCATTCAGTTTATTAATGAAGTGGTTTCCCCTGCATCTTCTCAGATTGATCCTCCAATGCCAAACGGCTCCAGCGAGGTTACCGAACTGTTGTTACAGTTAGAAGAAAAAGTAGCATATGGCCAGATGACATCTGAAGAAGCAGCACAGGAGCTGTTTACAAAAGGAAATGAAATCATGGCTTCTAAACAATAAATTTGATTTCCAGGAACTGGAAGTCGAACAAATTTCTTAAGTCTCTGCCTGCTGCGCTTTCAAAACGTATGCAGGCAGAAGCTTTTCAAGGAGGAAATAGGATGAATCCATTTAAAAAAGCCTTAAACAAAGAAAGCACTGCAGGTATTATTTTTACCCTTCCCTTTACCATTGGCTTTCTGCTGTTTATGATTGTACCTATGGGAATATCCCTGTATTATTCATTCTGCGATTATGACATTCTTTCACCGCCAGTATTTACCGGACTGGATAATTTTGTGAAAATGTTTCAGGATGAAACCTTTTATAAGACCATCGGCGTTACGTTTTACTTTGCATTTGTATCCGTGCCATTAAGACTGATTTTTGCATTGATTGTAGCAATGCTGCTGCTGAAAAACTCGAAAATGAGCGGCTTTTACCGAGCAGCTTACTACCTGCCTTCCATCATAGGAGGTTCTGTAGCGGTTGCAATTCTGTGGAAGAGAATGTTTGCTACAGACGGCGTTATTAATCGTCTTCTGGGTGCAATTGGTATCGAAACTACCTTTGCATGGCTGGGAAATACGAAGACCGCTATCTGGGTTCTGATTCTTTTGGCAGTTTGGCAGTTTGGTTCCTCCATGCTAATCTTCTTATCCGCTTTAAAGCAGATTTCCAGGGAACTTTATGAAGCTGCAGAAGTAGACGGAGCCAATGGTATTCAGAAGTTTTTCAGAATCACCCTGCCGCTTCTGACCCCTACCATTTTCTTCAACCTGGTAATGCAGATGATCAACGGATTCCTGGCATTTACCCAGAGTTACATCATCACTCAGGGAAAACCGATGAATTCTACGTTATTCTACACCGTTTACATGTATCAGCAGTCCTTTGAATTTTACAATACCGGCTATGGCGCAGCGCTTGCCTGGGTAATGCTTGCAATTATTGGAGCAATCACATTGTTATTGTTTGCAACTAAAAAATACTGGGTATATGAGGAGGGTTAAGCAATGAAAGAAAAAAGAAGAGTCAAAGCAGTTATCTATCATATACTGGTATTTGGCATTGGACTGATTATGATTTATCCGCTGATCTGGATGGTTATGAGTTCCTTTAAGCAAACCAACACCATTTTTCAGACGGCAGGCAGCCTGATTCCAGAACACTTTACCCTTGAAAACTATGTAAATGGCTGGAAAGGCTTTGCTAAGGTTACATTTGCTACATTTTTCTCGAATTCTCTTTTTATTTCCGTTGTAGCTACGATTGGAACCGTGATTTCCTCTGCCATTGTTGCTTACGGTTTTGCCAGATTTAATTTCAAAGGCAAAAAGCTGTTATTTTCCGCCATGCTTTTGTCCATGATGCTTCCGGCTCAGGTTCTTATGATTCCTCAGTATCTGTGGTATCAGAAATTAAACTGGGTAGGCAGCTATATGCCTTTAATCGTTCCTTATTTCTTTGCCATTCAGGGATTTTTCGTATACCTGATTTCCAACTTTATTTCCGGTATTCCGAAAGATCTGGATGAGGCGGCAAAGATTGACGGCTGTTCCTATGTATCTATTTTCACAAGGATCATTCTGCCGTTA
>CAJMQQ010000096.1 GCA_905215625.1 uncultured bacterium
CAAAAATATATGACTTTTTTATGCTTTATCTCTTGACATCACACCGCTGGACTATGTCTGGTTTCTTATCCTTCCGCCAGGCTGATTACCATCTGGGCGGTTTCGATTAAATTGGATCCATTTTCCATACTGCACGTCTGCAGATACCGGTGTGCCTCGTTTTCACTCATATGATTTCTGGACATTAAAATCTCTTTGGCCTGTTTTAAAATGGCCAGATCTGCCTCACTTCTTGCTTTCGGCATTTTCTTCTTCCGTCTCCGGCGTCTGTCCTGGGCATGAATCATCATCTCCATGGTTCCTGTCAGCTCATTAATCTTCAGCGGCATTGCCAGAAAAATCAAATTCTCCGCCTGATATTCCGCTTTGTGAGATGGCGGTGCAATTACCAGCATATCCAGATATGCTGGCAGGCATTCTCTTAAATCTGCATATACCATATCCGGGAAACGGCTTCCACAGACCACAATTCCACTGTCCAGATTTTCTGCTGCCGTCAGCGTCTGGGCTGCCGTCATGCAAACGGACGCCACATGAAATCCTCTTTTTACTAAAATATTTTTAATATTCCTGCTGTTTTCTGGGTTTGAAAATGCTACGATTACTTCCGCCAATCTCTTTCACCTCCCGGTTTGGCCGTAAATCCTGCATTTTTCTCTTAGTAGCGGTATAAATAGTCGTTTAATTCCCAATCTGTCACAGCGGCGCAGAATTGCTTCCATTCTTTCTTTTTTGCTTCTAAATATTGTTTAAAAATATGTTCTCCTAATATATCCTTTATAAACTCATCCCGTTCGAACGCATAGATTGCCTCTCCCAGCGTTCTTGGAAGGAACTGCACCTGCTTCTCTGTCAGGCTTTCTTCCTCCATGGTAAATACATTTCCCTCCAGACTTTCCGGCGCTTTCATTTCCTTTTTAATTCCATCCAGTCCGGCAGCCAGACAGCCAGCCAGCACCAGATAGGGATTGGCAGCGGAATCCGGACAGCGAAGCTCTATTCTGGTGCCTGTTCCTCTGGCAGAAGGCACTCTGAGAAGGGAGCTGCGGTTGGACTTTTCTGACCAGGAAATAGTTACCGGAGCATCATAGCCTGGAACCAGCCTTTTATAAGAGTTTACCAACGGATTCGTAAGAATTGCCATTCCCTTCATGTGGCAGAGGAGGCCTGCCATAAACTGTCTGGCAGTCTGGCTTAATCCCATGGGATCTGTACGGTCTGCAAATACATTGTTTCCTTCTACATCTGCTAACGACATATTGATGTGCATTCCTGACCCGTTTACCCCTTGTCTGGGCTTTGGCATAAAAGTGGCATGGAAGCCATGGCGTTTTGCAATGGTTTTTACCGCCATCCGGAAGGTCATAATATCATCTGCTGTTTTTAATGCTTCCCGGTATTCCAAATCAATCTCATGCTGGGCCGGAGCCTGTTCATGGTGGGAGGCTTCCACGCAAAATCCCATATCTTCCAGGTTTAATACAATGTCCCTGCGGACATTTTCTCCCATATCCAATGGAGAGATGTCAAAATAGCTGCCGACTTCCTGGGTCTTTGCAATGGGACGGCCTTCTTCATCTGTATGGAACAGGAAAAATTCACATTCCGGACCGACAAAGAAGGAATATCCCATGTCTTTTGCCTCATTTAATACCTTTTTCAGAATATATCTTGGATCTCCGGCAAATGGACGGCCATCTGGAAGGTAAATATCACAGATCAGACGAGCTACTTTTCCCTGCTGGGGACGCCATGGAAAAATCTCAAACGTATCTAAATCCGGATGAAGGTACATATCGGATTCTTCTATATGGAGAAATCCTTCTATCGAGGAACCATCAAACATACACTGGTTATCCAGAATTTTCTCCAACTGGCTTACCGTCACCGCCATATTTTTTAATACGCCGAAAATATCTGTAAACTGGAGCCGGATAAACTCCACATCCTCTTCTTCCACCATCCGGAAAATATCTTCTTTACTGTATTTCATTCTCTGCCTCCTCCAGACATTTTAGCTAAGTTGAGGTTTTTAGCCTTCTATAGCATAAAAAATAGCAGGGAGCAGGCGATTTGTCAACGCTGGAACAGGGCATATTTGACAGAAATCATATTTTTTTACATTTTCCTCTATTCAAGAAGGAAATTTGTGATATAATCAATAAGATTAGAGTTTTTTTAACCACGAAAACACTATAACTATGGAGGTCCATTATGCCAAAACGCAATGACATCAACAAAATTTTGATCATCGGCTCCGGCCCTATCATTATCGGTCAGGCTTGCGAGTTCGACTATTCCGGCACCCAGGCCTGCAAGGCTCTCAGAAATCTGGGTTACAAAATTGTCCTGGTTAATTCCAATCCAGCAACTATTATGACTGACCCTGCTACTGCTGACGCTACTTATATCGAACCATTAAATGTGGACCGTCTTACTGAAATTATCGCAAAAGAGCGGCCCGATGCCCTGCTCCCCAACTTAGGCGGCCAATCTGGCTTAAACCTTTGTGAGGAGCTTTATAATGCTGGCGTACTGGACAAGTACAACGTGCAGGTTATCGGCGTTCAGGTAGACGCTATCAACCGCGGTGAAGATCGTATTGCTTTTAAAGAAGCCATGAACGAACTGGGAATCGAGATGGCAAAGAGTTCTCCAGCTTACAGCGTAGACGAAGCGCTGCAGATTGCTGCTGAGTTAAACTATCCGGTTGTTATCCGTCCGGCTTATACCATGGGCGGTACTGGCGGCGGTATTGTTTATAATGAAGAAGAATTAAAGAAAGTAGCTGCCCGCGGCCTTGCTGCTTCTATGGTTCATCAGATTCTGGTAGAAGAGTCTGTAATCGGCTGGGAAGAGTTAGAGGTTGAAGTAGTCCGCGATGCTACGGGCAAGAAGATTTCTATCTGCTTTATTGAAAATATTGATCCAATGGGCGTTCATACCGGCGACTCCTTCTGCAGCGCCCCTATGCTGACCATCTCCAAAGAACTTCAGGATCGTCTGGAAAAGCAGGCTCACGCCATTGTAGAGTCCATCGGAGTAATCGGCGGAACCAATGTACAGTTCGCCCATGATCCAAAAACTGACCGTATTATTATTATCGAGATCAATCCAAGAACTTCCCGTTCTTCTGCCCTGGCTTCCAAGGCTACCGGTTTCCCGATTGCCTATGTATCCGCTCTGTTAGCCTGCGGCCTGACCTTAGACGAGATTCCTTACTGGAAAGACGGTACCCTGGACAATTACAAGCCATCCGGCGACTATGTGGTTATCAAGTTTGCACGCTGGGCATTTGAAAAGTTCAAAGGTTCCCAGGACAAGCTGGGAACCCAGATGAAAGCTGTCGGCGAAGTTATGTCCATTGGTAAAAACTATAAAGAAGCGCTCCAAAAAGCCATCCGTTCCCTGGAAACCGGACGCTACGGACTGGGTTTTGCAAAGAATTTCCACGAACTGACCTTAGACCAGTTATATGTAAAGCTGGCTGAGCCTTCCAGCGAGCGTCAGTTTATTATGTACGAAGCCATCCGCAAGGGCGCTCCGTTAGAAAAGCTTCATGAAATGACCCATATTAAGATGTGGTTTTTGGAGCAGATGAAAGAATTAGTAGACTTAGAAGAGGAAATCATTTCCTATAAGGGCAAAGAACTTCCGGATGCTCTGTTAATTCAGGCTAAGAAGGACGGCTTCTCTGACAAATATCTGGCAAAGCTTCTGGAGATTGACGAATGGGATCTGTTTAAGCGCAGAGAATCCCTTGGCATGAAGGAATGCTGGGATGCAGTTCCGGTAAGCGGCGTAAAAGATCCAGCTGCTTATTACTACTCCACCTATAACGGAGAGGACAAAGCTCCTGTTTCCAACCGCAGAAAAGTCATGGTTTTAGGCGGCGGTCCTAACCGTATCGGCCAGGGTATTGAGTTTGACTACTGCTGTGTACACGCTGCTTTAACCCTGCGTGAATTAGGATTCGAGACCATTATGGTAAACTGTAACCCTGAGACGGTTTCCACTGACTATGACACCTCCGACAAGCTGTATTTTGAGCCTCTGACTGTTGAGGATGTTATGAGTATTTACAACAAAGAAAAACCGGAAGGCGTTATCGTACAGTTTGGCGGACAGACCCCATTAAACATTGCCGCTGAATTAGAGCGCCGCGGAGCCCATATTCTGGGAACCTCTCCAAAGGTAATCGACATGGCGGAAGACCGTGACCTGTTTAATGCCATGATGCATAAGTTAAACATTCCAATGCCAAAATCCGGAATGGCTGTTACCATAGAAGATGCTCTGGAAATCGCTCACCGCATCGGCTATCCGATGATGGTTCGTCCTTCCTACGTACTGGGCGGACGCGGCATGGAAGTTGTCTATGATGACGATATGCTGAAGGATTACATGGCTGCTGCAATTGACGTTACTCCTGAGCGTCCAATCCTGATGGATATGTTCCTGCAGGATGCTATGGAATGCGAGACCGATGCAATTTCCGACGGTACTCATGCATTTGTTCCAACTGTTATGCAGCATATTGAACAGGCTGGTATTCACTCCGGCGACTCTGCATGTGTAATTCCTTCTGTTAAGATTTCTGAAAAGAATAAAGAAATTATCCGCAAGTACACCACTGACATTGCCTGTGAAATGGGCGTTGTAGGTCTGATGAATATGCAGTATGCCATTTATAAAGATGAGGTTTATGTTCTGGAAGCAAATCCAAGAGCATCCCGTACCGTTCCGCTGGTATCCAAGGTCTGCAACATCAACATGGCCAACATTGCTACCCAGCTGATGGCATATGAACTGACTGGCGTACGTCCGGATGTAACCCAGTTTAAGGAAAAAGAACATCCTTATTACGGTGTTAAGGAAGCAGTTCTTCCATTTAACATGTTCCCGGAAGTAGACCCGTTACTGGGACCGGAAATGCGTTCCACCGGTGAAGTATTAGGCATGAGCCGTACCTTCCCGCTGGCTTATTACAAAGCAGAAGAGGCTACTGGTACAAAACTTCCATTATCCGGTACTGCTTTAGTCAGCGTTAACCGCGCAGATAAAGAACTGGCTCTGGAAGCTGCTCAGCAGTTATTTGAACTTGGCTTTAAGATTGTCGCTACAGAAGGAACCGGACGTTATCTGGAAGAGCATGGCGTTTCCTGCCGTATCTTGAAGAAGATTCAGGAAGGCCGTCCAAACATTTACGATGCTATGGTCAACGGCGAAATTGATTTAATTATCAACTCTCCTGCCGGAAAACAGAGCAAATACGACGATTCCTACCTGCGCAAAACTGCTATTAATAAAAAGATCCCTTACATTACTACTATGTATGCAGCAAAAGCTGCTGCTAAAGGTATTGCTGCTGTCTTAAAGGGAGAACATGAAGAATTAAAATCCCTTCAGGAATATCACGCAAGCATTCCGGAGTAAATTCAGGATTTATAAGGGGCTGCCGCTGTATGCGGCGGCCCTTTTTTGGCTCTTTGTCAAGAGTTGGGGTAAATTTATTTTTGAGGCACAGGAACGA
>CAJMQQ010000097.1 GCA_905215625.1 uncultured bacterium
TATGTGGCTTTCAGCCACATTCGTGGCAAAGTCGTGAATAATTCAGGTATAATATACTATTTTTCTAAAAAACGCAATAAAGGCCATCTGCCCAAGCGCACATAAATTAAGAACTGCCGTTAAAACGACAGTTCTTACATAATAATATTATTCTGATTACTAACACATTCCCTGCACTACAAAATTCCCAATGCCCCCAACACAATTCCACATATCACAATTCCCAGCAAAAGCAGATTTGTGTTGACTTTCTTCTGAATAAGCCTGTAAATCCCCAGCGTTGCCAAAAGAGGCAGAAGCTTAGGGAACATCGTATCCAGCATATCCTGAAGCACCAGCTCCGTTCCCCCCGCATGAAAAGCCAATGGTGTTGTTATGCTGACCATACTTGCCACCATTCCTCCTACTACAGCTAATCCCACAATGGATGCACACTGCATAACCCGCTCCATGATTCCTTCCTGATACAGCTTGGTCAGGTATTTATTACCAGACTGATAGCCCAGAACCGTTCCATAATACCCCATGATAATTGAGGGGATTGCGAAGAGAAGAACTGCCAGAATCGGTCCTAATACATTGCCCTGCTGTGCAAAAGACAGGCCAATTCCAAATGTTATGATACGCAGAGTACCCTGGAAAAAGCTGTCGCCAATTCCCGCAAAAGGTCCCATTAGACTGGTTTTAATCATAGAAATCGATTCTGGTTGGAAAGAACCATCCTCACATTTAGCATTCTGCTCCTCCATGGAGGCAGCCAATCCCATAATAAAACCTGTCACCTGCGGTGTACAGTTAAAAAACTCCATATGACGCTGATATGCTTCCCGACACTTCTCAGGCTTATTCTTATATAGCTTGTCCAGAATGGGAGCCATTCCAAACATAAACCCCATATGCATCTGCCTCTCATAATTCCAGGAACACATAATAGTCCAGGAACGCAGGAATAATCTGCGCAGATCCTTTTTTGTCACAGCGCCCTCTGCGACGGTCTGATTCATTTCTTCCATATCTACGCACTCTCCCTTCTTCCATAAACCACTTTATCCATAATAAATGCTAAAATACAGGCGAACAGCGTCAGACCGATCAAATCGAGCCCGGAATATGCCACCACCAGAAAACCGAACAGAAAATACGGAAACAGCTTTTTAGAAAGCATCGTACTGAGCAGCATGGAAAAGCCCAATGCAGAAAGCAGATTTCCAGCTACTGTCAGGCCATTTGTAATTACCTCGGGAATCGCGTTCACCATTGTATCCACTAAATCTGTTCCAAAGTAGATCGTCAGAAAAATCGGCACAAAATAAACAACACAGTTTAATCCAAATGACCACCAAATATGGATATTTTGAGCCTTTTTGTAATTTTCTTCTTCTATCGCCCGATCTGCCACATGAGAAAACTGAGCAATGATAATGCGCATGATCACGCTCATAAACTCACCAATTACTGCCACAGGGATAGCAATGGTCAGCGCGGCCTCTGTAGACGCACCGGATAAAATCGCAAATGACGTCGCGATAATACTTCCCAACTGCATATTTGGCGGACCAGCCGCACCAATGGCTACAAAGCCCATGGAAATCAGCTCCAGACTGGCTCCCAGCGTAACTCCAGCTCTTAAATCTCCCAGAACCAGACCTGCCAGCGTACTTAAAATCAACGGCCTGCCAATATTCTGACGGCCAATTAACCGTGAGTCAATAACTGCGATAATTCCCACCAGTCCCAGCAAAATTGATGAAATCAACATAATATTACCCCCTCTCTGCTCAATCTGCTATTTTGAAAAATCAGCATGTTCAATCTGAGAGGTGGGAACCTGCTGTATATAAATGCTGATCCCCTCTGACAGTATCTCCTGTGTATCCTTAAGTTCTTCCTTATTTAGGTACACTGCTTTTCCATATGGTTTAGAATCCTGTTTTTTTGCAACGCCGCCGTAATTAATCTCTCTGACCTGAGGCAGCTCATGGACAAGCCTCAACGCTTCTTTAGGGCCTCTTACAATAATCATAATATTCTTGTCCGCGTTGGACTCCACTGTCTGTTTCAATTCACTGAAAGGGATAATATCTAATGAACAGCCTGACGGCTTTGCAAGAGACAATGCCATCTTTCCGATGGGGTCATTAGGAACCAGATCGTCCGCCACAATAATATGATTCGCTGCCGTCTGCCGGGTCCAGGAAAAAATAACCTGTCCGTGCAGCAGCCTGTGATCCACCCGCACTAATTTAATCATAATCCTGTTCCTCCTTCAAAAGCCTGTTATAATAAACAATGCTGTTTTTTCCATCCTCTGCAATGGAATCCAGATTCAGTTTATCCCAGGGAGTATGATTTTTCTTTTCCATCATTACTTCCACTGCCACAGTAAGATTAGCTCCTGCAATCAGCCTTCTTGAATCCGACAGAAACCGCAAAGCCGTATTTGCCGGCGTTCCGCCGGGTATATCCAAGAGGATTACCAGATTTCTGTCTCTATACTGTTCTTCAATCACAGTCCTTAAACACTGTTCAAACTCCTCTGTGCTTTCTCCTTCTTCAAAACATACTGTGTCTAAATCTGTCTCATCAATATCCAAAACCAGCTTTAAAGCGCTCAAATACCCTTTTGCCAGTCCGCCGTGGGTAACCATCAAAATCCCGAAATCTTCTTTTTCCATATGTTTCACCTCTTAAGCCTTTGTTTATGTCGTACCTGCACTGTCTTCCTGAAAAATCCGGCGGCCCGCCTCAAATAAGGACGGAAGAATCCACTTTGCCCGCTCCTTTTCAGCTTCTCCCGGCAAAATCATATCTGGAACCATTACACAGGGAATCCCTGCCCGAAAAGCAGCCTCTACTCCTACGGGAGAATCCTCCAGAACTACTGCTCTGTCGGCAGGACATTTCATCTGTTCCAAAACGTTCAGGTATATATCAGGGAATGGTTTTCCCCTTCTCACCTCATCCCCACAGCAAACATAAGAAAAGAAGGAAAGGATTCCCATTCGCCCCAGACGTTTTTCAGTCAGTTCACGAGAGGTTGCCGTAGCAACCGCACAGGAAATTTCTTTTTCCTGCAGCTTCTCAAGCAGCTCCCGTGCCCCCGGCTTTAACCGCAGATCTTCCTCAAGCATTTTGGAGCCAAAGGCCCTCATACGCTCCATAAAATCTTCTGCGCGGCAAGCCCCGTTCAAAATTTCACGTGCCTCATCCATTGAAGCCTGTCCGGTTTTTCCAATTAACCGATGAAATTCCTCGTCACGTACATTCAGAAGCCCAAACGAATCGGCTGTTTTGCGCCATGCCTGTTTCCACACCTGCTCCGTGTCCAAAAGAAGCCCGTCTACATCAAAAATAACCAATTGCGGCAGCATGTTTAATCCCCTCCTTCTTTCTCCGGTTGATTAATACTCCATGTGCCACATATACCGACGCACATCCAAAGAATGTCCACGCTCAAAAGCAATTGCTTCTACAAACTGACGAATAACTACTCCGGACAGAATGGCTGCAATATAAGGCTTAGCCTCATCTGCCACTCCTGCCAGCGGAAGATCCTCCTGATCCAGAATAAGCATCTTGTCTGAATATTTCTTACTGAAATCCTCTACTCTCTGATCCAGGAATCGTGTGTTGCCAATACTTTTTACTAATAAAAACGGAACATCATAATCTGTCACCTCAAATGGTCCATGGAAATACTCACCGGAATGGATGCAGCCGGAGTGGATCCACTGCATTTCCATAAACCAGCACATCGCAGTAGAATACACTTCTCCATAGTTAATTCCGCTTCCAATGGTATAGATAAGCTTCTCCCGCTTGTTTTCCTTTGCCCAGCGCTCCGCCTTTTCCTGATAAAGCTCCTTTGCCTTTCCTGACAACTCAGACAGCTTATCAAGCTCCTTCAGGCATACATCCCATTTTTCACTGGGAGCCAAAACCTTCAGCAGATGGAAAAGAAGACCATAAAGGATACCTTTATTCTTGTCGCTGTCGCTCACTTCCTTGCCCCAATCATCGTGAACAGGACACTGAGCGGCGTTCCATAAAGGCGATCCTTCTGCATTTGATAAAGCAATCGTCATTGCTCCTTTTTCTCTGGCAAGCTTTGTAGCGGCAACCGTTTCCGGAGTATTACCGGAATGGGAACAGCTGATTACCAGAGACTGTTCATTTAAAGACTTGGGTGTATCATACATAAATTCATTCGCTGTATACACATGGCTGGGAACCGTTGTTTCCTTATCAAAAATATACTGCATCAAAACTGCCTGGGAGCCTCCACAGGCCACAAAATAAACAGCATTCACTGTTCCCATCTGCTCCACAGCACTAACCGCCTGTACAATCTGTCCAAGATGTTCTTGTCTCATATCCGTCTCCTCCTAATTGATTATATATCATTATGTATCTTTATATATCTTATTATAGTGATTTGTCCCGAAAAAATCAAGTATATTTTCAAAAAAAGATACAAAAAGATAAAAATTTTAAAGATTGCATATCATCATAATATATGCTATAATGAATTGTTGAAGGAGAATCCTATTATGAATTCAAAAAGTGTAAAACCATTGTATCAACAGATTGAAGCATCCATTCGCAGCGATATCCAAACACACATTTATAAAACCGGTGACAAGCTTCCCACAGAAACCGAACTAAGCGCAAAATATAATGTAAGCAAAATCACCATACGTAAAGCTATGGAAAAACTTTCCCATAATGGATTAATACAGAAGGTTCAGGGAAAAGGTACCTTTGTGTGCCCACAAAAGGACAAAATTGCCCTCTCCGAGACAAGAGGATTTAACGATTCCCTTTCCTCTCATGGCCACTCCTCCCGTCATAAAGTACTGGAAATCAAAAAAATCCAATCCGATGACCGTATTTCAGAAGCTCTCAGCCTGCGTGAAGGCAGTCCTGTTATTTATGTAGAACGGCTCATCTGGGCAGACAATAAACCCATTGGCCTTGATACCATCTATGTTTCAGAAACCACCTTTCCTGACTTTATACAGAAAGCCGCCTCTGAAAAACCTCTTTATCATATCTTAAGAGAAGATTACGGTCTGGAGGTAGCGGAAGCCACTCTGGAAATTAATGGAATTTTAGCCGACAGTTCTAAGGCATCCCTCCTAAAATGTCTGGTAGGCGACCCTCTGTTCCATGTAGAAAAAACTGCCTATAATTCCGATGGGATACCTATCCATTTTTCCTCCACATATGTACGCTGTGACTCAGTTACCTATGTTGTCCGTACAAACCAGTATCTGCATATGGAAGAAAAAAGGCTGGCTTCCTGTTTTCATAAAAGAAAATAATAAAAAGTTTTTATCAAAATCCCCCTTATTCTGCCTGATATAAGACTGCAGAAAATACAACAAAAAGAAGGACTGTGACTTAAAATAAGTCAAACGTCCTTCTTTTTGTTAATATCTGAACTTTCTGTATTACTGCTTTACCTGTACATTCCCATCTATAATCCACTCGCCGTTTTCATTTACCATATAGCCGTCC
>CAJMQQ010000098.1 GCA_905215625.1 uncultured bacterium
AAATTGCAATTTCAACCGTACAAGGAAGCTCGCTCTTTAAAGATAGCTCATAGTCAATCCGTACCGTTCCCTCATCAATATCCGGAGTAAAATGAATCCATTCAAAATGAGTTTCTTCTACCGGTTCCATCCAGACGGTCTGCCAGATACCGGTGCTGGGCGTATACCAGATAAACCTGGATTCTTCTTCCCAGAATTGTTTTCCTCTGGCAATGCTCTCGTCTTTTAGCGGATCCCAGACATCCACCCGAATCACTTCTTTTTCCCAGGTAAGGCTGTCTGTAACATCAAAGGAAAATGGAGTCTGACCGCCCATGTGGCATCCTGCCAAGCATCCGTTTATCCACACTTTGCACCCATAATCTACAGCTCCGAAGTTCAGACGGATTCTCCTGCCTTTCCATTCTTCCGGAACTTCTATCTTCCGTTCATATATGACCGTATCTTCTGTAATTTTTTCTCCAATTCCACTCATTTTGCTCTGACATACATAAGGGACTTCTATCTGACCGGATTTGCCTTCTGCATAAAAATCCCAAGTCCCATTTAAATTCAGCCATTCTTTCCGGACAAATTCCGGACGCGGATATTCGTTTCGCATAATCATTTCCTTCCCGCAAGTTTTCTTCATTGTATTACTTGATTCCAGATTGGGTAAAACCCTTTACTACATACTTGTTTGCAAACATAAAAATAATCATTACCGGAACAACAGAAACCAGAGTAGACGCCATCATTACGCCTGGATTGGTATAATTTTCTCCCAATACCAAAGAAGCGATTCCCAATGTAACTGTCCGGTTCTCCTGACGGTTAATCACCAGGGATGGCCACAAATAACTGTTATACAATCCCAGAAATGTGATAAACGCTTGTGTAATGACAACTGGTTTTACAGAAGGCAGAACAATGTGCCACAAGATCTGAAGCACTCCGGCGCCTTCTACTAGACCTGCTTCCTCTAGTTCTTTCGGGAACGATAAAAGGAAATTATAAATCAGATAAATACACATCACTCCAGAACCGGAAGGAAGGATCAGCGGAAGCATGGAATTCAGCATTCCAATCTGTTTAAAAATGTAAAACAGCGGAAAAAAGGTCACAATTTCCGGAATTGCCATTGCCCAGACAAGACTGACCACAATAAAACGTTTCCCTGGTACAGGCAGTCTTGCCAATGCATAGGCAGCCAGTACACTGGTCGTAATTCTCAAAATAGTACCACTTACCGTTACGATTGCCGTATTGAAAAGCCATTTAAAAATCGGCGCAGTCGACGTGCTGGCAAACAACTCCTTATAATTTTCTAAGGTCCATGTCTTGGGAAGCAGCGTAGAAGAAGTCATAGCTTCTGCCAGCCCCTTAAAGCTTGTAAACAGCATGAATAAAAGGGGCAGTAAAAACGCATAGGCCAAAATACAGGCGCACATGACCAGCAGAATCCGGCTGAACTGTTTCTTTTTCATAAAATCCCCTCCTATTTCAGATTTTCTTTCTCTTTTGTCAAATAGTACTGGCCAACTGAACAAAGAATAATTACAATCCCCATCAAAATTGTCATGGCGCTTCCTACCCCTAAATCATTTCGATCCATAATCGTAGATGTAATCATCATAATCAATGGTTTCGTCGTTTCTCCAGGACCGCCTTTTGTCATCAGTCTGGGCTGGCCATATACGTTGAAAGATGCAATAATTGTGGTCATCAGTACAAAGTAAAAGATATTTTTGATGTTCGGCATAATAATATAGCGAAGCTGCACCCAAAAACCTGCCCCATCTATGGCAGATGCCTCGTAGAGATTGGTATCAATATCATTTAATGCATTTACAAACAGCATCATATTATATCCAATCGTCCACCATACCGTTGCCACCGTCAAAGAAATCCATACAAAGGGCTGCTGCTCCAGCCAAGGAACCGGTTTGTCAATGAGACCGATATTCATCAGCAGATTATTAAAATACCCGCCGTTTCCCTTCATCAGCCACACAAAAACTGCTGCCACTGCTGTTACAGACACTGAATACGAAGCAAAATAAATCGTCCGGAAAATTCCCTTCAACCGTTCAGGAAGTCGATCCAATAAAAGCGCCAGTGCAAGACTTCCAAAAACCAGAAATGGCGTTGTGATAATTACAAAGATGATCGTGTTTTTTAATCCCAAAAAGAAAGATTTGTGATACATAGAAGAAGAAAATAGAATTTTTACATAATTTTCCAATCCCACAAATCCCTGATTGCCTCTGATTAAGCTGTATTTCGATAAACTCATGTAAATTCCAAATCCGAATGGAATCAGCCAGAACAACAGAAAAAATACCAGAAATGGCAGGATAAACAGAACCGCTGTTGCCTTTTTCTTTTTCATCATAACTCCCTTCTGCTGCCCTGCAGCAAAGTCAACTCATCTGTAAAGGAAAGGCTGCATATTTCAGCAGCCCTTCTCCCTTTTAATATTCGGAAAGCTCAATTGCGATCTCTGTCGCATTCTTCAGTTCTTCCATCAATGCGTCTCTGCTTAAGTCCTCTGTCTGGACAACCATAGACCAGACAGAGGAATTCACATATTTTACCTGTTCACGAATGTTATAAATCGCTGGAAGAATCTGAGCATGATCAAAGATACCATAATTCACATTTGCAACCGGATACTTTTCAGGAGACTGTTTAACCAGTTCCATAGTCTTTAAGTGAATCGGCGCCTGACCGGAATCTGCCCAATTCAGCATAATTTCTGGCTGATATGCAAACTTCATGAATTCTGCAATTCCTGCCAGTTTCTTTTCATCCGTTACTTTTGCAGATACAGCAAATGTATGGCCTCCGGCCGGAACGCAGGGGGTATCTCCATAAAGCTGAGGCAATGTTCCAATTCCTAAATTTTCTCCCAATACCTCTTTTGCAGTCGTGTAATTCCATGGACCAGTTAATGCACATACCGAACTTACATTTGCGCCATCATCGGAGTCCTTAATAAAGGTATTAAAGTGGTCGTTATCACCCAAACCTGCAGCGCTTAAGTGGTCTTTATAAATCAAATCGTGGATTTTCATAAATGCATCACAGATTTCTTCCGTATCCATCTTAATGTGCCCGTCTTCAACCCAATTGCAGCCAGACTGGCCAAGAGCTGTCATCCACGCCCACTGATGATCTCCGGTCAGCGGAATTGCCATTGGATAAATACTTGAATTTTCAGAATCCAACTGATCTCTTAATGCGATCATATCCTCATACGTTTTCGGCTGTTCTGTTACATATTCCTTGTTGTAATAGAAGGTCTCGGCATACAAGTCCAGCGGAAATGCAAAAATTCCATCATCATATTTTGCATAAGTCTGGGTAACAGGATGAAAATCGTTTTCAAAAGAAATTCCAGCCATTTCATAAATATCTGATAATTCCCGTAAAAGTCCATCCGCATGATAAGTAGAAATCCAATCCGCATGAATAATCAGCATATCAAAATCGTCTGATTTAAATTTTGTATAATGATCCGAGTCTTGAAGCTGTTCAATATAATATTGATCCTGGGACTCGTTAAACGCGTCTACAATCTTGGTCATAAACGGGCCGTCCCCGCCAGTAAACCCATTAATAAATGTAATCGTTGTTTTGTCACCTGCTGCCTGGGATTCTTGAGCTGCAGTTGTCTGTGCAGCACTGCTTTCTGCTGGTTGTGGTTCTGCACTGTCTCCGCTGCATCCTGTTAAAGAAGCTGCCAGAACTCCAGCCATGAATAGTGACATTGTTGCATTTCTTTTTTTCATAGTTTCCTCTCCTTTTCTTATAAATTTCTTGAATTTATAGCGCCTATTAATTATAATATTAATGTAATAAATATTATAATTTTTTGCTTTCAAAAAGCTTTCCTGTGTTTTATTACATAATTTATATTACCATATTTGCACATTTTTAGCAATAACATTTGATTTTTCTTTTGATTTTTATATAAATCATACAATATTTTGAGCCAGTTCTTGTGCATATTAATATTTTGTTTTATAATTATTGTAATTAATACACACTTTTTATTTCAAGATTTAAAAAATAATGTAGAAAAGGAGTTTTTTATGGCTGGAAAAAGTAAGACACCTGTTAAGATTATTGGAGAACGTGATATTGAGCTTCACTTAAGTAATCCGGAGCATCATGCAAGAATTGCGCAGATAGGCAAAGCGTTATCTTCTCCTATCCGTTTGAATATTTTAAACATCTTAAAAAATACAGCTCTTTCCCTTCAGGAAATTGCGGCAATTTTAGATATTCCAGTTTCTTCTACTGCTCTCCATATTAAAATTCTGGAAGAAGCCAAACTGATTGTAACAGAAACGCAGCCTGGGATTCATGGCTCTATGCGGGTATGCATTTCCAGTATGCAGTCTTTTCATCTGGAAACCTTTGATGCTGACGCTGACCTGGCAGACAATACCGTTTCTTTAGATATGCCCATTGGCAACTATTTCCAATTTGACGTGGAGCCTACTTGCGGACTTGCAGACGAAACCGGAATATTGGACGGATATGACAATGTCCGTTCCTTTTATTCGCCTGCCCACACCAAAGCCCAGCTCTTATGGTTTCAGCAGGGATTCATCGAATACCGTTTTCCCAACCTGGTAAATCCCTTGTTAAAACTGCATGAACTGTCTTTCTGTATGGAACTGTGCTCGGAAGCGCCGGGATTTTTGGAAAACTGGCCTTCTGACATTACCGTTTCTATCAATAACCTTCCGGTGGCAACTTATTGCTCTCCTGGCGATTTTGGTTCCAGAAGAGGAAAGCTTACCCCATCTTCCTGGCCCAACGGAAGAACCCAGTATGGGCTCTTAAAGACCTTCTCTGTTCAGGAAAACGGCGGTTATCTGGATGGAAAACTGGTAAATACCAATCTGACGCTGGAACAGCTAAATCTTTCGGCGCTTCCTTATATTTCCTTAAAAATCGAGATCAAAAAAGATGCCCGCCATATCGGGGGCATCAATTTATTCGGAGAAAAGTACGGAGACTTTCCTCAAGGCATCGTTATGAATCTGATCTATTAATTCTTCTTGCAGATGGCTTTCTGTCCGCCCATGTAAGGCTGTAATACCTCTGGGATGCGGACGCTGCCGTCTGCCTGCAGATTGTTCTCTAAGAATGCAATCAGCATACGAGGCGGAGCCACAACCGTGTTGTTTAAGGTGTGGGCAAAGTATTTGCCGTTCTCGCCGTTTACACGGATCTTTAAGCGGCGCGCCTGAGCGTCTCCTAAGTTGGAGCAGCTTCCCACCTCGAAATACTTCTGCTGTCTTGGGGACCATGCCTCTACGTCCACAGACTTCACCTTTAAGTCAGCCAAGTCTCCGGAGCAGCACTCCAGAGTTCTCACTGGAATATCCAGGGAGCGGAACAGGTCAACTGTGTTCTGCCACAGCTTGTCATACCACTTCATGCTGTCCTCAGGCTTGCAGACAACGATCATCTCCTGCTTCTCAAACTGATGGATTCTGTATA
>CAJMQQ010000099.1 GCA_905215625.1 uncultured bacterium
AAAAGGGAGCCATTGCTCCATAGATGATTTCTCATCTATTTTGCAACGGCCCCTTTCTTGTCCTGTGAAAGAGTGGGACATTCCTGCGTCTTGCTGAATATACTGTTATATACGGCAAAGACAAGGAGTGGGAAAATGGAAGTTGGTATGATTTCTCTATGGGATCTGGAATATAGGCTGGACAGCGGGATGGCAATGCAGTTAGTGGATCTGCGGACACCTGCAGAATATCAGAACGGGCATATCTGCGGCGCGGTAAACATTCCTTACAGCCAGTTAAAAGAACGGTTTCAGGAGCTTAAACCGGTTCCGCCACTGGTTTTTTACTGTGCCAGAGGCGGCGTCAGCCTCCAGGCAGCGCGGATGGCGGCAGAACATGGGATTTATGCAGAATCAGTTATGAGCGGAATTACCTATTATAGAGGCCGACACATGATTCGGAATTGACAATACAAGAGCTTGGCTATAAAATAAAATCACGAGACAAAGAAATGGAGAATGACAATGAAAATACTGTTTGCTTCTGATATTCATGGTTCTGCTTATTACTGCGGAAAGCTTTTAGAAATATACCAAAAGTCCGGCGCAGAACGTCTGGTGCTTCTGGGCGATATTTTATATCATGGTCCCCGCAATGACCTGCCAAAGGAATATGCTCCCAAGCAGGTCATTGCTATGCTGAATGAATACAAAAACCAGATTTATGCGGTGCGGGGCAACTGCGACACAGAGGTGGATCAGATGGTGCTGGAATTTCCTGTTCTGGCAGATTATGCCCTTCTTGCATTGAACGGTAAGACCTTCTATGCAACCCACGGCCATGTATATAATCAGGACAACCTTCCTCCGGTAATGGCAGGAGACATTCTGATTCATGGCCATACCCATCTGCTGAAAGCAGAAAAAGTGGGAGATGTTACCGTATTAAATCCAGGATCTGTGTCCATTCCCAAAGGTGGCAATCCCCATACATACGCAGTTTTGGAAGACAATTTCTTTACCATTTACTCATTAGAAGGAGATGTGGTAAAACAGATTCAGCTGTAACGGATGGAAAACCGGTTTAAGAGAGGATAAAAATTTGAAAACAATGGAACTGATAGCGCCCTGCCATTTTGGCCTGGAGGCGGTTTTGAAAAAAGAAATTTACGATTTGGGCTATGAGATTTCCAAAGTAGAAGACGGCAGAGTTACGTTTATTGGAGATGAAGAAGCAATTTGCCGCGCGAATGTATTCCTGCGTACGGCAGAGCGCGTGTTATTAAAAGTAGGAAGTTTTCCGGCAACGACATTTGAAGAACTGTTTCAGGGAACCAAGGCCATTGCTTGGGAGGATTATTTGCCTCAGGACGGAAAATTCTGGGTTGCCAAAGCGTCTTCGATTAAGAGTAAGCTGTTCAGCCCATCTGATATTCAGTCTATTATGAAAAAAGCCATGGTAGAACGGATGAAGGCGCACTACGGCGTTTCCTGGTTCCCAGAGACCGGAGCCAGCTTTCCTTTGCGGGTATTCCTGTTTAAAGATGTAGTTACCATCGGCATTGATACCAGCGGCGATTCTCTTCACAAGAGAGGTTACCGGACGCTGACCAGTAAAGCGCCGATTACGGAAACCCTGGCAGCAGCCCTTCTTTATCTGACGCCCTGGAACAAAGAACGGATTCTGGTAGACCCATTCTGCGGCAGCGGAACGTTCCCCATTGAAGCAGCTATGATGGCGGCCAATATTGCCCCTGGAATGGAGCGTTCTTTCCTGGCAGAGGACTGGAAAGGGCTGATTCCAAGAAAATTCTGGTATGAAGCTATGGACGAGGCCCAGGATCTGGTGGATCGTTCTGTCCAGACGGACATTCAGGGATACGATATTGACGGGGATATTGTAAAAGCGGCCAGAGCCAATGCCCAGGCAGCCGGAGTAGATCATTTGATTCATTTCCAGCAGAGGCCAGTCAGCGCGTTAAGCCATCCAAAAAAATATGGATTTATTATTTCCAATCCGCCTTATGGTGAGCGAATCGAAGAGAAAGAAAATTTGCCGGCTCTGTATCGGGAAATTGGAGAGAGATATGCAGCTCTGGATTCCTGGTCCATGTATTTGATTACGGCTTATGCGGATGCAGAAAAGGCCATTGGAAGAAAAGCAGATAAAAACCGGAAGATTTATAACGGTATGATGAAGACTTATTTCTATCAGTTTATGGGTCCCAAGCCGCCCAGACGGGAAAATAACAACTTTACCAGAAGGCCGGATAATGCCGGTGAATAATGGACGATTCAGGCAAAAGACGATAGCCTTGTCTGTCCTTCTGATTGGTATTCTATTCTGTATAGGGGGATTCATTCTGACAGTCGGCGCTGGCGGGAGGCAGAAAAAACTTCCGTCTTCCTATGATTATCGGAAAGAGGGCAGGGCGCCTGGCGTGAAAAACCAGCAGAATCTGGGAACCTGCTGGGCATTTGCTTCTTTAGGCGCATTGGAATCGTCTCTGCTTCCCAAAGAAAGCTGGGATTTTTCAGAGGATCATATGTCGCGCAGAAACAGCTTCTATATGGATCAGAATGCAGGGGGAGATTACATTATGTCTCTGGCTTATCTGCTTTCCTGGCAGGGGCCGGTAACCGAGCAGCAGGATCCCTACCATGACGGCATTTCCCCGGCTGGACTGAAAGCAGTAAAACACGTTCAGGAAGTGCGGATTCTGCCGGAGGGAGACAGGGATGCCATAAAAAGGGCGGTGCTGGAACAGGGCGGCGTCCAGAGTTCTTTGTATACGTCTTTAAAAAATTCAGACAGCCAGTCAATGTATTACCAGAAGGAAAATGCGGCATATTATTATGATGGTCAGGAAGAAGCGAACCACGATACGGTGATTGTAGGCTGGGATGACCAGTACCCGAAGGAAAATTTTACTATCCTGCCGCCGGAAAACGGCGCTTTTTTGTGCGTCACCAGCTGGGGAGAAGAGTTTGGTGATAAAGGATATTTTTATGTCTCTTATTATGACTCCAATCTGGGAAAGACCAACCTAGTTTATACAAGAATTGACAATCCGGATAATTATGATAAGATTTATCAGACGGATCTTTGCGGATGGGCCGGTCAGGCGGGATATGGAACGGAAACTGCTTATGGGGCTAATGTATATGAGGCCCAGGAACACGAACAGTTGTCGGCAGCCGGATTTTATGCCACAGGAGCCGGAACGGATTATGAGATTTACGGAAGTTTGAAGCCGGAAGAGATGTTTGGGCAGCGGATTCTTCTGGCAGAAGGAAGCTTTTCAGACGCTGGATATTATACCGTTGATTTTGACAGTCCGATGGAATTGGAAGCCGGAGAGAGGTTTGGACTGCTGTTAAAAATTACCACAAAAGACAGCACTCAGCCGGTTGCCATCGAATATCAGGCAGATGAGAGAAAAGGCGCGGCAGATATTACCGATGGAGAGGGATATTTAAGCTATGACGGCATCCATTTTCAGAGAACAGAGACCACGATGGGGTGCAATGTCTGCTTAAAGGCATACACAAGGAGAATACCATGAAAGAAACCATAGTTTTTGCAACAGGAAATGAAGGAAAAATGAGGGAAGTACGGATGATTCTGGCTGATTTAGGCATGGAGATACTGTCCATGAAAGAAGCCGGCGTCCATGCAGATATTACAGAAGACGGGGAGACCTTTGCCCAGAATGCAGAGATTAAAGCAAAGGCGGTCTGGCTCCAGACTGGCGGCATTGTACTGGCAGATGATTCTGGTCTGGCAGTCGATTATCTGGGAGGAGAGCCAGGGGTTTACTCGGCCAGATATATGGGAGAAGATACTTCTTATGATATTAAGAATCAGGCGATTATTGACCGGTTAAAGGGAGCCGAAGGGAAAGAGCGGTCTGCCCGGTTTGTCTGCGACATTGCCGCAGTTTTACCGGATGGGACAGTTGTTCATACAGAAGGCTTCATGGAAGGACAGATTGCAGAAAAACCGGCGGGAACGGAAGGGTTTGGGTACGATCCCATTCTTTATATTCCAGAGCTTGGAGTGACCAGCGCAGAGCTGACGCTGGAACAGAAAAATCAAATCAGCCACAGGGGGAAAGCGCTGCGCGCCATGAAGGAAGAGCTTTTTAAGAGATACAGAGGAGAAGAGTTATGAAGATTTTAATTGTCAGTGATACCCATCGGAAAGACGACAATCTGAAAAAGGTAATCGAACAGGTAAAACCCATTGATATGTTTATCCATCTGGGAGATTCTGAAGGAAGCGAACAGTTTATCCCGGAATGGTTAAATCCGGACTGCAGCATCCAGATGGTACGGGGAAATAATGATTTCTTTTCCAACCTGGATCGGGAGAGGGAAATCCGGATTGGAAAGTATCGGGTACTGCTGACGCATGGCCATTATTATAATGTGTCCCTGGGAACGGAAATGATTGCCAATGAAGCAGCAGACCGGAAACTGGATATTGTGATGTTTGGACATACTCACCGTCCCTGCTACGAAGTCCAGGATGATATTGTAGTTTTGAATCCAGGAAGTCTTTCTTATCCCAGACAGGAGGGGAGAAGGCCGTCCTATATGATGATGGAGTTGAACGAACGGGGAGAGGCCCAGTTTGAACTCCGCTATGTAGAAAGAGACTGGTAAAACAGGAAAAAAAGGAGCTTCTCTGGGGGAAACTTTAGAAAAACCAGAACCCCGGAGAAGCCCGTAAAATGGGCATAAAATGTACTTGCAAAATAAAAAATTTAAAAAGTAGAAAAAATTTAAAAAAATAGTTGACATTTTGAAACACATAGTATATAATTACTCTTGCGTTGAGGGAAAGCGATAAAAACAACAACGACTTCCCAGTATAACGGGGTGTGGCTCAGCTTGGCTAGAGCGCCTGGTTTGGGACCAGGAGGTCG
>CAJMQQ010000100.1 GCA_905215625.1 uncultured bacterium
GACCAGGTCTTTGAACGGATTGTTACAGCATGTCTGATTCGCCGGTATGGAAGTGTAGTTTTACAGGAGGGATTGCAGTGATGAAAGAAAGGGTATCTGATTATGAAAATAAAAAGACAGAGGAACGGACAAAGATCCGTTTGTTTAGCCCATTGACGGCGATCCGGTATCCAAGATATGACTGGGAAGATCTCAATGGAGAAGGAGAGGAGCTCTTACCAGCAGAACTGTGCAGCTATCAAAAGGAGATTCGCGACCAGATTGCAAAAGAGCGACTTCCAGAGGAAGGAGATCGGGGGCTGGCTGAATATCTGAATGATGAAGGACTGAAAGAAAAAATTTATAGTATGAATCCTACGGTAGAAGTCTGGCGTGGAGAACTGTGGGGCGTACTGGAAGTAGAATGTAGAGGAGAGCTTTCCCCTAAAGAACTTGAGGAAGTAAAGGAATACTGGGAAGGTCAGGAAAGCGATGGCTGGGGAGAAGGATTTGAACAGCGGGAGATCAAAACTCCGGATGGGGAAGTGTGCGTCAGTTTTTGGAATTCTGGAAGTGATTTTTTTATTACGACAGAAGAACAACTGAAGGGGCAGGTACAGGAACCATCCTCACAGATGGGAGGAATGACTTTTGGAACGATGGGATAAGCTGTACAGGCTCCGTCTGTTTAGCCCTATAGAGGGAGAATTGTGTCCGAGTGACAGAATGATGGGGGAAAACATTTCTCTAACTGCCTATGAAATGGAACTGTATGAGGAGCTGATTCGTGACAGTTTGAAACAGGCAGAACTTCTTGGAGAAAACAATGGGAAACTGTGGCAATATTTCAGTGATGAAATACAGATGCCCAATATCCGCTCGTTGTCTCTGGAAGTAGAATCCTATGGAGGTCGGCTTTGGAGTGTGCTGCAGGCAGAATCGTTTGAGAAACTAACCCATGAAGAGGTGCAGCGTCTGTCAGAGACATGGGAGAAACTTACCGTTGGAGGTTTCATAAAGGAACTGAGGGGGAATCAAGTTCCAGTCCCGGAAGGAACACTTACGGCTCTTCTGGGGAATGAAGGGCTGGATTATTTTGTCCTTCCGGAAAAAGTATTAAAAGGGACCGCCCATTTGCTGACTCCAGCATTGGAAGTCGAAATTTTTTCTAAGAGGCAAATTTCAGAAGTTGGCTATTCTGGAGCAAATATAACTTTGCCGACAGAAGATTCCTTTTTAAGAGATACAATGCGTAGGGCTTATGTGGATGAAAATGAAGCATATAGGATTGAATTTTGTGGCAGATGGCCTGATTTTCTGGTAGATGCACTGAATCAGACAGGAAGCATTACATTGGAAGAAGCAAATGTGTTGGCGTATTTGGTCAGCTATATGGACACACTTCAGATGGAAACCTATGAAGCAGCCATTCAGATGCGGCAGGAAGAAAAGATTGATGTTCCACCTACAATAAAAGAACTGATCAACCTTTGCTATAACCTGGATTGTTATGAGTTCCGGCCGGGGATCAGGAATGATCGGGAACTGGGGGAAGTCTGCCTGGATGGAGGAATTTCTGATTGGATTGACAGGCTTTCAGATGATGTGGTGGAGCTTTTGGATCCAGAGAAGGTAGGGATGGAGCAGCGACGGGAAGAACAAGGGGTTTTTACATCAAAAGGCTATGCATTTCCAAATGCACGCTCCAGGCAGGACATGTATGATGGAAAACACTTGCCGGATATCAGCGGTATTTCTGAGGGGATTTTTTCGCTTCGGATAGTCAGTACCCAGCATCCGGAGGAGACAGGAGTCTGGCTGGAACTTCCTGCTACAGAACGCGAGTTTCAATGGACGCTTAATGCATTACAGGAAAGAAACTTTAAAGATTGTATCATAGCAGAAGGCCGTAGTCCCATCAGCTGGTGTGATCTGGAGACAGATGAAGATATTGAAAAGCTGAATGAACTGGCGAAACGGATTCAGAATTTTCCAGATAACAGAATGCATTGTAAATATGCGGCAGCATTGGAACTGGAAAGTTGTGATGGACTGGATTTGGCATTGGATATTGCAGAAAATCTGGATTGTTATGATTTCGATCCTCATATCTATTCTCCTAAAACGTATGGAAATTATATTCTGCAGGAAGCGGGGGTTGATCTGCAGGATCCTGCATTTTTAAATTTTCATTTTTATGGGTATGGATTACGGCAATTGGGCAAGGCAGGACATGTATGTACCACATATGGTGTGATCCGGAGAAATGAGATTCCGTTTCAGCATGAGTATACGGCGCTGCAGCCTGGAATGAAGATGGAATAAGCAGAATAAACGAGAGAAGAAGGTGATGAAGAATCAACAGTTTTATTTCATGGGTTGGCGGAAAGAAAGCACTCCGTAGCCTGATCTATACCATGTTCCCTGCAAATTTTGACCGCTACATTGAAGTGTTTGGCGGAGGAGGCTGGGTTCTTTTTGGGAAGCCGCCGGATGAGCGGTGCATGGAGATCTACAATGATTATAATTCAAACCTTGCAAACCTGTTTTATTGTGTGAAGAACCGCACAGGTGCTTTCTTAAAGGAACTGGGATTTTTGCCGTTAAACAGCAGGGATGAATTTACTATCATCCGTAACTTTATCGACAAGCAGGAACCGGATACCCGCTTTTTAGGAGAGGAGTTGGAACTAGCAGAGCAATACCTGAAGCCGCCGGATTATGAGGAACTGAAAGCAATCCTGCTTGAAAATGCAGAGGTAACCGATGTAAAACGGGCGGCTGCATTTTTTAAGCTGATCCGTTACAGTTATGGAAGCGGCTGTACCTCCTTTGGCTGCCGTCCCTTTGATGTGAGAAATTGCTTTGACACCATCTGGCAGGCATCCCGCAGGCTGGCAGATACCGTAATAGAAAATAAAGACTTTGAGGCATTGATTCGGCAGTATGACCGGGACAGTGCCTTTTTTTATTGTGATCCGCCTTACTACGAAACAGAAGGACACTATGCGGTGGTATTCCGGAAAGAAGACCACAAACGGCTCCGGGATACTCTGGCAGAGTGTAAGGGCAAGTGGATGGTCAGCTACAATGACTGTGATTTTATCCGGAAGCTGTATGATGGGTATTTTATTACAGCCGTTACCCGCATCAACAACCTAGCCCAGCGGTATGAGGGAGGCTGTGAGTTCCCGGAAGTCATTATTACCAACTATGATCCAGGCGAGCGGGAGCGGTTACGGCCAAGGCAGCTGGATCTGTTTGGCATGTGGGGGGACGGGGAAACGGACCATTATGAGATTCGGGCAGAAGCCAGTCCGGAAAGAGAGGTGCTATGAAAACAGAAGAGAAAACGGGGATAAACATCATGGAGTTGGAGGAGAACGGTGTACTTTCCATTCCAAGGGTACTTTTATCCGCAGCTGGGATCCCAACAGCTGGAAACCTAGTGATCGAAACGGTTCCCGGTGTCATTCTAATTGGGCCGAAAGACCCGATGCGGATGGTCTGCAGGCCCTTGATGGAGGTGTTTGAACAGTTGGGTATCGCAGAGAAGGAAGTGGAGGCAATGATGGGAAGAGAAGGAGGGATTGGATGAGCAAACCGATTTATAGGCTGATGGATGGAAAAGGACGTGTGCTGATCCCAAAAGCAATGCGGGATGCGGCAAAGATGGACTATGGGGATATTGTCTGTCTTGGGATGGCAGATGGAAAGATCACCGTCCGGAAGGTACATGTCATCGAAGTAGGAGATCAGTCTCCGGAAGCCGTGGAATCTTATGTCCGTGCAGCATTTCAGTCCATGCCGGACAGTCTGAGACTGGAGCTGATTGGGGAACTGAGCAGTCTGCTTCAGAAAAAGGAGGATTAGATCATGCAGGAGTTAACCCAAAAAGATTGTGTGAAAATGGAGAAGGAGGTTTCTTTGAAAGGCCGGGTAGTTGTTCTGCTTCCTAGGGCACTGCCTGAGAAGCACCCGGAACAGCTTTTTTTCTGCACAAGCATGGAAGGGACGGAAAATCCAAGGCATTCCATTGCCCATCTGGTGTCCCTGTCTACCGGAGAAGTATGGAAGTGCTGGAATCAGGATGTGGTCGGCATCCTGAAACCAGAACTTCTGGGAGAAACAGCCAGGCTTCAGCTGTCCCAGATTCGTCCCTTGGGGGCAAAGGATCTTCGGGAACATTCACCGGAATATTCCGGCTACAGCTTTCTGCCGGATGGCCGGTATGCGGCTGGTGTATGGTTGACCGATCCGGAGGAAGCATGGGAGTATGTCATGATGCAGAAGGACTACCAGTACCGGATCATGATCTGTAACCGGGATGACTTTGCCGTTTTGGAGATGCAGGAAGGACAGATGCTCTTTCCGGATGTCCAGACTCTGGAAGAGTTTCAGCAGACGCAGGAAGACAGGGGGATGCAGATGATTTAGAGAAGAGGGATAAGGCATGAAGCAGATTCGGATTGAGAATGGGATTATCCTGTATTACGGAAACCGGGCCGGGCGGGTGACCAAGGGGTGTGCTGTGGCGGATCCGATGTTTCGGGGACCAGAGCTGGAGGCTTTTTTTAGAAAGCAGACGAATATCCAGGAAATCCAGTGGAAGGACGGGACCTTTGACCGGCTGGTCTCCGGGGCAGTGGATCCAGAAACAGCCCAGGGGTTAAAAGATGTGCGGGTCTGGCAGCTGAAAGGGGATATGGATGTCCAGAGAAAGTTTATTGACTTTGCCCAGCTGATCCGTCAATATGGACCACCCCAGTCAGAGGACTATATCAAAGTTTATGAGGGGGCGTCTGATACCAATGATCTGGAAGAACTGTATGATAAATTCCGCTATCACCCGCCATCCGGATATACCGGGC
>CAJMQQ010000101.1 GCA_905215625.1 uncultured bacterium
TAGTCCCCCAGGGAAATCTCTCTGGCGCAGTAAGCCAGGGTAGGTTCGCAGACCATGCTGGCTCTGGTCTTGGTTAAATTTCCCTCCGGCATCTCTGGAAACTGGTGAAATAAAAAGTCGCTGGATACAACCTCTAATACGGCGTCTCCTAAAAACTCCAGTCTTTCGTTGCAGTACAGCTTGTCCATCCGGTGTTCATTGGCATAAGAACTGTGGGTCAGGGCCTGGGTCAGCAGCTTTTTATTGCGGAAACGGTAGCCAATCGCCTGTTCCAGATTTTCTTGTGTCTGTTTCATCAGATCCTCCTTTTATTGAAAAAAGAGGCCGCGCCATTGGGACAGCCTCTTTTGCTTTTCATTTCTTAGTTTATTGCATTTTTAATCTGCTCTACAGCATCACCTACAGAAACGATATGCTCAGCGGCATCATCCGGAATTTTAATATCGAACTCTTCCTCAATGCCCATAATAATCTGGAAAATATCCAGAGAATCAGCGCCTAAGTCGTCTACGAATGTAGAGGTCATGGTAACCTCATCCGGCTCAATATTTAATACCTCCGCGATAATACTCTGCAGTTTTTCGAATTCCATGTTACTTCCTCCCTAATTTGATTCGTTGGTCTCTGCTGCGAGACTTTCTTTAATTTTTTCATTGATACCCTGTTCTTTAAAGGTAACACACTGAATAATGGAATTGCAGACCTCATTGGCTTTGGAATTGCCATGGGTCTTTACCACCAGGCCGTTTAATCCCAACAGAGGAGCTCCTCCGTACTGGCTGGCGTCAAATGCTTTTAAAGTCTCTTTTAATGCCGGTTTTACAAGAAGGGCTCCTATCTTGCTCCGTAAACTGGTCATCATGCCGGACTTTACTTTACTTATAAGAGTCGCCCCTACGCCTTCATAAAGCTTTAAAATGACATTTCCCACAAAAGCCTCACAGACAATCACGTCTGCACCTCCATGAGGAATCTCCCTGGCTTCAATGCTGCCGGTAAAGTTAATGTCCCTGCACTCCTTTAAAAGCGGGAAAGTCTCTTTTACCAGGGCATTTCCCTTTTCTTCTTCTGCACCAATATTGACAATGGCGACTCTCGGATTCTTTACCCCCATTACGTGTTCCATGTAAATGGAACCCATACGGGCAAACTGAACCAGATGGGACGGCCTTGCGTCTACATTGGCTCCGCAGTCAATCAACAATGACACGCCTTTTTCCGTTGGAATGAGAGGCGCAAGCGGCGGTCTCTCTACGCCTTTGATCCTTCCGACAATGACCTGTCCCCCAACCAGGATGGCTCCGGAACTGCCGGCTGACACAAATGCGTCCGCTTCGTTCTTTTTAACCAGATTCATACCTACAACAATCGAAGAGTCTTTCTTTCTGCGGATGGCATGAACCGGAGGTTCTTCGGTAGCAATTACCTCAGAAGCGTGGACAATCTCAATCTGATCCTTTGGATAGTCCTTTCCGGACAATTCCTTTTCCACATCTTCCCTACGGCCTACCAGGACTACCTTGATGTCCTTTCGTAAATTGACGGCAGCTATCGCTCCTGCTACCATTTGGGACGGTGCATAATCTCCGCCCATAGCGTCTACCGCTACTGTAATCATATGTGATTCTCCTTTCGGCTAATCTACAACATAATATACTAGATATTATTATAGAAATCAATATTATTTTTCATAGATCCTGGAAATAAATTTTTCTTGCAATCTGGAAAGCGCCGTCGTACAATAGCTTCAGATTCCAGCGGAAGTGTTTCTGTCAAACTATGCCGATTGTACTGAATTCCAGACAGTACGGCTTTCTTCCTTCGCACCGCAGAAATACTTCCTTTTCTGGAACAATAACGCGGCGTACCCAAAACGGGATGCCAGCAGGAGGGAAACAATTGGATAAAACAACAACCAACCAAGTATCTGTAACCAGTCGTGTGCATCTTCTGACCCAGATGGCGTTTTTAACTGCGCTTATGATGGTCATGGCCTTTACGCCATTAGGCTATATTCCTCTGCCTTTTATGAATGCCACCACCATGCATATTCCAGTCATCATCGGCGCCTGCCTTCTCGGACCAAAAATAGGAGCTTTGCTGGGCGGAATCTTTGGAATCACAAGCGTAGTAAAGGCCACAATACAGCCGAATCTCACTTCCTTCGTATTTACCCCCTTTTACAGCTTCAGTCCCCAGTTCCACGGCGGCATTGAAAGCCTGATTGTCGCCATCGTCCCCCGGATTCTCATTGGCCTGATTGCCGGATTTTTGTTTCAATTTTTAAAAAAGAAGAAAAAGAACCTTTCATTTTCTCTTCTGGTTTCCGGATTTGTCGGTTCCATGGTCAATACAGCCGGTGTTATGACTCTTATTTATCTGCTGTTTGGGGAACAATATGCAATGGCAGGAGGAACTGATCCTTCTATGCTGTTTGGCGTCATTATGGGTGTCGTTGGTTTAAACGGAATCCCGGAAGCTCTCATTGCCGCCATTTTAACCCAGGCAGTTGGAAGAGCTCTTTTTGTTGTTAAAAATCATTCCGGCAGAAATGTAACATCTGCCGTATAAGGGGGTATGAAACATGAACGCAATTACCGAAATTCCATTGTTAAGTATCGGCGGATTTTCCGCTGGCCACGCCCAGAACGAAGACGCGGCTACGGGCTGTACCGTTTTGCTTTTTGACCGCTGTTCTCCTGCCGGAGTGGACGTAAGAGGCGGCGGCCCTGCTTCCAGGGAAACGCCTCTGTTAAATCCCCTGGCCGCATCAGAAGGCATCCACGCTTTGCTGTTATCCGGCGGATCTGCCTTTGGTCTGGACGCGGCCGGAGGGGTTATGAAGTATTTAGAAGAACAGAATATTGGCTTTGACGTAGGGATTACCAAAGTCCCCTTAGTCTGCCAGTCCAGCCTGTTTGACCTGGTTATCGGAGATCCTGACGTACGGCCGGACAGCCAGATGGCTTATCAGGCCTGTGAAGATGCAGACAAACGCCGCAGCGCCATAAAATCCGGCTTCTTTGTCTTTCCAGAAGGAAACGCGGGAGCCGGGTGCGGCTGTACCGTCGGAAAATACCGGGGACCAGCGTATGCCATGAAAAGCGGAATCGGCTGCTATGCCGTCCAGGCTGGCCCGCTAAAAGTAGGAGCCATTGTAGCAGTCAATGCCCTTGGAGATATTTTTGACATAGACAATGGACAGCAGATTGCCGGTCTTTTAAATCAAAACCGCAGCGCTCTGCTGTCCACTGAAGAAGAATTTTTAAACGATGTCTCTGCCATGCCGGATCTCTTTACCGGAAATACCACAATCGGCGCAGTCCTGACCAATGGCGCCTTTTCAAAGGCCCAGGCAAACAAACTGGCTGCCATGGCACAGAACGGCCTCTCCCGCACCATCCGTCCGGTTCACACCACCGCAGATGGAGACTCGGTTTACGCGGTATCTGTTGGCGACGTTCCTGCTGACATTAACGTTGCCGGAACCCTGGCTTCTTACGTAATGGGAAAAGCCATTAACCAGGCAGTACGGGCCGCCCGCTCCAGCCATGGATACCCTGCCGTCTCTGATCTTACCCTATAATCTCTTCTTTTCCTTTTATCAGTTCCAAGCCGGAAAAGAGAGCCCAGATATAAGGCGCTCCAAATACATTTAACTTTTTCGGGCCATGGATGGTCTGGCCATTATCTGCTTTCAGCTTTTCATAGGCCTTTTCCACTGTGGCCCTGGTGATGGATTTGGATCGTCTGTCTACAAACATTTCCCCACCCTTAATGGTATATGTAAATGTCAGGCCCTTTGCCGTATAAAACACCTGATTCTGGTGCTGTTCAAACAAAGGCCATATTTCCTCTGTTTTTATCCAGTCTTTCTGTCTTTCCTCCATAATACCTGTCTCCCATCTTCATAAACATCTGTCAGCAGCCTTTTCCCTCTGTCTCAAAATACTCCTTTACCAGTCTCACTACGGTTCCGGAAAGGAGGAACACAGCAATCAGGTTGGGAATGGCCATCAGCCCGTTAAAGGTGTCTGCAATACTCCACATAAGTCCTAAATCCATGGTAGCTCCCAGAATGGAAACCAGGGAATATACCACCATAAACGGCCGGATCAGCTTAGAAGAGAACAAAAATTCCACGCATCTTGCCCCATAAAGTCCCCAGCCGATAATGGTGGAAAACGCAAAGCAGCACATTGCCACTGCGGTAAAAATCGAAACCCAGTTTCCATAAGCGGCAGTAAATCCGCGTATGGTCAGCTCTGCGCCGGCATCTGCTCCGTAAGGAACCTGTATGCCGCTGCATAAAATAACCAGGGCTGTCAGGGTACAGATTAAAATGGTATCCATAAACACTTCAAAAATTCCGAAAAATCCCTGTTTTACCGGCTTTCTGGTATCTGCACAAGCATGGGCGATCGATCCGGTACCCAGTCCGGCTTCATTGGAGAAAATTCCTCTGGAAACCCCCTTTTTCATACTCATAAACAGGCTTCCCACTGCGCCGCCTGTAATGGCTTCCGGATGGAAGGCTCCATAAAAAAT
>CAJMQQ010000102.1 GCA_905215625.1 uncultured bacterium
CTGGTGTAGTTTGCCACTACATCATCAAATGGTTAGACGGCGACAAATAGTCGGTAACTAGCCTGTGGGGTTAAGCCTTCCCACTCCGAAAATAGGAATAGAAAAAGCCGAAGGTCTTGCACACCTCCGGCTTTTTTGTTGTCGCTCACTATGGAACAACTATATCCTTTATTGCCTACTGGCATTATAGCATATGCGGTTTATAAATGCAATATACTTGGGTGAGAGAGATTTATATTCTTGTGCATTGTATCATCAGGATTGTAAAAAAAGTGGTTGCATAGTTGGATTCATTGTGATATAATCAGCAACGTTGTGCCAAGTATCACACGAAGTATCACACGACAATCAACAGAGCCTTTGTTTATAAGGAAAAGCAATGGGGTTCAAGTCCCCTCAGTAGCTTTTTTAGTTTTATAAGTAAGAGATAAAAATCGCCTTAAAACAGGCGGTTTTTTTGTGCATAAAATGGAAGAAAGAAAAAATATCCTATTATTTTTTACTAAAATTAATACGCTTTTATTGACGAATTTGTCGAAAAAGGGTATAGTATAAGAGTATCTATAAAATCATAGAGGAGGAATTAGAATTATGAAGAAATCCGCAGTAGCAGTATTGCTTGCAGCTTCCATGGTTCTGTCCATGACCGCTTGCGGCAGCAGTTCTGACAGCGCAACTACAGCAGCTTCCACCGAAGCAGCTACCACTGCAGCAGAAACCCAGGCTGAGACTACCGCAGCAGAGAGTGAAGCTGAGTCTGCCGAGGCTGAGACTGAAGCAAAGGGAACTCCTGTAAAAGATCCATCTGAGTTCAAAGTTGGTATGGTTACCGACGTAGGCGGCGTAAATGACGGCTCTTTCAACCAGTCTTCCTGGGAAGGCTTACAGAGAGCAGGAGAAGAGTTAGGCATCCAGGTAAACTACTTAGAGTCTAAGAACGATGCTGACTATACTCCAAACATTGAAAACTTCGTAGACGAAGAATACGATCTGATTATCTGCGTAGGATATATGCTGGCAGACGCTACCAAGAAGGCAGCAGAAGCATATCCGGATCAGCAGTTTGCAATCATTGATGATGCGACAAACTCTGACCTTCCAAACGTAACCTGCCTGATGTTCGAGCAGGCTCAGTCTTCTTACCTGGCAGGCTATGTAGCTGGTAAGGTTACCGAGTCCAACAAAGTTGGCTTTGTGATCGGAATGGCAAGCGACAGTATGCATCAGTTCGGCTACGGTTACCTGGCTGGCGTTAAGGATGCAAATCCAGACGCAGAGATCTTACAGTACAATGCAAACGCATTTAACGATCCAGCAACTGGCAAGTCTGCAACCACCAAGATGGTTACCGACGGCGCTGATGTTGTATACCATGCAGCAGGCGGTACTGGCCTTGGCGTAATCGAAGGCTGTAAAGAAAACGGCATCTGGGCAATCGGTGTTGACAGCGACCAGAGCGCTATCGCTCCTGAGACTATTCTGACTTCTGCAATGAAGAGAGTAGACAATGCAAGTTTTGACGCAGCAGAGGCTGCTTTATACGGCGTTTTAGAGAGCGGCGTTAAGACCTACGATATTACCAATGGCGGCGTAGATATTGCTCCTACTACTGACAACCTGACTCCTGAGTTGATCGCTGAAGTTGAGGATGTAAAGGCTAAGATTGCTTCCGGCGAAATCGTTGTTCCAAACAACAAGGCTGATTTCGACGCAGCTTATGGCGACATCTATACCCTGGATGATTGATGGAAGTAGACAGGATATTGTGATTTGACAATGAGGGAGGATATTCATAAACAATTTCTGCTTATGGATATCCTCTTTATTAAAAAAGAAATTTCCACTGACTTATAAAAGCCGGAATCCAGCTTTTATAAGTGAATGGAAATGTTATAAGCTTTGTCTTAAGAAAGGAGAATTTTATGAGAGCAATTAGTATGGAACGTGTAGAACAGACACGTCAGGAGATTTTAGACATTATTGAAAGTCCAATTCTGACCCATGAGCAGAAGGTGGCAAACATGGCGGGAAAGGCAGATTCCTTAATGGAAGTTCTGGATCTTCCGGAAGGCCTGGATGAACTGTTAAATGTACCGGGAGATGTGAAATGCATCTGCGATCTGGCAGAAGGCCATGCGCCGGTACGGCCTCGTTATATCATTCCGGATTATCAGAAATTTATGAGAGAGGGAAGCAAATTCCTGCAGTTAGATCCACCTAAGGATCTGTATGAGGCGCTGAACTCCCTTCTGATTTTCTATAAGCACGTTCCGAGCGTTACCAACTTCCCGGTTTACGTAGGAGCGCTGGATGAACTGCTGGAGCCGTTTATGAATGATGTAGACGAAGCACAGGCAAAAAAGATGTTAAAGCTGTTTATGCAGCACATTGACAGAACGGTGTTGGATTCTTTTTCCCATGCCAATATTGGTCCAAAGGCAACCAAAGCAGGCCGTCTTTTATTAGAGGTAGAACGGGAATTAGAGCAAGCAGTTCCAAATCTTACCATGAAATACGAAGAAGGCGTAACACCAGATGATTTCGCACTTTTGGCAGTAGATACTGCCCTTCACAGCGCCAAACCAAGTTTTGCAAACCACAAGATGTTTAAGAGCGAGTTGGGAGAACACTATGTCATTGCCAGCTGCTACAATGGCCTGTTGTTAGGCGGAGGTTCCTATACCCTGTGCCGTCTGATTCTGGGAAATATTGCAAAAAGAGCAAAAAATATTGCAGATTTTAAGGAAAACCAGCTTCCATATGTTATGGAGATTATGGCAGAATACATGGATGCCAGAATCAAATTTGAAGTAGAAGAAAGTGGATTCTTTGAAAATAACTTCCTGGCAAAAGAAGGATTTATCCACAGAGACCGGTTTACTGCTATGTTCGGTATGGTAGGTATGGCAGAATGCGTCAACATCCTTCTGGAAAAGGAAGGAAAGACCGGACGTTATGGCCACGACGAATACGCAACCCAGCTTGGCGTTGAGATTATGGATCAGATTGATGCCTTCAATCAGAATCATACTAACCCATACTGCGAAGCAACCGGCGGCCACTTCCTTCTCCATGCACAGGTAGGAATTGCGGAAGACGAGCATATCAGTCCAGGTACCCGTATTCCGATTGGAGAAGAACCGGATGAGCTGATTGATCATCTGCTTCAGTGTGCAAAGTTCCACAAATACTTCCCGTCCGGAACTGGAGATATTTTCCCGATTGATACGACGGTTCACAAAAATCCGGAGTTTGTTCTGGATATTGTAAAGGGCTCTTTCCGGAAAGATTTAAGATATTTGTCCTTCTATGCCAATGACAGCGACGTAATCCGGATTACCGGCTATCTGGTAAAACGTTCTGAGATTGAAAAGTTAAAAGCAGGGCAGAATGTACTTCAGGATACGACTCATTTAGGACTTGGTGCAGAATTAAACGGCCATATTCTGGAGCGGAAGGTGCGCTGATGAAAAAAGCGTTGGTCAATAAAATCATTCCATTTAGCGCAGTGGACGGACCGGGAAACCGGACTTCCGTATTTTTGCAGGGCTGCAACATTAACTGCTTATACTGCCATAATCCAGAAACCAGAAAGGTATGCATCGGCTGCGGCGACTGTGTCGCCGCCTGTCCGGCCGGTGCGTTAAGCTGGAATGCCAAAGATGGGGATTCTTCAGTCTTTCTTCATTACGATCCAGATAAATGTACCTTGTGCGACACTTGTATTCACGTTTGTACCCATGATGCCAGTCCAAGGATTCTGGAGCTGACTGCCGGAGAAACCTATATTTTGAGAGAGACCATACCGGCTGACGGCTATGCCCTGGCAAAGGATATTACGTTTACAGTGAATAAAGATGGAAGTGTGAACTATGTGGAAATGAGGGATGATACGACAAAAGTCAGAATTTATAAAAACGTATATCAGGGATTGGACAAAGAAATACAGAAGGCGTTGTCTTCTGATGCAAAGGAGATGCCAGTGAAGGGAGCTATCCTGCAGATTTTAAACGAGGACAAAACGCCGGCTTTGTTTGAAGGAAGGGAGATGATTTTTACAACAGGAGAAACCTTTGCGTTTCTGGAGCGTAAGCTGACCGCAGGAAAGACTTACTGGCTTCATGAGGTAAAACCGGCGCCTGGATACGGCTATGCGGAGGACGTAAAATTTACGGTCAGCACAGATGGAGCAATCGATATTGTAGTAATGGAAGACAAACCTACAAAAGCTGTCATTTCGAAAAAAGATATAACAGGAGAAGAGGAGATTTCAGGCTGTGAGATGAGACTGGCAACAGAAGATGGGAAGGAGATTGAACGGTGGATTTCAGGAACGAAGCCCCATGAGATTACAGGAAAACTGGAGGCAGATCGAACATACATTTTGACG
>CAJMQQ010000103.1 GCA_905215625.1 uncultured bacterium
GATAACACTATTTTACCACACATCATCCATAAAATATATAGCAGTTATTTAATTTACTTTATACTAGTACAGCGAATACTAAGTAACCACCATATTGACTTGCCTAATTGTCCATCTGCATCGTTGTCGTCAATCAGCGTAGCCACCGCTACGCCTCATTCCTCCGCCTTGCATATGGAACAATTATTCTACGTCAATATAGCAGAAACTTAGTATTCGTTGTACTAGATTACAAAATTATGAAGCACATAAGGATATTCTTGCAGAGCGTGACGATGTTATGTTGGAATATGTTACTTTGTATAATCTTTTAGGCATGCATCAGAAAGCTTATGATACCATTATGAATCATAGATTCCGTGCATGGGAAGGTGCAGAAGGACGAATCTCAGGACAGTATAAAATTGCTTTGACTGAGATGGTGAAGGAAGAGATTGTAAAGAAAAATTTTAAAGCGGCAAAAGAACTGTTGGAAAAAGCTTTATTGTACCCCGTAAATTTAGGCGAAGGAAGATTGGAAGGAATCAAGGATAACAATATTTATTATTATCTTGGAGTTGTAGAAGCAGAACTTGGAGAGGCAGAAAGGTCTGAAGAATGTTTCAAAAATGCAGAACTTGGAGTTGATGAACCGGCAGGAGCTATGTATTATTATGACCAGCCGGCAGATATGATTCTTTATAAAGGACTTGCGAATCGGAAACTTGGAAATACAAATGCTGCCTGCGTATGCTTTAATAAACTTATGGATTACGGTGAGAAACATTTATATGATAAAATGAAAAATGATTACTTTGCTGTATCCTTGCCTGATTTTTTGATTTTTGAGGATGACATGAATCAAAAGAATAGGGCACATTGTCATTACTTGATGGGACTTGCCAATGTTGGAATGGGAAATAAGGAAGAGGCAGCCGTGCAATTTAAAAAGGCATTGCAATATGATTTTAATCATCAGAACTGTCGAATTTATTTAAAGATGGTAAAAGAAGCTGTTTGTTAGGGTAGGGAATTGGTAAATATTATAAAAAAATTGTAGATAAAGTTGGTGCTGGGGATTACTGCAGTACCAACTTTATTTGGTATGTGTTTAAGTTTTTCTTTCTTCCGTATAGAATTCCTGATTAGGTGAGAAAACTGACAAAATTTTATTCTGCAAAAGAGATATATTTTCAGCCCGTTGGGAGTAAACTGAAAGAAAATGCAGGAAGTGCAGCATGAAGAATCAAAAGCTGGAGAATCTTTTGAACCTGGCCTTGGATGCAACGCCGGAGGAACTGGAAAAGTCACCGGAACTGGGTATCGGGTATAATGAAGTGGAGCGGACATGGGACTTAATTATTAAATATACAGGAAATCTTTCGCAAATCATTGGAGAAGAGGTGCCACGGGCAGAACTTTTAAATGGCTTCGCCGTGATTACTCTTGCAGAGAGTAAAATCGAAAGTCTTTCCAGACTTCCCGGCATAGAATATGTGGAAAAGCCGAAAAGGCTTTTTTTTGCTGTCAATCAGGGGAAAAGTGCGTCCTGTATGACGGCAGTGCAAAGTCGTTTTTCTCCTTTGGGGGAAGCACTGACAGGGAAAGGAATTTTGGTAGCGTGTGTAGATTCGGGCATTGATTATACACATCCGGATTTTCGGAATCCGGACGGCAGTACCCGGATATGGAGGCTCTGGGACCAGAGTATAGCAGGCAGACCGCCGAAAGGCTATTCCCTGGGAACGGAGTACACACAGGAGGAAATCAATGAGGCTCTGCAGGCAGGAAGCCGAGCTGAAAGAGAGAAGATAGTGCCAAGCAGGGATTTGAGCGGACATGGAACCGGAGTCATGGGAATTGCTGCCGGAAATGGAAGAGCCTCTGACGGGATATACCGGGGTGTGGCTTATGAAAGTGAATTGCTTGTTGTAAAGTTAGGCGCCCCAAGGGAAGGCGGATTTCCGAGGACTACAGAACTTTTGCAGGGCATTGATTATGCCATTCGTCTGGCCGCAGACCGGGGAATACCGCTGGCGCTGAATTTGAGTTTTGGAAATAATTATGGCTCTCACAGTGGAGAATCTCTTTTGGAAACTTATCTTGATAATGCAGCGCTTACGGGACGAAGTGTTATCTGTGTGGGAATGGGGAACGAGGGAAACCGGGCGCTTCATACTTCTGGAACCGTATTGGCGGGAGAAGTTACGGAAATTTCTTTTAATGTGGGGGCGTATGAGCCTGGTCTGAATGTGCAGATATGGAAGCAGTATGTGGATGAAATGACAATGGAGCTGCTGCTACCCGGAGGACAGCGGGTGGGGCCATTTCAGGAGATTTTGGGACCGCAGCGCTTTACTGTGGGAAATACAGAACTTTTGCTGTATTACGGAGAACCGGCGCCTTATAGTCTGGCACAGGAAATCTATGTGGAAATGCTGCCTCGCAGCGAATATATTGACAGCGGAACGTGGAAAATCCGGCTGATTCCAGGGAAGATTGTGGATGGCAGGTATGATTTGTGGATGCCGGGGGGCGGTGTATTAAATGAAGATACCCATTTTCTGCAGCCTACACCGCAGACAACACAGACCATTCCCTCTACGGCCCAGAGAGTGATTTCCGTAGGCGCCTATGACTCCCGGTATCTGGCTTACGCAGATTTTTCCGGGAGAGGATATACCAGAGTGACCAACGAAATTAAGCCGGATTTAGCCGCGCCGGGAGTGGGAATTACCACAGCTGCCCCAGGGGACGGATATGAAAGCCGCACGGGAACTTCTTTTGCCACGCCGTTTGTCACAGGGGCAGCGGCACTTATGATGGAGTGGGGGATTGTAAGAGGCGAGGACTTGTTTTTGTATGGGCAGAAGGTAAAGGCGTATTTAAGAAGAGGAGCCAGGCCTCTTTTGGGCGGGGAGTATCCCAATAATCAGCTGGGGTTTGGGGCGCTGTGTTTGAGGGATAGTTTTCCAATTTGAAAACCCTATTGACGTGTGTAATAAAAAATGCAATAATATGTGTGATAAGAAATGCAAATGGAGAAGATATGAGAAGGAATACGTACATTAAACTTGAAACTTTATATAACAAATACAGTGGCTATGTAGGAACGAAAGAACTTCTGGCAGAAGGATTCACGAATCGTCAGATTTCTGTTTTAGTGGAAGAAGGGTATTTACAAAAAGTATGTTATGGACATTACTGGCTTGTGGGGAAACAATGCAGGAAACCGTTAGATTATAAATGCATTGAAGTGTGTCTGAGCAATCCTCGTGCGGTTATTTGTATGGACAGTGCACTTTACTATCAAGGTGTACTGGCACATGAGCCGGATTATTTATCAGTTGCAACAGAAAGAACAGATCGCAGTATGATGAAAATGGATTTTACGGTACAAAGACATTATTTTTCAAACAGTAATTTTAACTTTGGAATAAGAAAACAAAAGACGGAATTCGGCAGTTATAATATTTATAATATTGAGCGCTCTGTTTGTGATCTGTATCGTTTAGGGGGAAAAACGGAAATAGAGATAGTAAATAGTATAAAGGAAAATAAATGTTTGTATGATCGTTTATTGAAATATGCAGAAGTACTACAGATAAAACGAGGATTGTAAAAAGGGATATACGATGGAGTACATATATAATGGCATACTGATAGAAGTAAAAACTTCACAGGAAAATCAAAATTGCAGTTCATGGATATATTTTAGGATAAAGAAAGTGAATGGGAACAAAAAATTTACGGTAAACTGAAAGGAGGGGAGGAGAGACATCCAATAATGGGAATTGTATTTTGTACCGTTTTAGGTAGAATTCTGGTTGGTTTGGTTGCAGGCGTTATTTCGGAGGCTGTTTTGCTGTGTGTATAAAAAATGGAGATAAAGAATGAAGAATAGAATCATAGATGTTCAAAACGTAAAAATTACTATTTCAAAAGAAGAATTAGATGATTATATTTGCATTACAGATATTGCTAAAGTAAAATCAAATTCCTCTAGAGCGGCTGATGTAGTGAGAAATTGGTTAAGAAATCGTGGAACGTTAGAGTATTTATCTGTATGGGAACAAATATACAATCCAGCATTTAAAGTGTTCGAATCTGAACACTTTAAAAAGCAAGCGGGTTTATTAACATTTACACCAAGTGTTTCTGAATGGATTCAGAAAACAAATGCCGTTGGTCTTTATGTAAAGCGTGGAAAATATGGAGGAACCTACGCTCATAAAGACGTAGCTTTTGAATATGTGGACTTTAGTCTGTTTCGCCCATTGGAGTTTTTCGTTGATCCGAAAAATGG
>CAJMQQ010000104.1 GCA_905215625.1 uncultured bacterium
CATGTGTTCAGCCTAGTTCATATAAATATGTGTCCAGGATTCTGGGTACATATCAATCTGAAGCAGCAGCGCTAAAACCCAAAACATAGTGTTCATACTATTCATACGCTTTCTCCTATCTGAAAATCCCTATCTGCCAAAATGCTCCTTCCACTCTGCTTCCTTAAATCCTACTAGAACGCTGCCGCCGTCTGCGATAATGGGACGCTTGACTAACATTCCATCGCTTGCAAGCAGGGCAATCTGCTCTTTTTCCGAAAGTTCCGGAAGGCGGTCTTTTAAGCCCAGTTCCCGATACTTCTGGCCGCTGGTGTTAAAAAACTTTTTAAGGGGAAGCCCGCTGGCCTGATACCAGCCAAAAAGTTCCTCTGCGCTGGGATTTTCTTCGCCAATGTGACGCGCCTCATAAGAAATCCCCTGTGCGTCCAGCCACTTCTTGGCTTTCTGACAGGTACTGCATTTTGGATACCATAAAAATAACATCTCATTCCCTCCTTTTCCTGCAACGTTTCCTGATAGTTTTTACAATGGCTTTCCAGCCAGAATTTCCATATAATCTTTATAGTTTTCCTCCAAAAGCTTCGGCGTATCCAGATTATACGGACACTTGCTGCTGCACTGCCCGCAGTGAAGGCAGTTTTCAATCTGCTTCATCTTTTCCTGGACTTCTTTGGTAAGCTGGGCTTCGGATGGGGAACGGCGGATCATCAGGGACATCCGGGCGCAGTTGTTGATCTCAATTCCCACCGGACATGGCATACAATAGCCGCATCCTCTGCAGAAGTTTCCTGCCAGTTCCTTTCGGTCATGGGCAATCAGATCCTCTATTTCCTTTGTCATAACCGGAGGATTCTTTACATAGCCGATAAATTCATCCAGTTCTTTTTCCCTCTGGACGCCCCAGATTGGAAGCACATGGTCAAATTGATCCAGGTATGCGTAAGCGGCTGCAGAATCTGTAATCATGCCGCCGGACAATGCCTTCATTGCAATAAATCCAATATTTTTCTCTTTGCAGGCTTCTACGATAGCCAGGTCTTTTTCAGAGGCCAGGTAGCAGAATGGGAACTGAAGAATTTCATACAATCCGCTGTCAATGGCTTCCTGGGCTACTGACAGACGGTGATTGGTAATTCCGATGTGGCGGATTTTCCCCTGGCTTTTTGCTTCCAGCATGGCCTCATAAAGTCCTGTGCCGTCTCCTGGCTTTGGACAAAAAGACGGATTGTGAAACTGGTAAATATCAATGTAATCTGTCTTTAACGTAGACAGACTGGTTTCCAAATCCTTCCAGAAATCCTCCGCTGTCTCAGCCGCTGTCTTGGTGGCAATGTAAATCTGTTCCCGCACATCAGACAACGCATAGCCGATTTTGGCTTCACTGTCTGTATACGCCCTTGCCGTATCAAAAAAAGTAATTCCATTATCAAATGCTTTTCTTAAAAGCTTCCCTGCGTCTTCCATGGACACTCTCTGTACCGGAAGCGCTCCAAATCCATTTTTATTGACTGTAATTCCAGTCATTCCTAAGGTTACCTGTGACATATCTGCTCCTTTCCCACCGGGGATTTAAACCATGCCCCGATACTCCTGCTTCCACTGTTTTATCAGCTTTAAGGCGCCGGCTCTCCGTTTCTCTTCTTCCTGCTCAAACAGGCCTTCCAGCTTTAACACTCCCTCTGAGGTTTTCGCTCTCTCTCCTGCTTCTGCAATGTCTTTTTCCCACTGGACTTTCTGTGCCTCCCCGACAAGCGGCAGATGGTGGTTCCTTCCGCCCATCCCCTCTCCGGTCCGGCTCAGATAGTACATCCGTTTCAATACTTCCTCGCTCTTTCTGCAGTTATAAGCCTTTTCAAAGGAATACCAGGCTTTCTGGAACTGGAACATCCTGGCCTGGGTACAGCCCAGACTGCACCATACTTTTTCCAACAACTCGTCTGTAACGCCTCCCCCTTTTGGAAGGTTTAAAATCTTTTCATAGACAGACGCCGCTTTTCCGTACTGTTTCCGTAAAAACAAGTCGTCCCCCTTCTGGCGGGCATATTCGGCGGGGGGGAGTTTCCGGAAAGCGGCCACTTCCTGGCGGAATTTATTTTGTTCTGCTAAAGAATAATATCCGCATTCCGACAAAATGAGAAACAGCAGGGAATCGCCGTCTCCCTTGCCGCTCATCCATTTTTCCAGCTTGGAAGACAGGCCTTCCATATCCAGTTCTTCCCGGATAAACGCAATCAGGTGCTCGTCCACAAATCCATCCATGACAAACAGCGGATTGTGGTAAATCACATAGCAAAGCTCTGCTGAAGACCAGATCCGGACTCCCAGCGCCTCTATGTAATACGGATTTTTTACCGGCTCCTGCCGGCAGACCATCAGGCTCATAACTTCACCTCCTGGCGCACCATAGCGTCGCTTGCCGGAAATAGTTCTCCAAATCCTTTATCTTTTACTGCGGCCACCATCGTGGATTCATCTAAAAATCCAATGCTTACCTGGATTCTGGTAGTCCAGGCCGGACGATCCGGAAAATCCTTTAAGGAAATGGCAACCGTCCGGCTCTTCTTTGGATCCATCGGCGTAATGGTAAATTCAATCTTTTTGCTTTCATCCATCAGAAAATCCATGGTTGTCTTACACTCATACCAGTTCTCACCAGCTCCTGCAATCACAAGCTGGGTCTTTTTTTCCTTGTAAAGAATCTCCATGGAAACTGTCGATTTTAACCGTCCTTCACAGATACAAGTAAATGCATGAGTTCCTCCGCCTTGTCTGTATTCCGCAGCGCGGAAGGCTGCTCCCCTGGAAAAGAGGGTATTTTCTGCATATACCTTTCTTCTCCGGCCAATCATCTGCATAAATTCCGGCGCCCAATCCTGTTTTTCAAATCCTTTTCCGGATAAAATCATGGTAGAGAATAGTTTATGTTCCAAAAGACGCTCCCCGCAGGAACACAAAATCTTGTCTGCTAACTTTGCACCGGAAGACGTCTCCAGAATGTCTGGATCAAAGCTTTCTTCTAAAATCTGGCTTTCTGCCACCACCATCATTTTCTGAAGTCCTCTCTGAACCTTCAGCTCATAATATGAAAGGCGGTCTGCCGACAAGTCGAACATTCCTACCTGGCTGCGCCAGATTTCCTTTTTCTGGTTTAAAATATAGTAAACGAAACTTTCTTCCCGGCTGATAATATGGACCTTTTCCCTGGCAATTTCTAAATAATCCGCACAGTACAAAAAGCTGTCCATCACCTTCCGTTCAAGGCCAGGAAGGGTAATCACCAGTTCGTCAATTTCCTCTTCCTGAAATTCTGTCACCGGAAGCTTCAGAACCCGGTCCATGTAAAGCTCTAACAGTCTCAGCGCCTCATATTTTACACCGTCAATGGTGGCCGTGCCCTCTCTGGATACCAGATTTAAGAGTTTGTCCACCAATACGCCGTTTCCCACCAGGTTGCAGGCATACGCGTCCTTGCCTACATACCACTCCTCTCCGCTTTTGGAACGGCAGATGATGGTGGGAAAGGTCCATGTCTTTTCCTCTTCATAACAGCTTATCTGGGTATAGGCATCGCACAAATCCAACCCGATTATTAATCCCATAGTTCTCCTCTATCTTTCCCTGATTTACGGCAGGGAAAATAATTCGTCCACTGTCGCATTTTTAATCAGGTATTCCTGCATTTTTTTCTTTAATCCTGCTTCTTCTCCATTGACAAGGCACATTCCCATGTCATTTAAGCAGGCAAACCGGCTGTCTGTACCGGCGTCCTCGTCCGATTGTCCGCCGATTCTCTGGCACTGTTTTTTGCCCTGGGCCGTCAATACAGACTTTCCGTTTTTGTATTCGTACAC
>CAJMQQ010000105.1 GCA_905215625.1 uncultured bacterium
CGGATTGGCTGCTGCTACCAATACTTTTCCCTGGCTGAAATAGGCGTTTTCATCTCCTACAATCAAATCGCCCTCTAACGTTTCCAGAATGTTGGAATACTGGGTATTGGCCTTTGACAAAATGCTGCTGTCATAAATATTCATATAAGATTTCGTAATATCACCTACGGTAATCAGTCCCTCTAATGCGCCGTTTTCCATTACAATCGGAAGGGTTACCGCATTGTTGGCCTGCATCAGATTCCATGCCTTCTTTAATGAGATATTCCGGTTGACCCCCTCCATCTGGCGAATTTCAATATCCCTCACCTGAGTCCGCACATCTTCCACAAGTTTTGGCGCTTCCAGGCCAAAATAATCCAGCACATACTGGGTTTCTCCATTTACTTTTCCCGCTCTTGCCGGTTCATGCAAAATCCCTGTTACCTTGGTTTTTAAATTCGCATAGCAGATCGCAGAACAAATCGAATCTGTATCTGGATTTTTATGGCCGATTACAATTGGAGTTCTCTGGATTTCATCTGGCACACTCTCATCCTCCTCTTAGTTTTCATAATCTATTTACATGATGTTCATAATTTATTCATAATTATTTTTTATACTATTTGTATAGAAGAAAACGATTTTTATATCATTTATTCGTTATATTGCACATAGATTTTTCATAATTACCCCGATTGTGTACCTTGCGTACCAGTCGGGGTCTCCTCATTTTTCTAAGGCTTTTTCAAATCAACCGCCGTTTCTTTTAAGAAAACAGATCTTTTTTGTATACCCCTGCGTCTACCAAACCGCGGATTGCCTTTACTACGGCTTCTTTATCTTCTTTATAGGTTACTCCAAACCATTTATCCGGAGTATTCAGAATCTGTACGGAAGCCTGACCGGATTTTACCAGTTTATCAATAATCTGGGGAAGTAAGTATTCTTTCTTTACATCTCCTTCTGGTACGGATCGTAAAAATTCTGGAAATCCTCTTTCCAGTTCTTCTAAGAAGGACGCCGGAAGCCCCCACATATTCATAGATACCAGACAGTTTCCATCTAACTGAACCCGGTTTCCATCATCATCTGCTCCAAACAGGCCTTCCTGGGTCTGACGGATCTCATAAGTCTCGACCACTTCTTTTAATGTGCCGTCCGGATTGGCCTGGCAGACCCCTCTGGTTACCGCTCCATTTTCGCTTAATGTATTGGAAAGAACAAATCCGCTCATGCACATATCGTAAGGGCGTTTCTGAGTATCCATTTTCTCCGTCATATAACGGTGCATATTTTTAAAGCATTCTTTTCCATAATAATCGTCTGCATTAATGACTGCAAACGGGCCGTCCACTAATCCCTTAATGCTTAATACTGCCTGACCGGTTCCCCATGGCTTTGTCCGTCCCTGCGGAAACTCAAATCCTTCCGGCAAATCTGTAAGCTCCTGGTATGCATATGCCACTTCTGCAATTTTCTCGATCCGGTTTCCGATAATCTCTTTAAAATCCTTTTCCAGGTCTTTCCGGATAATAAAGACGATTTTGTCAAACCCAGCTTCTAATGCATCATGGATGGAATAATCCATAATAATTTCTCCAGATGGTCCAACTGGCTCTAACTGCTTAATACCACCGCCAAATCGGCTGCCAATTCCTGCTGCCATCACCACTAACGTTGTTTTCATATAAGCCTCCTCTAAACCAGTCCCGTCTTTCCAGACGTTCCTTTGTATTGCCCAACCTTTGTGCTCTGCTAATAAGTGTATTCAGTATACCACAATCCCCAAAAATCTTCCAGCGTAAGTTGCAGACGCTAATCAGTCTGAAGAAGTTCCACACTGTATTTCATTGGATTATTTTTTTCGACATACACATTCGCATATAAATTTTCTGGCTTCAAAAAAGGTGTCAACACATAGTAATTGCTTACAGCTTTATATTCCCTGCCGTCTTGAACATACGTACAAACAACTCTGCCGCTGTTATAATTGCCAACTCTAATCCACGAAGCTGGTATTAAGTCCCTTATTTGAGTTTCCAGACAAACACCAGAACTCTTCAAGTTTCTCAATTTTCTCTTATCGTATGCCAATTTACTTATTGATATTCCAAACAATAATAGCCACACAGAAGCATTCCATAACATCACTTCTAATATACGTTCATTAAAAAAATTTCCAACTAAGCCAACAATCAATTCGACAATCGCTACAGACAATGTAGCTTTCGCACACACAGAAAATAAATATTTTACAGGCTTAAGACTGGCAATTTGTTTTTCTTTAAAAAGTATGGAAATATTTTCTTCCGCTTTTCCTTTGTACTCTTCTGTTGAAATATGTTCTCCAGAAAAAAGTTCATTTAAGCTGATACCCAAAATATTACATAAAGGCTGTAATAACGATACATCGGGCAATCCTCTTCCATTTTCCCATTTCGATACTGCTTGATTCGTAATGTCTAATAATTCTGCAAGCTGCATTTGCGTCAAATTTTTTTCTTTTCTGCATTGTGCAATAAATGCACCAATTCGTTTTTGATCCATAAAATATCGCCCCTTTTTTCTAATCTGACTGTGTTGCTCCTATACACGGATGCTAGTATATCAAAAAAGGAATCCCATCAGAACATACGAAACGTTTACTCTATACTAAACGCTTCGTTGACAAGCACAAAATATCCCCATCCGTCTTCGGCCTACTGCATGATAAATTCCGCGCCGTCCAGAATGTCTTTTCCTAACTGTTCGTTTATCTCTGCAAACCCAGATGAATTTTCCTGGTCAAACTTCAGTGTATCTCCCTCAAGAATATCAAATTGATATTGATATTTTCCGTCTTCTGTCTTTAATATCAGTTGTTCCTCGTCTTTTATATAAGTTCCCTCTGCCTGATATGATGACAGTACATCATAATGGATAAAAAACGGCTGCTTCTCCTCGTCCAGACTAATCCAGGGAATCACTTCCGTCTTATCCGTTTTCAGCACATAAGATTTTATTGTATCGGACTGTTCGACAGCTTCATTTGTCTCCCGGACTGCATTCGTCTCTCCGGCTCTTTTTGGGACACATCCTGCCAGAATGATAACTTCCATTATCAGCAGCACACCCGTTTGAATTCTTTTCATAACGCACGCTCTCCTTTCCGCCATGTTCTCACGTTAATTCCGGATACTTTTGATTTGATTGTAACACCTAAAGTTGCATCAATTCTTAACTGTTTTTTGAAAGTTTCTTACGAATTCTTTTCTTGTTTACTTTTTTTTTACACTTTCTTACTTCTTTTAAAATCTATTGATTTCATTGTTTATTATTACTATAATGAAGCCACAAAAGGAAATCAAATTATGAATTTAGTACAATATTTAAAGGAGGCTTTATATGAAAAAGTCAAACGTGATGGGATTATTATTTGCATCTGCATTCTTATTGGCAGGCACTCAGCTGGGTGCAATTCAGGCGGAAGCCCGTCCCCATGGTAAGAATGAAAAATGGGAAGAAAAATGGAACAATGGCCGCTGGGGCGATTGGGATGATGACGACGACGATGATGATGACAAATGGGACGATGACGACGACGATGACAAATGGGATGATGACAAGTGGGACGATGACGACGATGACGACGATCGCCCGGAGCACACCTACGGCGGTATGGTTAACGTAATCTACTTCTGTGAAGAAACCAACTCGGTATGGGCTAACGGCGAAATCTGGGCTAAAGGCTTAGTTGACGGCAAAGGCAATGTAAACTCCAGCGAATTAAAGAATATACCGGAAGGCTACAAGCTAAAAATCGTTGGCGACTTCTACTATGACGGCGGCAAAGAGCTCCGCATCCAGGTAGTTCC
>CAJMQQ010000106.1 GCA_905215625.1 uncultured bacterium
GGTACCGTGGCACAGCAGATGCGATGTACCAGAATATCAGTTTCCTGAAAAAACGCCGCCAACTAACGGATCGTCCATACCGATAACCGTCAAGTCGATTCCTTTTTCTTTGGCAAAGGCTGCCAGCTTATCAAACTCCATGGCGCCAATGGACACGCATTCGGCAAATTCTGCAATGCCGGCATTTCCAGGAGCGCAATAAATTTTATCTACTTTCGGACTCTGAGCCACTTTCCATGCAATGGCGTGTTCCCGTCCGCCGCTTCCTACGATTAATACCTTCATAATGAACTCTCCTTACTGATTGGCAATCATGTTGATAGCCTGGGGCAGAATGATCCACTCTGCTTCTTCCATTACCCGGCGCTGCAGGATCTCAGGGGTGTCTCCTTCTTTGACCTCTACTGCCTTCTGAAGGATAATGGGGCCGGAATCCACGCCTTCATCTACATAGTGAACCGTCGCGCCGGTAACCTTTACCCCGCGCTTTAAAGCTGCTTCGTGAACCTTTAATCCGTAATATCCCACGCCGCAGAAAGATGGAATGAGGGAGGGATGGATGTTGATAATCCGGCTGCGGTATTTTTCAATCATAGCTGCCGGAATGGTTACCAGAAATCCTGCCAGGACAATCAGATCCAGGTCATATTCCTCTACTTTTTCCAGAAAGGCTTCATTAAAAGCCCCTCTATCCGGAAAATCCTTGGGAGACAGGCATACTGCCTCGATTCCAGCCTTTTTCGCCCGCTCTAATGCGTAAGCATTCTGATTGTTGCTGATCACAACCCGAATTTCGGTATTGGTAATTTTTCCGGTTTCAATAGCGTCTATAATCGCCTGAAGATTGGTGCCGCCTCCGGACACCATTACGCCGATTTTCAGCATAACGTCACTCCCTTTTCCCCTGCTTCGATGGAACCGATTACATAAGGAGTATCTCCTGCTTTTCTCATGGCTTCCATAGCAGTCTCCACATCTGCCGGATCAACTGCTACAATCATACCGATGCCCATGTTATAGGTGTTGTACATCATCTGCTCTTCAATCTGGCCTTTTTCTGCCAGCATCTTAAAGATAGGAGGAACTGGATAGCTGTCTTTCTTGATTACCGCTCTGGTACCGTCTTTTAACATACGAGGAACGTTCTCATAGAATCCGCCTCCAGTAATATGGCTGCAGGCCTTTACCTTTACTCCTGCTTCTTTTACGTTTTTCAGAGCTTTTACATAAATACGGGTCGGAGCAATCAGAGCTTCGCCAAGGGTTTTTCCAAGTTCGTCATAGTATGTATTTAATCCCTCTTTGGTCAGTTCCTTTTCAAATACTTTACGGACTAAGGAAAATCCGTTGCTGTGGACGCCGGTAGATGCCATGCCAATGAGAACGTCTCCAGCAGCCAGGTTTTCGCCGGTAATTAAATCTTTCTTATCGACAATTCCAACTGCAAATCCAGCCAGGTCATACTCGTCTTCCGGATAGAAACCAGGCATTTCTGCAGTCTCGCCGCCGATTAAGGCTGCTCCTGACTGCTTGCATCCGTCAGCTACGCCGCTTACGATGGTTGCAATTTTTTCCGGATAGTTTTTGCCGCAGGCAATATAGTCCAGGAAAAATAATGGCTCGCCGCCTGCGCAGGCTACGTCGTTGACACACATTGCCACGCAGTCGATTCCTACAGTATCATGCTTATCCATAATAAAGGCCAGTTTTAATTTGGTTCCTACGCCGTCTGTTCCGGATAATAAAGTCGGTTCTTCCATCTCTTTAAAAGAGTTTAAAGAAAACGCGCCGGAAAATCCGCCCAGTCCGCCTAATACTTCTGGACGCATGGTTCCCTGAACAAATTTTTTCATTAATTCTACTGACTTGTATCCTGCCTCAATATCAACTCCAGATTTCTTGTAATCCATAACTTCCTCCATTGTAAATTCCTGATACGATTGACGGTTCTGTTTTTAATCACTTTATTACTTCTTCATCTGTGCCAGATACTCTTTGTATCCGATTTCATCCAGTTTTTCTGCCTTCTTTTCTACATCGCTTTTTAACTTTGCAGAATACTCTTTCAGTCTGCCAAGCAGCGCTGCGTCAGAAGTTGCCAGAATCTTTGCCGCCAGAATACCGGCATTGGCGCCGCCATTGATTGCGACGGTTGCTACCGGAATACCAGACGGCATCTGAACGATGGAATATAAAGAATCTACGCCGCCCAGATCAGAAGTCTTCATGGGGATTCCAATTACCGGCATAGGGAAAATAGCGGCACACATACCTGGAAGATGGGCTGCCTTCCCTGCTCCTGCAATAATAACCTGAAAGCCTTTACTCTCTGCTGACTTTGCATATTCAAAAAATACGTCCGGCTCTCTGTGGGCAGAAATAATCGTCATTTCAAACTCTATGCCCAATTCTTCTAGTACCTCTGCCGCTTTTGCCATAACCGGCATATCTGAGTCGCTTCCCATTACAATTCCAACTTTTGCCATGTGTGCTCCTCCTTTTTCTGGTGCTTGACCTGGATTCATAATTTCCATGAATGTTTTTAATAAGTTTTTCTTATAAATATCTTTTATGAATTAAATCCCACTTATTAATTATAATACTAGGTTTTAAATCTGCCGTCAATAGGATTTTTAAGCTTCCAATGGTTCATTTAATTTTTCTGCTCCTGCCAGGGCAAAACGTCCGTTTTCAATGATAACCGTTTTCGTTCCGTCTGATCCGATGGCTGCAATCTCTCCCAGCTCGTCATAAGGAATGGTAATGTCGCAGTGGCAGTTAAAGTACGCCTGGGAAACATCGGTTTTTCTTAAAATAGACACTTCATTGTCCCTGGCAATGACTTCTTTTCCATCTGGATTGTACATGGGCGCATCTTCTGACCAGCTGTAGCAGGTATCTCCAACTGCGAAATGAGGCCCCATTTTTTCTACAATCAGAATCGGAAGTTTGTCAATAATTCCATATTTTTCTGCCATTGCATAGGCAGTGGTATTGGTTCCGATGGCAAACTCGCCCAGAGGCAGGTTGTCATGGTTCCGCATAATGACCTGTTTAATCAGGGCTTTATTTTCCTCCGGATCTGCAAAGTTATCGCACATATAACCGGTTACCCGTCCGTTTTCAAACTGAACGGATAAATTTTTAAACTGGATGTCTCCAATGTATACGTTTTCTACAAACAGCTCTCCCTCTGTGCCGGAAAGCAACGGAGAAGTAAAGACTTCGCCAACTGGAATGTTAACGTCTGCCACGCAGTTTTCAAAATTTGTCTGGGAAGATGGATCCGTCAGAGTATGGAGATGCACCCGGATATCCGTCCGGTTGTTTTCTCTTCCCTTTACGGTCACATATTCTGCCTTATCTAAGGCGTCGATAATAACCTGCTGCATATCTCGGTACAGTTCATAGTCCAGGGTGTTGATTTTGATGATTTCCTCGAAAATCTCCGGAAACTGTTCCCCAATCTCCGGCTTTGGAAATGCAATAATGGTAAAGCTGGTTTCTTCGCCAGGCTGGTACTGATCCAGAATCTGCATATATTCATTGGAATAAGCAATGTTTACCTCTTCCTGGTGGCGGCTCAGCGAAAAAGCTTCTTTTTTGTTAACCGGCGTAAATCCGGCTTCTCCAAATGTCTCCACCACCGCCGGACCTGCGTTTAATCTGGCCAGATCCTTATACTCTTCCAGAGCGCTCTTGATAACCGAAAGTTTCCGTTCTTTTAATGCGGTTCCCATATAAATGGCGCTGTCGTAGCGGT
>CAJMQQ010000107.1 GCA_905215625.1 uncultured bacterium
TCGTTGGCGACTTCTACTATGACGGCGGCAAAGAGCTCCGCATCCAGGTAGTTCCGGAGCACACCTATGGCGGCATGGTTAACGTAATTTACTTCTGTGAAGAAACCAACTCGGTATGGGCTAACGGCGAAATCTGGGCTAAAGGCTTAGTTGACGGCAAAGGCAATGTAAACTCCAGCGAATTAAAGAATATACCGGAAGGCTACAAGCTAAAAATCGTTGGCGACTTCTACTATGACGGCGGCAAAGAGCTCCGCATCCAGGTAGTTCCAAAATAACTGCAATGATTCACAGGAATCCTATATATAGCTGCATTTCTTAACTCCTTATATGATAACAACCGGCCTCAGAAAAAATCCTGAGGCCGGCTGCTTCTGACATTCTGTTCTTCTATTCCGCACCAAACAGCTGAACCCAGTGCCTGGTTCCATTCTTGATATAACATCCCACGCCAATGTCTTCAAAACTTGCATTTAAAATATTAGCTTTATGTCCTGACGAATGCATCCAGGAATTCATAACACTTTCCGGAGTTCTCTGTCCTTCTGCAATATTTTCTCCAGTGGTTGTATAAGCATAATGCCCTTCCAATACAGAAAAGCAGCTTGTCCCGTCCGGTCTGGTATGGGAAAACTTTTCTGTAATCTCTTCTGCCCGAATCTCGCATGCTTCCATCAAAGAGTCATCCATTGACAGAGGAGAACATCCTGCCTTTTCACGCTCCTTATTAACAATCTCGATTACCTGTTCCGCCATTTCCCGATTCAGGCCATCGCTGACCTGATTAGAAGAACTGCCTGAACCGTAAGACTCATTTTTCTGGGACTGACTGCTGCTCTGGCTGTTATCATAGCGGTCATTATCATAATCTGCGGGGACGTCGTACTCTTCATTTTCATAGTCCCACTCATCTACTACATCCAGAATCATACCTTTGGAGTTTACAATGTAAACCTCTCCGTCCAGAGTAAAGTTTTTCGTCTTTAAAACTCCTTTTTCGCTGAAATAATATTCATCTCCGTCAATCTCGGCAAATCCCACTGTTGCATATCCGTCTTCATCAAAATAGTAACGGCTGCTGTTAATAGTTTTCCAACGGTTCTTTACATAAGAGCCGTCCTGATTCTGATACCAGCGGCCTGTCTGGTCTTCGTGCCACCCCGCCTGTTCTTTTTTCGTTTCTGAAGAATCCGAATTTTTTACAGAAGGATCCTTTTTCTCAACGTGTTCCATCCATGCGCCGGAAGGATCTAACTGCCAGCCGTCCGGAGTTACTGCATTTGCCCACATTGCTCCGGATTCCATATCCAGATAATAATGTTTTCCACCGTCCTCAATCCAGCCTGTCTGCATATATCCATTGGCGTCAAAATGATACCATTTGCCATTTGCCGGATCCTGGAACCATACGTTTGCCGGATAGGTTTTATCTTCTTTTTCATACCACCATCCAGTCTTATTTTGCTGCCAGCCTGCCGCTAAAGCTGTGCCGCTGATTCCAAGCGAAAAGGTCAGCGCTGTCACTGCCATCAGTACCTGCTTTTTCATCTCGTCGTCCTCCTTGTGTCCAAATCTGTACGTTTCCATGTAATTTTACTATCTGTTTTTATTATACTCCAAAAGCAGGCTGAATCAACTGGATTTCACGCAAATTTTGCCGTAAAACCCGGCGTAAAATTTGCCGTAAAAAACAGAAAACAGCTTCCCCGCCGTATCCCAAAAGATACTGACTGGAAAGCTGTTTTCTGAATCTTAATGTTATACTATTTTCTACGCCTTACTTTCGCACTTCCAGACGTACCATAGCTCTTTTCAGAGCAAGTTCTGCCCTGGTCACATCGACCTCGGCGCTATGGCTCTTAAGGCGTCTTTCTGCACGTACGCGGGCTTCTTCCGCACGTTTCACATCAATTTCTTCCGGCCACTCCACAACTTCTGCCATGATTGTAATTTCTTCCGGCATTACCTGGATAAATCCGGACATTAAAGCTGCTTCCCGAACTTCTCCTTCTGTATGGATTCGAAGAATACCTGGAGAAATAATGGCGGTCAGCGGAATATGGCCTTTGTAGATACCAATGTCTCCTTCTGTGGTTGTCAGCTCCACCATGGAAGCCTCTCCCTCATAAAAGTTCTCATCCGGAGTGATAATCTGCAAATGGAATCCCTCTGCCATAATCAAGCCCTCCTATTTCACGCGGGCAAGAACGTCATCGATATTACCTGCATTTAAGAATAAATTCTCTGGAATGTCATCATGTTTGCCTTCCAGAATCTCTTTAAAGCCTTGAATCGTCTCGCTTAACGGCACATAGCGGCCTTCCAGTCCGGTGAACTGTCCAGCAACGAAGAACGGCTGAGATAAGAATCTCTGAATCTTTCTTGCGCGGGATACGGTCAGCTTATCTTCTTCAGAAAGCTCGTCCATACCTAACATGGCGATAATATCCTGAAGTTCTTTATACTTCTGAAGAACTTCCTGAACGCCGCGGGCTACATTGTAGTGTTCCTCACCAATAATACGGGGATCCAGAATTCTGGAAGTAGACTCCAGAGGATCCACTGCCGGGTAGATACCAAGTTCTACGATGGAACGGCTTAATACAGTCGTTGCATCCAGATGGGCAAAGGTATTTGCCGGCGCCGGGTCGGTAAGGTCATCTGCAGGCACATACACTGCCTGTACAGAGGTAATGGAACCGTTTTTGGTAGAAGTAATACGCTCCTGAAGGGCGCCCATTTCTGTCTGCAGGGTAGGCTGGTAACCTACTGCAGAAGGCATACGTCCTAACAGAGCGGATACCTCAGAACCTGCCTGGGTAAAACGGAAAATGTTGTCAATAAAGAGCAGTACGTCCTTGCCGCCCTTATCACGGAAATACTCAGCCATGGTCAGACCGGTCAGACCAACTCTCATACGCGCTCCTGGCGGTTCGTTCATCTGGCCAAATACCATGGTGGTTTTGTTAATAACGCCGGATTCCTGCATTTCGTGGTAAAGGTCATTTCCCTCACGGGTACGCTCGCCTACGCCAGTAAATACGGAATATCCGCCGTGCTCAGTTGCAATGTTACGGATCAGCTCCTGGATCAGTACGGTTTTGCCTACGCCGGCGCCGCCGAACAGACCAATCTTACCGCCCTTCTGGTAAGGGCAGAGAAGGTCAACGACCTTAATACCGGTCTCCAGAATCTCGGTCTCTGTAGACTGCTCTTCAAAAGTCGGAGCTTTTCTATGGATGGGAAGATACTCTTCTACCTCTGGCTGGGGCTTGTTGTCGATTGCATCGCCTAAAACATTGAAAATACGTCCCAGGGTGTTCTCTCCTACCGGAACCGAAATCGGCGCTCCAGTAGCCACAGCGTTCATACCACGAACCAGACCATCTGTTGTGCCCATGGCGATACAGCGGACTGTATCATCGCCAAGGTGCTGGGATACTTCAACCGTCAGCTTACCGCCGTCTGCAAGAGGCACCTGAATGGCCTCATTGATCTCCGGCAGCTTGCCCTGGCTGAACTTAATATCCAACACAGCGCCGATAATCTGGGTAATCTTACCTGTGTTCTGTTCTGCCATCTTGTTTCTCCTTACTTAATTTTATGGTAAAAATACTAACTGTTATAAAACTGTAACTGTTCAGGACGGGGCATCTTCTTGTCCGGCAAAGCCGAACAAGAAGCATCGGAGATTCCTCCGATGTGAAATCTGGTGTAAAAAGCTGTTTACA
>CAJMQQ010000108.1 GCA_905215625.1 uncultured bacterium
TCCTGCCAGTTTCGCGGCTTCTATCACTTCTTCCCTGCCTGCGCCTGGTTTTCCATAGGAAATATTGTCTGCCACAGTGCCAGAAAACAGATATACATCCTGCTGGACCACGCCGATATTGGATCTCAGGCTCTTTAAAGTAATTCCCCTGATGTTCTGGCCATCAATGGAAATGGTTCCCTCTGTAGTATCGTAAAATCTTGGGATCAGATTGCACAACGTGGTTTTTCCACCGCCGGAAGGACCAACCAGAGCTACCTTTTCTCCCTTTTTAATGGTCAGGTTAATTTCGTCCAGAACCTTATTGTGGTCATCTGGATATTCAAAGCTGACATGGTCAAACCGGATTTCCCCTTTTACTTCCTTTAATGGTTTTGCATCTGGTTCGTCAAAAATGTCAATCTCCGCATCCATAATCTCTACAAACCGCTCTACTCCGGTAATTCCTCTCTGGAACTGCTCTGCAAATTCGATAATCCGGCGGATGGTTGCTAACAGAGTGCTGACATATAAGGTATAAGCCACCAGATCGCCTGGCGCTATCAGGCCTTTTACCATAAAAATACCGCCTGCTAAAATTACCACCAGATACATCAGTCCGTCAAACACCCTGACCGTATCCTGGAACGACGCCATATAAAAATAGGTATTCTTCTTGATATCCAGGAAATTCAGATTGTCCTTCTGGAACTTTTCAATCTCCACATCCTCATTGGCAAAAGCCCGCACAACCCTGTTTCCCAACAGACTGTCTTCAATCCTGGCATTTAATTCGCCCACGTGAACTCTCTGCTGCTTAAAGGCCTTCCTTACCCGCAGATTAAAATAGGAGCAGGAAACAGTCATAATCGGGATAAAGATAAAAATAATTACGGTCAGCAACAGATTAATCCGCGACAAAATCAGGAAGGATACTGCAATTTTTACAAATGCGATAAAAAACTCTTCCGGACAATGATGGGAAAATTCGGTAATATCAAATAAGTCGCTGGTAATCCGGGACATAATCTGTCCCACTTTCGTGTTGCTGTAATAACTGTCCGACAGCTTCTGCAGATGGCGGAATGCATCGCCTCTCATGTCTGTCTCAATCTTTGCTCCCATAATGTGACCGGTATAAGCCATATAGAAGTAGGCCAGGGCGTCAATGATTCTTAAAATCAGATAGAACAGCGCGGCCTTTCCTACCGCTCCCACAGTCAGGGATGCCAAATCCCGAATTCCCTCATTGGTAATGTAGCGGAGAATCAGCGGAAATACCATTTCGCACACCGTTGTCAGAGATGCGCAAAACAGATCCATGGCCAGAATCCCCATATATTTCCGGTAATACGGAACAAAACGTTTTAAAAGTCTGGTTGTCTTCATACTCGTTCCTCTTTTAATGGTATAAGTGTCTATATTTTATCATAGATCCGTAAAACAGAACAGTCCTAATTTATATTGTTCTGCTGCTTTCTTTTCCTCGAGAAGTTTATTTGTGCTTTTTTACCAAAAAAAATATATATTTCATCATTTTATGTCATTCTTGCACAATTTAGTTGAAATATCATCCAGTACATGATATACTTCCATTATCACTTGCGCTGCCTAAGAGACGAAGAGAAAAGGGATGTAAGCTTTTGTTTACGTCTCTTTTTTTTATCTTTAGTAGGCGCATACCACCATAAGGAGGATCGATATGATGAAAGAAAAAGCAAAACGTACCCCTCGTTTCTGGCTGTGCCTGTCCCTGCTGATTTGCCTCATCAGCTGCATTGGCGCCAGTCTGGTCCAGACCAACTTTGGAAAAGTTACCATCAAGGACCTTCGTTTTGAAACAGAAAGCGGGCATCAGATGAGCGCACTGCTTCTGGTTCCTGATACTGCCACGCCAGAAAATCCGGCCCCTGCCATTATCTGCAGCCACGGCTGGTACAACAACAGGGAAATGCAGGATCTCAACTATGTAGAATATGCCCGCCGGGGATACGTTGTGCTGTCCATTGATATGTACGGGCATGGAAATTCTGATATTATCCCAAAGGGTGATTGGTGGAAACCGGAAAATAACGCCAACGGAATGTATGATGCGGTAAAAATGATGGCCACACTGCCATTTGTCGACGCTGACCGAATCGGCGTAACTGGACACTCCAATGGCGCGCTCGCAAGCCGTACCGCAGTTCTGCTGGACAATAAAGCAGACGATCCTCTGATTGCAGCCGCTCTTCTGGTATCTAACGACGCGGTTTACACAGATGAGAACGGCAATTATTTCAATATGTTCGGAAACCGCGATGCCGGAATCGTAGCCTGTCAATATGATGAATTTTTCCACAGAAGCAAAAATGAAGACGGCTCCCGTACTGCCCCAAGAGACTTCTTAAAACAGACGACTGCCCAGTCTTTCTTACATTTTGGTAAGGACCCATCCGGTCTCGATATTCGTGAAAACGAAACGATTTATAAAGAAATGGTAGACGGCCAGGAAGCAGCCCGCGTAATTTACAATCCGGAAATTACCCATCCATGGGCTCATTTTTCCAAGCAGGTCGTAACCTCCAGCGTACAGTTTTTTGAAGAAGCCCTGGGCGCTCCAAATCCAATTAACGGCAGCAGTCAGATCTGGCAGATAAAGGCCTTCTTTAATGCTGTTGGTCTGGCAGGCTTTATCATGTTTGTCGTCAGTTTCGCAAAAGTCTTACTGGAAACCCAGTGCTTCTCTTCTTTAAAGGCAAAAAAAGAAGTCCTTCCTGGTCCAGCCCTTTCCGGACGTGAAAAACAGTGGTTCTGGATCAGCAGCATTCTAGCTTCTGTTTTCAGCTTTGTTGTTTATATGTTTGGTTACAGCATTCTTTCCAAGACCATTGGTCCCCATGTTCCTCAGTCTGGCCCTGCATTTATCGGAATCTGGGCTGCTCTGTGCGGATTATTTACCTTATTCCTGATCTGGATTGGAAGAAAATTTACCAAAACCCCATCTAAAGTTGCAGAAAACGGTGTAAAAATCAATGGGAAACAGCTTGGCTTAACCGTCGTACTGGCGCTGGTGGTAGCGATTTCCGCTTACGGCCTTGTATTTTTAGCAGATTATTTCTTTAAAACAGATTTCCGGCTCTGGGTCATCACGCTAAAGGCCTTTAACGCCAATTTAATTCCTTATATCCTGATGTACCTGCCTCTGTTTTTACTGTACTATATTCCAAACTCCATCAGCATCAACAGTTACAATTACTTCGAGATGGGTAAAAAATCCTGGGTTAATACCTGTGTCAACGTAATCTTCAACATCCTTCCAAGCGTTGTCATGGTGATTGTGATGTACGGCTGCTTCTATATTACCGGCCATCTGCCCAATGAATTTATTCCTTATTTCGGCGGTTCCATTATCGGAATCTGGCTCTATCCGGTTATCGTTATCCTGGCTGTAGCTGCGGTTGTTTCCAGAAAACTGTACCGCGCAACGAAAAATCCATATCTGGCTGGTATTATCATGGCTACGCTGGTTGCCATTATGAGCTGTACCAATACCCTGACCCAGCTGTAAAACCTGATTCACATAGTAAAACGCCGGAGACAATCCTGTCAGGGATGATATGTACCCTCTTTACTGGACAAACCAGTAAGGAGGGTATTTTTATGCGTTA
>CAJMQQ010000109.1 GCA_905215625.1 uncultured bacterium
TTCCATCTTCTTGCCCTTACGGACAAGAAGCATCCCTCGCTTTGCTCGGTCAATTCCAATTTTTCGCTCTGTTATGCTATTTTACTATTGTACCATAATTCCGGGGGCGTGAAAACAGGCAGATTGCTTCGCTGACAGTCATAATACAATTTACATTTCTTTGGTCTGTATGGTATACTAAAAGCATTATGAAAAAATAAGGTAGGACTAGTTTATGGAAAAGAGAAGAGATCTATTTGCATCAAGGTGGGGATTTATTCTTGCCTGCATCGGTTCGGCAGTTGGAATGGGCAACATATGGATGTTTCCCACCAGGGTATCCAAGTTTGGAGGCGGCTCCTTTTTGCTGTGGTATTTGTTTTTCGTGATTCTGATTGCCTCTACGGGGGTGATTGGAGAGATGAGTTTTGGCCGCGCAACCCGTTCAGGCCCTGTTGATGCATTTGGAAAAGCCTGCGAATCCAGAGGAAAACGAAAGCTTGGGGAAGCCATTGGCTTGATTCCCGTATTTGGTTCCATGGCCCTTGCCATTGGCTACACTGTAGTAATGGGATGGATTTTTAAATATACCTTTGGCGCTTTTACCGGAGCAACGCTGTCTCCGTCTTCTGTAGATGAATTTAGCGCGGCGTTTGGAGGAATGGCATCTTCCTTCGGAAACAATGGCTGGCAGCTGATTGCAGTAATTGCGGCATTTGCAATTTTGATTCTTGGCGTTGGAGGGGGAATTGAAAAAGCCAACAAAATCATGATGCCTCTGTTCTTTTTCCTGTTTCTGGGCCTGGGAATTTATATCGGATTCCAGCCTGGGGCAGCAGAAGGATACCGCTATATTTTCCGTCTGGACAAGGCGGCCCTGACAGATCCCAAGGTCATTATTTATGCCATGGGCCAGGCATTTTTCTCTTTGTCAGTCGCTGGAAACGGAACGTTAATTTACGGCTCTTATCTCCATGACGACGAGGACATTCCGGCTTCTGCCCGCAACGTAGCGTTTTTTGATACCCTTGCGGCCACCCTTGCAGCATTTGTCATTATTCCGGCAATGGCGACAATGGGGGCGCAGCTGGATCAGGGAGGTCCGGGACTGATGTTTATTTTCCTGCCAAGTCTTTTTAAAGGGCTGACTGGCGGAACCGTCATTGCGATGGTATTCTTTGTAGCAGTTACATTTGCGGGAATGACCTCTTTAATTAATCTGTACGAAGCCCCTATTGCTACAGTACAGGAAAAATTCCATCTGGGACGGACTCCTGCCTGTCTGATAGTAGGGGCGGCCGGAGCTGTGATTTCTCTCTGTATCCAGGGCATTGTATCGGATTGGATGGACGTGGTTTCCATCTACATCTGTCCGCTTGGCGCAGGACTTGCAAGTATTATGTTTTTCTGGGTGCTGGGACGGAAATTTGTAGAATCCGAAGTGAACAAGGGAAAAAAGAAGGCGATTGGAAGCTGGTTTTATCCTTTGGGAAAATATGCGTTCTGCGGAATGTGTATCCTGGTATTGATTGCAGGCGCAGCTATGGGCGGAATCGGCTGATTGATGTAAGCGTTTCATAGCTGCAGAATCTGGAGGCAGAAAAAATGAAAATCGGAACGAAAATGAAAATTGTTATGCTGACTGCGGCGATTCAGTGTACCTTATGCGCTGGAGTGACATTGGCATCAGAAAATGGAGACGCTGACTTGAAGGAAGAAGTGCAGATTTTGTTTACCCATGATATGCATTCCCATCTGGATCCCTATAAAGCAGAAAAAGACGGGAAAACCGTAATGATTGGCGGATTTGCAAAATTAAAGACCATGGCAGAGGAAAAGCGGGCCGCCTGTCCGGCGACTTTTCTGGTAGACGGCGGTGATTTTTCCATGGGAACCCTATATCAGACCATTTATGAGACGGAGGCACCGGAACTGATCATGATGGGGCAGATTGGATACGATGCCGTTACGCTTGGAAACCATGAGTTTGATTACCGGAGCCAGGGACTTGCCAATATGCTCCACGCTGCAAAAAAACATGAGAAAGAACATCCGGATGAGAGTCTCCCGGCTCTGGTCAGCGCCAATATTGACTGGACGAAAAATACCTCTGAGGATAATCTCCTTGTAAAAGAGGCGATGGAAGCCTATGGAAGCAGGCCCTATATCGTAATTGAGCGGGGAGGAATAAAAGTCGGCATTTTTGGCGTTTTGGGAAAAGATGCAGATGAATGTGCGCCGGAAAGCGGACTGGAATTTGAAGATATTGTGGAAACGTCCAGACAGGTGGCAGAACAGCTTCAGAAAGAACAGGCGGATCTGATTATCTGTTTGTCCCACAGTGGAACCAGTGAGAAAGAAGATAAGTCAGAAGATGAAATTCTGGCTCAAAAGGTGCCGGAGATTGATATTATTATCAGCGGCCATACCCATACAACGCTGGAAAATCCAATCCAGCATGGAGATACCTATGTAGTATCTGCTGGTTCTTATTGTGAAAATCTGGGAGAACTGCATCTGACCAGAAAAGAGAATGGCAGGTGGAATCTGGAAGAATACCGGCTGAATCCATTAGATGAGACAGTAAAGGAAGATCCTCAGATAAAGGCGCAGCTTGGGGAATACAAGCAGATAGTAAACGAAGAGTATCTGGCACGGTTTGGCTACACATTTGACCAGGTGCTGGCAGAAAATCCAGTAGAGTTTACACAGATAGATGAATTTGCAGAAACACTGGAAGAGGATCCTTTGGGCAGTATCATAGCGGATTCCTATGTATATGCAGTGCAGAAGGCAGAAGGGGAATATTACGAAAAAGTCTATGTGACCATTTCGCCATCCGGCGCGATTCGGGATACTTTCCAGCAGGGAGCCATTACGGTATCCGATGCATTTAATGTCAGTTCTCTTGGAATCGGAGCAGACAGAATCCCAGGGTATCCGCTGGTCAGCGTGTATCTGACGGGAAGGGAAATTAAGACAGCGGCCGAAATAGACGCCTCGATTTCCCCGATTATGACTTCGGCACAGCTTTATCCCAGCGGACTTCGCTGGACCTATAATCCTAACCGTATGCTGCTAAACAAAGTGACAGACGTAGAGTTTGTAACCAATGTGCCGTATACAGAGGGAAAAGAGACGGAAGAAATCGTAGATGATCAATTATATCGGGTTGTGGCAGGACTTTATTCCGCGCAGATGCTTGGAGCCATTGAAGACAGTTCCATGGGACTTTTGAAAATCATGCCGAAAGACAAAAACGGACAGGCCATCGAAGACTTTGAACAGCACATCATACATGACCAGAATGGAGCCGAAGTAAAAGAATGGTACGCACTGGCTTCTTATCTGGAATCATTTGAGCAAAATGAAGAAGGGGTATCGGAAATCCCGTCTTATTATGAGGAAGCAGAAGGCAGAAAGCAGCG
>CAJMQQ010000110.1 GCA_905215625.1 uncultured bacterium
CAGCTTCTCCCATGGCTTCTGCCTTCGCCCATGCCTGTTCTACTGCCTGTTTTAATGCTTCTTCATAAACTGCGTCGTAATCGCTGCACATATATTTTACGTAATCAATGGAATTGGTTCCAGAAGCAACGGTTCCTCCCAGCAAATCCCCTACCTTCCCGATGGGAACTCCGGAAACAGTGATCTGGGTTATCATTTCATAACCATTTAACACCTGGCCTTTGTCTTCTGTCCAGTGATACCTTGGAGACAGATTGTATCCTGAAGTCTGAATATTTCCTTCTTCTATGCCCTGGGTTTTCAGATATTCCAGGGTTTTACTTAACGCTTCCTCATTTTTCTCCTGGCAGGCTGCCGCTTCTTTATCTTCTGAATAAATGCTTAAAGACAACTCTGCCACATCCGGTACTGCCGTCACAGTCGAGGTACTCTCTACCGTTACCTGGCCCCCGTTTTCTTCCTGATACTGGCGAATTGTCATTTCATTTGGCACAGAAATTCCTGCAGAAGTCCCTGTGTTTGCGCATCCTGCCGCCAAAATTGCTATCAAACACGCAAGTCCTGCCGCTGCATATGTTTTTTTCATCCTCATATAAAAACCTCCTTATCTTGGTAGTATTTCTACTATCCATTATAAAGAGGTTTTCGTGATTTTGCTTTTCTTTTCTCTTAAAAAGTGCTTACAACTTTAGAAATCTGCGGCTGTTTCTGTCGTTTCTGCTGGTTCTAAAGCTCCGGAAGTTTTTGGAGTTTCATCTGTTGTCTCCAGCGGTTTTTCCTGCTCTGGCTGCAAACCCTCTGCATTCTTTCCGGCTTTGATAGACTGGACAGAAAGAACATTAGCAATTGCTGCCTCTTCTGGATTTTCATAGGTAAAGCCGATTTCATCCCCTGCTTTTAAGAACGGCAGCCGCTCAGAAACGGTAATCAGTGCTGTGTAAACAGTAGGATCTCCTTCTAAGGTAAAGTAATAGCAGGTATTTCCCGATACAACGACATCCGCAACAGCCTCTATGGTTCCGGATACCGTTTTTTCATTCTTAGGAATGTCTAACGTATCCTCTTCCAGATTCAGAGCCGCCCGGTAATTTCTCCTCGCTTCATCAATGGTAGAACCCGTTCCTACAATCTGGTACTGGGCTACATCTACAAAAGCGTACATTTTTACCAGACCTGCCGCATCCTTTAAAGAAATAAAGTAGGTAGGCCGATCTGAAATATTTAATAACAGCGGGAAGGTCGCCGTATATTTCAAGTGCTGGACCTGTCCCTGGGCAGAATCCATAGCAGAGTATTCTGTCGCTCCAGGTACTGGATAAAACCTGGTTTCTTTTGTCCGAAGGTTCACCAGTACAAAGCCGATGTTAGACTCATCTGCGGTAACAGAAGACATACCGGTGTACAAATATACGTCGTCATTGATTGCCAAATAATTATAGCCATAGGTTGTCCTGCGAACGCCTTTTTGTCCAAAAATAGAGTTTAAATACCCGTTCTGGAACCGTCCGTTGTCATCTAACTGCTGGATAATCATATCGGAACTGTACAACTGGTCAATCCACTGGGGAACCTCGTCTTTTGGATAATACTTGCTTTCTCCTGTGCAGGCATTGACTAAAACCGCACCGGAAATATCCTTTCCGTTCCACCAGCCAATCCGGTAACTGATGGTGGGCGCTACCCAATACGGCGTTCCCTCGTCGTCAATCTCAAAGGACACCTGATTAAACATTTTAGTCGGATAAGAGAAGCGCAGGTACCGATAAATGTTCCGGAAAAAATATTCGCTTGGAGAATATTTCATGCCGGATTCCAGCCATACCAGTTCGGTATCCTGGGTTACCATGTTAACGGTAATGTAAGCCGGAAGGCCGCTATTCTGGTTCAGGAGCCATTTTATCGGATCCGCATACGCCAGAGGAGTTACCCGGTAAGGCATTCCCTGATAATTGATCTGGGTATAGTTTTCCTGAATCTCAAACTGGGAAACCAGTTCTGACATCTCTCCTAACTTTCTGCTGCCCAGGCGGGAAGCCGTATCTTTGTCTACTACCGGTATCTGATTCATGTTCAGTTCGGCTACGTCTTCTGAAAAATCTCCATCTGTAATCGTAATCAGATCACGATACCTGGCCGCATTGAAAAACTGGATTCCGATTATGGAAGCCACTGCCATAAATGCAATCAGACCGGCAATCAGAATGAAACCGTATTTTAATGGTTTTGCCAGATTAACCGGCTCCTGGGGCTGGTCTGGATTTTTTCCGTAAACCGGTGCTCCGGTAAGCGGATCCTGTCCCACCACTACGGTACGGTTCCGTTCTCCCAGAGAAGAAAGGAAATTTTTGACATAGGTCAGGAAGTTGACAACCAGAACAATCAAAATGGAAATAATTAAAAATATAATGAAGTTCTGATCATGGAAATTGACTGCCGGAAGCATCGTGTAGAACAGCAGGAAAATCAGTATCGCTGATACGAGAATCCGGCCAAGGACAGATGCAAACTTGTTACGTTTCATAATTCTGTTACGCTCCTTTATGGAAATGTTAATAATTTAACCTATTGTAACACGTTTTCATCCTTTCATGTATTAAATCTTTCTAAAGACAAAGGGGGAATTGTAAAAATTTTATGATTTCTCTAAAGAAGACTGCCAAGTCGCAGCCACCCGTACAACGGGCAATAACGTCAACTTAAGATATATCGGTTGCTTGTAAAAGTAAATTCCAGTGCAAGTGTCAATTTAATCACACCTTTAAAAGTTGCTTAAAATCAAATGATTTTTAAGAAAAAAAGAAAATTTATGTTATAATACAATCAAAGTCCCTATTTGGGCTGGAAAGGAAGTGTTACTATGCCAATGCCATTGAATAAAACCTACACCTCTAAAGATTACTGGGAGCTGCCGGAAGGCGAACGCGCTGAACTGATTGACGGCCGGCTTATGCTATGGCTCCGCCAAACCGGATTCATCAAGAACTGGTTTCTGGTTTCCACTATACGTTAAGAACTCACATCAACAACTCCAATGGTTCATGCAAGATCTACCCTGCTCCCTTTGCCGTCAACCTAGATGCAGACGATAAGAGCTGGGGAGAACCGGATATATCTGTTATTTGCGACTCTAACAAGCTGACAGACCGCGGCTGCTCCGGTGCTCCGAATCTGATTGTTGAGGTTGTGTCCCCTAGTTCCCAGTGGCATGATTACATGAGAAAACTCAGCCCCCGCCCTGTGGGGCCTACCTTGACAATATAATATACTTACCAGGGAGCCGGTAGTGCGTCCATACCATCCTTTTCCATCCTTGTTGGAAGGAGGTGGATTTCTATGAGTACATATGAAGAATTTCA
>CAJMQQ010000111.1 GCA_905215625.1 uncultured bacterium
TCGTGGGTGTGATCCATCAGTTACGCAAAAAGCTAGAACCTGATCCGGCGCATCCAATTTATATTCAGACAATCAAAAACACCGGGTATAAGTTTACAATACCCCAAGGATAAAAAACGGGAATCCGTCGGCCATCCGGCTTTCGGGTTCCCTCTTTTTTATTCCACTTTAAAATTAGGTAATTCCTCTAGGAGCTTGCAAATTACCTGTTGCCGCATATCCCCATTGACGACCGTTTCTTTTGTGCCGTCTGGGCGCGTTTTGACCTCTTTACAGAGGTTTTCTATGTATGGAGCATAATAATTCAACACCTGTTCAATCGCGCCAGAATCGCCGGATATGGCCTTTCTAATGGTTTCTTCACTCAACATCCCTGTTTCCAACACCGCACCTCTTTTCTTTTTGCTTTTCTAAATGATATGGTATACTATTATTAGTATGTGCGAGCTGTGAAATCAGCATAGCTGATTTCCCCTAGCGAGCGGAAGAAATTCTGCAAACTTTGGTAAGCTGATAACAATACAGTAGGAAAAGCCTATCAGGTAAGGTCTAACCAACCGCCTGTACCGAGTCCTTGGAACTGAAGTGGTAACACCAGGTTTAAGCGTAGGACAGGGAGCAACAGAGCCGAAACGAAAGTGAAGCGATTGAGCTGGGAAATTAGTATGAGGTTGGAAATGGTCGATGTGTTGTATTATACAGTAGACAACACTGCTGTAACCGCTACGGTGAGGTTATGGCGGCATCCCCCAGTCTGAGAGCTTGGCGAGGTTGATGATAAGTATGTTATCGGAACAGCTGAGGTCCTGTCATTTCCTCGTAAGAGGTATGGAAACCAAAACAAAGAAATGCGTCAGGAATCCAAATGAATGGCAGGAAGTCCGACACAGCCATAGTATCGAAGAAGCCTGTGAAAACAGATGGAGAAAAGGGCTGTGCACTTTATAGCTTCAAGTAATAAGAAACTATGCAGACGAAAGAGAGCTGATGGACATGGTAAACGAGTTGCTTGGAATACAGTACAATATCGCAAAAGCAAACAGAACAGACAGAAAGGTTCAAAATCTTGCGTCATATATCAATGAAAATACACTAAGGGCAATCCATAAAACGATGGATAAAAGAAAGGCGTATGGAATTGATAAGGTGACAAAAGAGGATTATGAACGAAATCTGGAGGAAAATCTTGCAAACCTTGTAAGACGGATGAAGAGTGGAAGTTATCGCCCAAATCCAACAAGGCGGGTCTATATCCCGAAAGAAACAAAAGGCAAAATGAGACCACTGGGAATCTCGTGTTATGAAGATAAACTGGTGGAAAATGCGATTGCACAGATACTGGAGCAGATTTATGAACCGAAGTTTTATAATGAGAGCTTTGGTTTCCGTCCAAACAGGAACTGTCATCAGGCGGTGAGGGAAATCATAGAGATGGTACAGTATCGGAAGACGAACTATGTGGTGGAAGCAGATATCAGAGGATTCTTTGATAATGTAGACCATGAATGGCTGATGAAGATGCTGTCACATGACATAGCAGCCAGAAGATTTCTTGAGATAATTGAGAAGTTTCTGAAAGCGGGAATCATGGAAGATGGCAAATTTCTTGACAGTGAACGTGGAACCCCACAAGGAAATGGAGCCAACCCAATACTTGCAAATATATATCTGCATTATGTACTGGACAACTGGTTTGATGTGATCGTAAAGAGACAGTGTAAGGGTGAATGTTATCTGATTCGCTACTGTGATGATTTTGTCTGCTGTTTTCAGAATCCATACGAAGCGCAGATATTCCGGCAGAGACTGGAAGAGTGCTTTAGAAAATATGGGTTGGAACTGGCGGAGGAAAAGACGAAGATTTTGGAATTTGGGAGGTTTGCCAGGCAAAACCGAAAAGCAAGAGGAGAAAGAAAACCAGATACCTTTGACTTCCTTGGTTTCATGTTTTATTGCGGAATGGACGGAAAGAAGCAGTTTTTCCGTTGTAGGGTAAAGACCAGTAAGAAGAAGTACCGAAGCAAAATCAAGGCAATGACGGAATGGATAAAGATTCACAGAACAATGCCATTAGAGCAGATATTCAAAACAGTCAATGCGAAACTGCGAGGACACTACCAGTATTATGGAGTGACCGACAATATAAAGGAAGTGAAGAACTTTCTAGTGCAGACAAAATGGTTATTGTTTAAGTGGCTCGACCGGAGAAGTCAGAAAAGAAGCTATACAAAAGAAGCTTTCTTTAATGGTTTGCTTAGGACATTTCCGTTACTTGAACCAAGTATCAGAGTGAGTTTGTTTTACAGATAGAGTATGAAAATATAGAGTGAAAAGCCGTATGCGTTAATAGCGCACGTACGGTTTTGAGTAGGGATATGGGGAGTAATCCCCATATCTACTAGAGAACCGCAAATTTCTATTCCATACATCAGAAAATCATATTTTATAAAATTTTTTATCCAACGTTCAGGGTATGCAAGAAGTCTAGCAAGACTTATCACATCTTATATCTCTATTCTATCAAGGGTACACTATACATGTCAATTACATGTATAGGAGGGCTGCCAGTGAAATATGGAACGATTCGCATTAAGCTGGACGAATTGCTGAAAGAATCCGGCTTGAGTAAAAATATGTTAAGCCATCGGGCAGAAATGCAGCGGACGCAGATCAACAACTACTGCAAGAATGAGATTATCCGGTTAGATATAGACGTATTGGGGCGGCTGTGTACGGTTCTGAATTGTGAGATCAGCGACCTATTGGAATTTGTACCGCCGGAAAAAACAGAAAAGTGAAAATCACGGGAACAGGAGCAATCCCCCGACCCGTGATTTTTTATGCAGTTGCAAATTCATATCCGTATTTGAAAAGATAGAACACGGCACAGGCTAACCGCCATAGCAGGATCACGCCGCCGATCAGACCGCCGACAATGAAGTTGACCGCCCATATTCCAACAGTTCCGCCTATATCATATCCATGTGGTACAAGCCATACAAACATCCGGCGGATACCAAAAGGAATCCCGCATAATATCCAGAGCAGCACATAGTTGACGGCTCCGTTTTCCTCTGTGCAGACCGGACGGAACAGGAAAAAGAGAAAAGCAGCCAAGGCAACCGGCAGTACAACTTTCTTAAAAAAGCATCTGACAATTTCTTTTCGTTCCATAACATCCACTCCTTTATCCCCTCTTTTATGTAAGTCAGAGATTTATATTTTCGGTAAATTCTCTGACAGTTTCCATGATTTCTGAATATCCAATCTCTTTTGCGTAAAGGTTTTGTTCCTGATACCTTTTCCATAATTGCTGCAATACCGCTGAATTTTCTAAAGTCGGAAGAATAC
>CAJMQQ010000112.1 GCA_905215625.1 uncultured bacterium
CCTTGAAATGACGGAGTCAGAGTCCGTTGCCTTACCATTTGGCGATAGCCCATCAACGCAACGAGTGTATTATACAATACTATTTCTCGTTGGTCAAGCACTTTTTTTATTTTTTTGACAATTTCAGGCGTTTTTCCTATTTCCGTATTCTACCCGTTCCAGACACAGGCCTTCCGGCGGAGCTGCTGGCCCAGCCGCTTCTCTGGACAGCGCTTCTAATACAGCCGGAATACTCTCAGGCTCCCGGTCTCCCAGACCTGCTTCAATCAGAGTTCCGGTCAGAATCCGGACCATGTACTGCAAAAATCCATTTCCAGTATAGCGGATGGTCAGCGTGGTCCCCTTTTCTTCAAACTCAATCCTCTCGATTGTCCGGACTGTGCTTTTTTTCATCTTCTTATTTCCGCAGAAACTTTTAAAATCATGGGTTCCAAGTAAAAATTTGGACGCTGCCTTCATTTTTTCAATATTCAGGGATTTCCCCAGTCCATAGGTATACTTTCTGGTAAATACATCCTTTTTTTCACTCATTTCAATGCGGTACGAATATGTTTTCCTCACTGCATTCAGCCTGCTGTGGAAACGGCATGGAACCTGCTCCACTGACAACACTCCAATGTCTTCCGGCAGATATTCATTGCAGTATGCTTTGATCTGCTGCGGTTCTATCTGTTTGGGCAAATAAAAATTAACCACTTGACCTGCCGCATGAACGCCCTTATCCGTTCTTCCAGAACCATGTACTTCTATAGTTTCTCCTGTCATACGGCTTAACACTGCTTCCATTTTTCCCTGAATCGTCTTGTCTGTGGTCGTCTGCTTCTGCCAGCCATCATACCGGCTTCCATCATACTGCAGTACCATTTTATAATTTACATTCAATGTTTTCTCCTTATTCTCTGCCACAGCGCCGCTCCGGCTGCCGCTATGACAAGTCCAAATACCTCGCCGCTTATATCCAGCCATACATCCTGGATCATGGCGGCACGTCCTGCTGCAAATAGCTGTATGGTTTCGTCCAAAAATGGAATCACCACGACCGCAAACATTCCTGACAGCCAGCGCACCCTCCGTTCTGTCAGACTGCGCAAATTGATAAAAAGCAGCAGTCCCAGTCCTGCATACTCTGTAAAATGAGCGGTTTTTCTAACAATGTGATCCGTCAGCCACCCACTGGGAAGTCCCGCCTGATCAAAAAGCTCCACAGCGGCTGCTAATACAAAACCGCTTTCCTGGGAAGATACTGCGGCTGGCTTTATGGAACGGCCGTAGACTATGGCAATATAAACGAGAAGAATTACCAGCCAGATTTTCTGGCATCTTTCCATGTAAACACGTTTCATTTGCTGTCTCCTTTATAATTTTTCCATTATAGTACAAAAACAGTATTCTGGCAACAAAAAAGGATATGACCACCTTTCCAACGAAACATGGACATATCCTTTCTTAATTTTCATATTATCTTAATCCCAGAACCAGAATTACTAAAATAACACACGGAATTACAAAGGTTACATAGCCTCTTAATGCTCTTGGGAGCTTTAATCCATTGCCAGTATTAGCTTCTGCAAGGAAATTGTCAAATCCCCATCCCCATCTGGTTACGCAGAACAGAAGGAATATCAAAGAACCTCCAGGCAAAAGCAGATTGCTGACAATAAAGTCTTCTAAATCCATAATGGTACTTCCGGCTCCTCTTGGCTGGAATCCGCTCCACACGCTGAATCCCAGCACACACGGAAGGGATGCAATAAAAATAATAATTCCATTGATGAGCGCTGCTTTTTTGCGGCTCCAATGCCACTTATCCATACAGCAGGCCATAATATTTTCAAATACCGCCACGATGGTAGAGAATGCTGCAAATGTCATAAAGATAAAGAACAAAGCGCCCCAGAAACGACCCCCTGCCATGGCGTTAAATACATTCGGCAGGGTAATAAAAATCAGTTCCGGACCTGCACCAGGGTCTACACCAAATGCAAAGCAGGCTGGAAAAATAATCAGGCCAGAGGTAATTGCCACAAACGTGTCTAAAATTGCAATCTGCACAGATTCGCCTGCCAGACTTTTTTCTTTTCCCATGTAGCTTCCAAAGATTGCCATAGCGCCAATGCCAAGGCTCAGCGTAAAGAACGACTGGTTCATCGCCGCTATAATAACATTAATAAGCCCAACTTCTTCTACCTTTTTCCAATCTGGAACCAAATAAAACTTGATTCCCTCCATACCGCCGTCCAGAGTAATGCTGTTAAACGCAAGCACAATAATCAGCGCCAAAAGTCCTATCATCATAACTTTTGTGATTCGCTCTACGCCAGCCTGCAGTCCCATCGAGCAGATGAAAAAGCCGACTGCTACAATAACTGCCATCCAGAACGTCATGCTTACCGGATCTCCCAGCATCTTGGAAAATTCTCCGGCCACTGCCTCGGTATTCATGCCTGCAAAATCATTCTTTAAAAATTTAAAGAAATAGGAAAGCATCCATCCTGCAACTGATGTATAAAACATCATCAGAACATAGTTTCCAAACATTGCCACATAACCATGCAGATGCCATTTGCTGCCTGGCTTTTCCAGTTCCTGATAACAGCATACCGGACTTTTTCTGCTGGCACGTCCTACTGCAAATTCCATGGTCAGCACCGGAACACCTACTGCAATCAAGAAAAACAAATAAAACAGCACAAAAATGCCGCCGCCATTTTGTCCAGTTACATATGGAAACTTCCATACATTTCCAATTCCAATGGCACATCCGGCAGAAATCAGGATAAATCCCAGCCTTGACTTAAAATTTTCTCTTTCCATACTTAAACTTCCTTTTTCTTATTTCTTTGTCAAGCGTCCATTCCTATCCGCTTTGACACTTTCCCGCAGTAACTCGCGTCGGTTATTATATTAATATAGAATAAGAGAAATGTAAAGAAATTTATTTTTCTGGAAAGGATTCAGCAATTACAAAATTGATAGCAGCCATCTTCACATTGTTCGGGAAGAAAAAAAAGCGGAAACCCTCGTAATTCAAGGTTTCCGCTGAAATTAAAAAGAGCGCGAGACGGGATTCGAACCCGCGGCCCCCACCTTGGCAAGGTGGT
>CAJMQQ010000113.1 GCA_905215625.1 uncultured bacterium
AGGGGTAAAGGATGCCAGACAGTATACCATTCCGGTGCCAGAAGCGTTAGAGTCCGTCAGAAACGGAGAAAATCCAGAACTGACCACCAGACAGAAGCATACCAGAGAGTGCTTTGTGGTAACGGAAGAAGGAGCGGATCAGGCAAGGATTGAACAGGAAATTAAAACCATGCCGAACTACTTTGCAGATTATGATACAACCGTGCATTTTATTACCGAAGAGGAATTAAAGCGCGACCATGCAGGAATCCCTCATGGCGGCTTTGTTATCCGGAGCGGAAAGACTGGCTGGAATAAGGAAAACAGCCATATTATTGAATACCGCTTAAAACTGGATTCCAATCCAGAATTTACGGCCAGCGTAATCGCTGCTTATGCCAGAGCAGTATACCGTCTGGCAGAAGAACGCGCATTTGGCTGCAAGACGGTATTTGATATTGCACCGGCTTATTTAATCAATAAGAGCGGAGAAGAGATTCGGAGAACCCTTCTGTAACTTGTCTGAAAGCAATTTATCTGGAGTCCTCTAGGAAACGCCGGATGCCTGTCCGTTTTCCACTTTTCGGCTTAACCGGCTGGCAAGAAGTTTTAAGGTCGATAATTTCTTTTTTTCAGCAGGAGGCATATCGGCAGTCAAAATCGAAACCAGCAGATCGGTTTCGTTATCATTGAATTGGATTCCTTGCTGGCGGGCATCCAGATTCAGACTCAAAAAAAGAGGCATTAGCTGATTCTTCGGTGTTTTTTGCACCTTTTCTGCAAAATGATTTAAGTATTCCAGCTTTCGGGCGTCCATACCCGAAAGTCTGGGATCTTCTTTCCAATTAGCATTCATAAAAATCCACCTTTCCATTCTTTTTTATGCAGGCTGAATCATCTGAAGCGCCTGTATGACCATCTGGATATTTTCTAAGCGGCTTTGCTGTTTGGGCGACAGAAATCCCTTTAACTGTTCAAAAGGAAAATCACTGTTTTCTTCTTCGGCAGAAGCGCCCTGCATTTCCTGAAAATTTTTCCGAATTTGGAATCCCTGCATAAAGTTGATAATAACGTCAATAAAATCCTGTTCTTTTGACGGTGCAAAAGGCTTTACTGCCGTTAAAATGTCTACCGGAGACGCGGGAGACTGGGTAAGGGCGCAGATTTCCATAGCGGGATCTCCTGCCTGTCCGTAAAGGTCCATCGTATGGAACAGTTCCTGACACCTTACCAGGACAGAAAACATCCGCTGCTGGGTGGCAGGCATAAAAGGCAGCGCCGCTTTCAGCATCTGGAGGTGGGGATCGCTGCTCCAATAATCAAAATCCGTGAACTTTACATCTGAGTGCTGGGTCATTGTCCAATCCTTTTCGTAGCTTTTGTTTAAACTTATGCAAGGGAGCAGAAATTCATGCATATAGTAAAGTGACAGGAGGGATGAATATGACTATTTGGAATCGCCTGGTAATTGACGGAAATGCCGTTTATGAGATAGACGAAGAATGTTTAAGACAAAAGGAAGAAGCAGAGAAACAGAGCCAGTCCTGGAAAAGCAATCATTCCGGTCTGGGAAGCCGCCGGCCGAAAGCGGGAGAAAATAAAGCCTATTAAATTGCCTTAAGGCAGAAACAGATGAAAAGCCCGCCTGGTAAGCCAAAGAAGGGGAATCCCTAAGTGGCAGAACAGGGGGCTTTTGCCTGCTTTGGAACATTTCACAGTAAACTGGAAGTTGTTACTGCACCATTAATGATAGTTCTATTTCATTTTCGTCCGCTGCTCCAGTCTCTGTAAAGCCGCTGCTCCTATACAAATTTAGTGCATGGACATTATCCCTGTTACAGGTTAAGGTTACCCGATTTGAAGGACCAAAAGGTTTAGCCTTGATATAATCGAGCACGCAATCTAGTGCGATTTTACCATAGCCCCGTCTCTGATTTGATTCATCAATCATCATATGCCATATATCATATTCGGGGATATCATAGTCGCAAATTACCATAACATAGCCAACCATAGTATCATCTTCATAAATTCCAAAAGGCTGACATTGCTCTCTATAAACATAAGCCTGTGCGAGACTGCGAATCGGATGTGAAACAAAGCGCTCTTGTTCTGGTGCGAGTTTCAAATTAAATGCGTCAATAAAGTTTTCTTCTGTAATTTTTCTAAGATAAATCATAAATTCCTCCATAAATTGTCCTGACTTAATCGGTAAGTTGGTCTTGTATGAACATCTATAAGGAACAGAAGATTGTATCAAAAAACAACAAAAAGCCGCGGCTAATTAAACCACGGCAAAAAAATCTATAAAATACTATTACAATGCAACCGAGGTCCTCAAAAGATATTCAGATTTCATATTAACTCTGTTTTTTCTCATAATTGAGCACCTCGCTTTCTATCGAATTTTGCATAACTATAACACTAATCATTGATAATGTCAATAACAGTTCACTTCTTTATCATTTATCATTAAAATACAATTCCTAAAATTCTAATTTTCCAGTTCCACAAACTGGGATTTATCACGTGGTTTGTGTATATCTGATTGTTTTTGATGTTTCTCAAACAATTCTTTCGATCTA
>CAJMQQ010000114.1 GCA_905215625.1 uncultured bacterium
AATCTAATCCGCGGGGCACTGCTTCACGACTATTTTCTCTATGACTGGCATGAGAAAGACCATTCCCACTGTCTCCATGGATTCCGCCATCCTTCGACTGCATTGAAAAATGCACAGACAGATTATCCCCTTAACCATATTGAAAAAAATATTATTGCGCGCCATATGTTTCCCCTTACTCCCATCCCCCCAACCTGTCGGGAAGCATGGCTGGTATGTATTGCAGACAAATACTGTGCGCTTCAGGAAACCATACAGCCGCTTTTCTTCTATCATATCACATGATTTTCTTCAAGAAAAGCGGCCGTCTCACAAAGGTCATCCATTATCAGAAACCTGGTCCGTCACACAATCCCCATCATTTTTCCAATCCAGTATACCAGTCCCAGAAGCCAGCTTGTCAGGGTTCCGTACAGGATTACCGGGCCTGCAATGGTAAAAAGCTTAACGCCAATCCCAAATACCTGTCCTTCCGTTTTAAATTCAATGGCCGGAGCTGCTACTGAATTGGCAAACCCGGTTATGGGAACCAAAGCTCCTGCCCCGCCAAACTTGACAATCTTTGGATATAGATTCAGCCCGGTCAAGAGCACGCTGATTCCAATAAGACACAGAAGCGTCCATGCACTAGCTGCATCTTTTTCCATTCCTGCTGATAAGAATCCATTCATAATCCCCTGTCCGGCGGTACAGATGATTCCTCCTGTCAGAAACGCCTTTGCTATATCTGCCATCAGGCTGTTAACTGGCGTTACCTCTTTCACATACTGGTTATATGCGTTTTTATTAACTTCCATTTTCATTCCTCCTGTGTCCGTTTTTATCCAAACCCAATCCGTTCTCCTATTCCTGTCATAAAATAGATTAGGGAACCCATCAGTTTTCCCAGCGCAATGGAAAGGATTACATATTGGAATCCTACTGCCAGATGAATTCTTCTGGACAATACTGGAAGGGCCTGCAGGGTTTCTGCCAGAGACATGACCAAACAGCCTACAAAAATTCCAATACAAATTCCAATAATTCCAGTAACCATACCGCCTGCCGCCATACCCGCTCCATCTCCCAGAAGGCCGGAGACCTTCTCTGCAACTGGAACCGGAAATTCATAAATATCCATGACGTTTCCAAATGTTCCTCCCAGAATGATTACCGTCTCATAAAGAGAAAGATGGCTCCAGGTTTTCGTTTTTCCAATTAATCTGGGAAAGACTCCGATGATGGCCAAAAAGGCAAAGACTCCTGCTGCTATAATTCCACCGGATGCAAGTCCAATGGCTGCTGCAAACATCTGTTTAATAAATGTCAATATCCTGCTCCTTCCTTTCTGCATTCTGGATCAGGGTTTTGCTGATATTATCTTCATAAAGACGCATTTCTACTTCCAGCGGGGTTGGATCCGTATTTAGTTTCCATTTGACAAAGTGGTTAAAGAACACCACAATTCCGATTGCCAGACCGATAGAATAAAATAGTTCCAGAACCGTAAATCCTCCTGGTTCCTGCCCCATAATCAAAACATAGATTTCGTAAAATACAGCGGTAACGCTAACGTCGTTATTAAATGTCATAATGGCAAATGCAGATCCAAAAAAACAGATCAGGCAAACCCCAATGGTTTTTATCCATTGCCAGAACCATACCGGATTTTTCGGAGGCTGGTAATCAATAATAAACTCGGTTTCGCCCAAGTTATTAATCTGCAGATTGGGATCCAGCTTCTGAAGTTTTTCCAGTATCGGGACAATGGTCTCAACATACCGTTTCGGTTTATCTTTCTGAATTTTCCGGATTTTCATAGCACTGCAGCGATTCTGTAGAGCCGGATTGTCACAAAAAATATCTGCCACATCTTTTAAAAGCACGTCTTTATGATGGACTTCTGTAATCTGCCGGATATTTAAATAAACAGAGGGAGAACTGCTCATAACAATCTCCCTCCAATTGCAGGCCCCCATACCAGGGTTCCCTGCTGCATGGCCTGATCCGGCAGACGGAACATACAGTACCAGACGGCTACCCCAATGAGACCAATACATAAGATTAAAACCAGGATTCCAAATACATATTTCAACGTATCCATTTTGGATCACACCCTTCCTTTCTCCATTGCTGGCATCATTTTGTCAGCCAGATTCCTGCATAATGATGTTATGGATAGGGTTTCCAAAATAACAGTTTTTATGTACCGTTTTTAAAATCCTCCCTCATTTTTTTCAAGATTCTTTTTTCCATTCTGGAAACCTGCACCTGAGAAATGCAAAGAATCCCTGCAATCTCCGTCTGGGTCTGATTATAGTAATATCGGCGCAGAATAATCTCTTTTTCCTGTCCGTCCAAGCCGCTTATCATCCCTTCCAGAATCATCTTATCCAACAGTTTTTCCTCTCCATTGTCCTGATCCTCGATTTTATCCATGAGGCAGCCGCTGTTTTCCGACGCATCTCCCAGAGGCCGGT
>CAJMQQ010000115.1 GCA_905215625.1 uncultured bacterium
CACTATGCTTGTGATTGGTGCCGGTAATATGGGAATGCTGAACGCCCAGGTAGCCCGCGCATTCGGATGCCGGGTATTTATCAGCGAAGTAAATGAAAACAGAATCAGAGTCGCCTCTTCTCTGGGATTTGATGTTGTCAATCCTGCAAAAGAAGATATTACAGCTTTTGCTGATCGCTTCAGTTTTCATCAGGGTGTAGATCATGTGGTTATGGCAGTAGGAAATCAGCCTGCAGTAGATCAGGCATTTTCACTGGTCAGACGCGGAGGAAAAGTTTTATTCTTTGCAACCGGATATCCGTCCCCATCTTTAGATCTTGACGTAAATAAGATTCACTATGGAAACTGGTATCTCATTGGCACAGGAGGCGCGAATGTGGGAGATTACTGTCTGGCCAGCCAGTATCTGAACCACGGAACTGTAAAAACAGCACAGCTGATTTCGCATCGCGTTCCCCTTGAGGATTACGAAAAAGCCTTTGAATTAGCTGAGACGCCTGGCAATTACCGCGTTTCTTTGATGCCTTAATGGAGAAAGGAGACCATTATGAATGAAATTATTTTATCAAGAGTGGACAGCCATCTCATTCACGGACAGGTAATGACTATGTGGTCTAAAACAGGAGGAATCAATCACATCTATGTGGTAGATGATCAAGTGGCTTCCGATCCATTCATGAAAGATGTCTATTTAATGGCCGTTCCCGACTCCCTCGGAGTAACGATTCACTCGGTGGATGATGCTGTCAGCCAGTATAAAAACGGGCAGATGCCAGACGCAAAACTGCTTGTTCTAATTAAAGATGTGACGACCGCGTATCGCCTTTGGAAGCAGAGATTCCCTATGGAGAGCCTGCAGATTGGCAACCTAACACCTCAGAAAAAGACAAAAATCCTTCACCGCTCCAGCCGCCTCAGCGAAGAACATATGCCTGAGCTTTTGGAAATGCGCAGGGGAGGAGTAATGGTATATGCACAATCAGTTCCTACTGAAAAAAAGATTGATGTAGAGACCTGGGCATAAACGAAAGGAGGGCGGCAGATGTTTCTGCAATCTTTACTAATTGGTATTCTGTATTTTTTCTGCAGATGGAATCCATTCTATACCTCTTGGCTGGAAGCCAGCTGCACACCTATGTTTCTCTCTGTTATCATCGGATTTATCATGGGAGACGTAACCTCGGCCGTCATTGTCGGAGCATATGTCCAGACTGTTTATTTAGGTCTTATCACTGGTTTAGGCGGCGTAGCCACTGTAGATAAAAGTCTTGGCAGCTGTATCATTATTCCGTTAGCTGTAGCTTCCGGTATGAGTCCGGAACTTGCTGTCAGCATGGCGATTCCATTTGGGCTTTTAGGTACTCTCACGATTAACCTCTCCAAGGTTTTTTCATCCTTTGCCGCCAGCCGGTGCGACAAAGCTGCTGAAGAAGGAAACGCTGCCAAGTTCCGGAGGATTCATCTGGGATATGCCGCCGGATTCTGGAGTATTTTTGGTATTATTCCAGTTACTTTGAGCAATTATTTCAGTCCGTCTGCAGTTACCTCTGTTGTAAATGCAATCCCAGAACGTCTGGTAACTGGTCTTACAGTGGCTGGAGGTCTGATGCCTGCCCTTGGTTTTGCCATGACCGTCCGTGTCATTGGAAGAAAAAATTATCTTCCATTCTTCTTCCTGGGATTCTTTCTGGTAAAACATTTTAATCTTCCATCCATTGGATGTGCTATCTTTGCTGTTATTGCATCCATTATCTATATTCAGCTGAAGGGAGGAAAGGCAAATGAGCAAACAGCCTGATAATAAAAGCGATCGGATTCTATCAAAACGCGACTTGTTTTTTGCCTGGTTCCGTTACAATATGTTCGGCCATGTAGCCCAAAGTACAGACCGGCTTCAGGGCGGCGGATTCTGCGTAGCCATCAGCCGCACGTTGGAAAAGCTTTACACAGACAAAGAGCGGCTCGCACAGGCCTTAAAGCGCCATATGGTGCTTTTT
>CAJMQQ010000116.1 GCA_905215625.1 uncultured bacterium
GCTACGTCAACTGAATGAAGGCAAAATATACCGCAAATTGGGGCGTGCAGATTGTGGGAATGGTTTTTCAAACACTTTTTATTTAACTACAATTTATTCTGACAATATTTTACCCTGTTTATAAGTAGTTTACGCAAAAACCGTGTCTCTTACCACCAAAATTTTATGTAATGTGTACAAGTTTTTTCTGTTTTAAAATATTTGACTGTGCTATACTATAAATAACTGTATATACGCTGAAGAATATATGCACTAAAACGTATATATATTACATATTATAATCGGGGATAGTATGCACTTTTCCCGATTTTAATGCAACTTATAATTATTTAAATAAAAATATTTTTTAGAAAGGAGCGTATCATTTATGCAAATACAACGTCTCGTAGATCTGGAGGACTACGAATTTGATACATTGCTCGTCACATACAATCATAAAAATCGTCTGAGTATCGAGCTTGGAAAAGTTAGCGAGATTTTTGAAAGTCTTCAGGCCGATGGTCTCGTTGGAGGAAGCAAGGTATACGGTCTCCGAGGAAAGGATTTTTCTTATCAGGGACAGCCTTATTATAACCTGATTTTCATTGGTATTCCTGAGAAGGCAACTCCGAGAAGATTTCAGTTACAGTTCGGTCAGGCTATGAAGGAAGCAAAGCGTTTCCACGGAAAGAACCTTCTTATGACCGCAATCGGAGAAGATGTTTCCTACTGGTTAAGTTCTGCTATGAAGGGACTTCTCCTCGCAGATTACTCTTTTGACAAATACATTTCTGATAAGCCAGAATCTCCAGAGCTGCATCTTGGAATTCTGACAGGAATTGATTCTGCATCCTTTAAAAAGGAAGAGCAGTACACAAGAATGATGGCAAAAGCCGTTACAACAGCCCGTGACCTGGTAAATGAACCAGCGAACGTGATGACTCCTGCAGCTCTCGCAGCTAAGGCAAAGGAAATCTGCGAAAAGAACAATATCAAATGCACAATTCTTGAAAAGCAGGATTGCGAAGCACTCGGCATGAATTCCTACCTGGCAGTTGCCCGTGGTTCTAAACAGTCCGCTAAGTTTATCGTTATGGAATATAACGGCCGTGTTACAGACGATGAAAAGATTGCTTTAATTGGAAAAGGTCTTTGCTTTGACTCCGGCGGATATAATTTAAAGCCTGGCAATGCCATGAAAGGCATGCATGGTGACATGGGCGGCGCAGCCGCAGTTATCGCTGCTATGGGTGCAATCGCAGAGGCGAAACTTGGCATTAACGTAACCGCAGTTATTCCTGCCTGTGAAAATATGATTTCCGGCAAGGCAATGAAACCGGGCGATATCGTTAAGTCTATGAATGGCAAATACATCGAAGTTGTTAACACTGATGCTGAAGGCCGTATGGCACTTGTTGATGCCATTACTTACGCAATCCGTGAATGTGGAGCTACAACATTAATTGACGTAGCAACTTTAACTGGAGCCTGTGTTGTTGCCCTCGGTGACCGCTACACTGGTGCTTTCAGTAACAGCGACGAACTTATGTCCAAGATTGTCCAGGCATCCATCCTTGCAGGAGAAAATATCTGGAGACTCCCAATGGGCGATGAAGAATATGATAATCTGAACGCATCTACTGTAGCAGATATCGCTAACTGTGGTAAAAAATGTGGTGCAACTGCCGCTGCAAGATTCTTAGGTGAATTCGTTGAGAAAAAACCTTGGGTACATCTTGATATTGCTGGAACATCGGAATCTGATGAAGATACCGAGATTTACTCTAAGGGTGGAACTGGTGCAGCAACAATGTTGCTGTATGAAGTAGTGAAATTGATGGAAAAACCATATAAGAGTTATTAAATCCTGATTTGCACAGCAAAGGAGACGCTTCCAAAGAGAGCCGATACCCTATATTTGTGACTTTAGTC
>CAJMQQ010000117.1 GCA_905215625.1 uncultured bacterium
GCCTCATGTTTGTGTACGTCCTTTCATGTTGATAGTGGGAGTATGGACGGGAAATGTTGGGGATATTCACTTTAGTTGATTGTATATGGTGCATTTCCAATAAAAAAATATAGAAAATCGTCTGATTTTAATGTTTTTTAATATGGGCAATGATATAATATAAAAACTATATAAGACGCTGCAGTATACTATTTACTTTCTATCATGAAATTACATTTTGCAAAAAGGAATTTTACATTATGTCAAATACGAAAAAAGCCCTTCTGGTTACCACCGTCAGCGGTTTTGTTCCGCAATTTGAAATGAACAATGTCCATATTCTTCAAAGCATGGGATTTGAGGTTCACTATGCCTCCAACTATAATACCCCTTCCTATGGAACAGACAACCATCGTTTGGATGGAACCGGTATCATACGCCATCAAATTGACTTTATTCGCAGTCCCTTCAAACCTGCAAATCTTAAAGTCTATCGCCAGCTGCGTACCCTTATGGAACAGGAAAGCTTTCAGCTGGTACACTGCCATACCCCTATGGGAGGAGTTATGGCCCGTCTGGCGGCTTATACGACCCATACAGGCCCTGTAATCTATACCGCCCATGGTTTTCACTTCTTTAAGGGAGCAAAGCCCGTAAACTGGCTCTGCTACTACCCTATGGAACGTTTTCTGTCCCGCTACACAGATCAGCAGATCTGTATCAATTATGAAGATTATGAACGAGCTAAAAAAGCCTTCCACGCCCGATATACCGACTACATTCCCGGTGTGGGTATCGATCCCTCGCGAATTCCTCATTTGACAGAGGAAGATATCAAAAAAAAGAAGGCCGAACTTGGCCTTCCCTTAGACAAGCTTATACTTCTTTCCTCAGGTGAATTGATTAAACGCAAAAACCATGAAACGATTCTAAAAGCTCTCAGCCAGTTAAAGGAGCTCTCAAACGTCCATTACCTTCTATGCGGCCACGGAGCATTGGATACATATCTCCGTGATCTGGCCGAGCAGCTTGGCATCTCACACATGGTTACCTTCGCAGGTTACAGAGAAGATATCCTGAAAATCCTGCAGACTGCCGACCTGTTTCTGTTCCCATCCTATCAGGAAGGGCTTCCTATGGCGCTTCTGGAAGCCATGGCCAGCGGTCTGCCCGTGATCTGTTCTGATATCCGCGGAAGCCGGGATCTGATGGGAGATATTTTATCCCAGAATGGTTCCATAAGTCTCTGCTCCGGCGGTATTATGGTAAAAAAAGCAGATGACGCTGCTGCCTATAGTAAGGCAATACGCCATCTGCTCAAAAATACTGATAATTTCGAAAAATTAGGGCAGGAAAACGTAAATCGAAGCAGGCTGTTTCAGTCGGAAGTTGTTATGGAAAAGATGAGTGAAATCTATCGTCGGATACTTATAGGCTAATTGCATGTGGGATTGAAAATTGCATCCAGTCAGATTGTAAGTGCAAAATAATCCAACGGATTGTGTTGCCCTAAAAAGTACTCCATAATAATCAATAGAGAATGCAAGCATTTTACTTCATCTTCTCTTGCTAGAAATGATAGATGCGAGCATTTTACTCTATTCGATTTATGGAGGT